>OZ223306.1:4645215-4992930 GCA_965140735.1 uncultured Fusibacter sp. | reverse complement strand
AAAACGGCAAGTACAAACTCTCTAATAGTTCTACCCTTAGAGATTCTCGCAATAAACATCCCCACAAATGGTGACCATGAAATCCACCATGCAAGGTAAAAGACAGACCAACTCGCTTGCCAAGTGCTACCATCTGTACTGACGAAAAAAGAAGCGCTTATAAATTTATTAATATAAAGTCCTAGTGAATTGCTAAATAATTTTATCAAATACCCTGAAGGCCCTAAAATAAAAACGACTGCTAAAAAGAAAGCTGCAAGTTTAATATTGAGTTCAGATAAAATTTTAACGCCTTTATCAAGTCCTGTTACAACACTTATAGTAGCAAGTCCTGTTATACCTATAATCAATAAGACTTGAGTTATTACACTTACATTGATGCCAAATAAATAATTTAATCCACTGTTGATCTGTTGAACGCCTAGACCAAGTGATGTGGCAAGACCAAATAGACACGATACAACTGCCAAGATATCGATCAAATCTCCCCAAAATCCAAAAATTTTATCTTTTAATAAAGGATAGAAAACAGATCTTAATGATAATGGCAATTTTTTATTATAGGCAAAAAAAGCAAGTGCTAGTGATATAAGTGCGTATATGCCCCAAGGATGTAATCCCCAATGGAAAAATGTCGTCGCCATCGCCTGTGCATCACCCATATTGTCAGTAAAAATAGGTGGTGTTTGCATCATGTGATAAAGTGGTTCACCTACTGACCAAAACATTAATCCTATACCCATCCCAGCTGAAATCAACATGGAATACCAAGAAAAATTACCGAATTCAGGTTCAGCATCTACACCACCGATTTTCACACTACCAAGCTTCGAAAAAGCCATGATTAAGCTTACTAAAATAAAAAAATTGCTGCTAAGTACAAACAGCCAATCAAAATTGGATACAATAACCGTGTTTACAATATTAAATACCGTATTGGCGCGATCTAAATCCACAAAAGCAAAAAGTGCAAAGATTGCGACAATCAATCCTGCACCAATAGATACTACTGGATTCATATCTAACCCATACTTCGTGAAATTTCGACTGAACAGTTTTTCTTCAGCCACTGATTTTAACTTTTGACTCATTAATTTGTTGCTCCTTTCATATTTATAATAAATTCATTCTATAATCTTACAAAAAAAACACCCTATCACTTTGATAAATCAAAGAGTTAGAGTGTCTAAGTTTCAACAATTATGCCTCACTTTATACCATCATAGATAGTATAGTCCATGTCCTTCCGAACCTGTACAGACCCCAGTTCTTAAAATCATTTTTGGGCATCCTTTCACCTATAGCACAGAAAACTTACGCTGATCTACAGACATAAATGCATATCACCGCTCGTAATCTAAGTTACTCCAAATGCTTACTTCATTCTTTTACTTCCTGCTATATTATAGCACAGGATACAAGTTCGAGCAAATCGGGTTTTATCTTATGGGGATCAAAATTTCAGTTTCATATTTTTCAGGATTGCCTTTCATGAGCATCCCAGGACCTTTTATATAGATCTCTCGACTCGGTGTAAAGCTTTCAAAATGATTCTCTTTTATATAATCTGTAATAATTTTATAGCTATTAGACAAGTGTTCATAAGGTCCCACATGAGTATACTTAACACATTTGACTTCATCCAAAATACGTGTTTTCACATCTCCTTTAGCGACTTCTTTTTTTATAGGAAGTGCGACTTCAATGTCCGCCCCTTCTTCCATAAAATCTTCATCATAATAAAGTGCAAAAGGGGCTCCATCAGCTTTTGGGCCCGCTACTTTGTATAGCTGGCTTATATATTGCCCCATATCTTCATAACGGCCTTTATATCTTAGATAGGCCACTTTAACGGCTTGTATATTAACGATTTCAACTTCATATGATTTTGACATTACTTTAACCTCCTTCATGTAATTCACCTCTTTTATTAAAGCCTTTTGATCTTTTTTTATCATCGCAACTTGTGTTTCTAGCTGCTCGTGCTTTTCAAGTAAAAAATCAGCCAAGTCATCTATATGGTCAATTTTGGGAACCACTTCAAGCAGTTCCTGTATTGAAAAATTAAATCGTCTTAACGTCTTAATCATCATAGCCTTTTGAAAATTTTCATCATCATAATACCTATAACCTGTCTCTTTATCTATCTTCGCAGGCACCAATAAACTTATTTCATTATAATATCTCAATGCCTTCACAGATAAAAATGTGATTTTTGAAAATTCACCGATTTTATACATTAAATGCCACTCCTTTTCAAAATTTCTTTATTCTACACCGTATCTCAAGACGGTTTTATTCTTTTCTGGTGCGGTTTTCCGTACATCTGTAATGTAAATTTCTCTATGTGTATTGGATGTTCTCATAAGTCCGTTTGATTCACAAAATACTTTCATCTGTTCAAAACTTTTGGACTCGTCATCATATGGTCCTAAATGAAGCATTTGGACACATTTCTCTTTAGGAGATACTTTAAAAGATATTGCTTTGATCAATGGATTTTTTTTCTTTTTAAATGCGCTTTCAATGTATACTTGTGTCATTTCCTCTGTTAAAAAATCCGGTTGTCTGATCATTAAATCGAACTTCAAGTTATTCTTATCAAATTGTTTCAAATTTGGATTTATAAAATCCCAAACACCTTCAAGTGGATAAACTGTATACTCATAATAGCCTTCAGGCACTTCTGAGCTTTTATAGGACATCCTAACCGCATAGGATACTGCATATAAAGCACCAATATACTCTGAAAAAAAAGCATCGTTAGGATTCCCTTCACCACTCAATACCAAATATTTCAGCTCTGGAACCTCAATAATTTCTGGTGATGCTTTTGGTAAGTAAAGTGACTTCTCGTGTTTTCTCCATTCTCTTTTCATTTTTTCAGCTCCTCTCTATGTATAGTTTACACCCTCCACCACACTGGAGAGTCAATATCACTTTCCCTTTTTTTTAATAAAATAATTTTAGTTTTGTCTTCTATTTTTAACTCATATTATATACTATATCTCAATCTCAGAATATAGATGAGAAAAATGCGTTCAAATCGACTTTTGTCCATACACAACAAAAAACATTCTAAAATCAGGGTGTCAGGGTTCTGATCTTAGAATGTTTTTATTTTATATTATATAATTTAAGGAGTAAGATGTTTCCATCTTTTTGAAGAGTTTGAATTTCATTTATATTTATTTTGAGGTTTTATTATATCAAGTGTATCAAGTTATAAGTTTTGAGTTTCAATTAATTCTACTGTCTTAAGTCACACTCAGTAAGGATGTCAGGACTTTTCTGAGTACTTCTTGAGAACAGCTTTTGCAATGGCATCTATTTTAACAGAATGATCCATGCTTTTTTTTCTCATGTACTGATAAGCTTGCTCTTCATTAAGCCGCCATTTTTCCATGAGTATTTTTTTTGCACTTTGAATCACATCTTCTTTTGGCATATCCTTCTTTTTCCGTTCATGAATAGCCAAATTTTTCTTTTCTTCTTTAATTTGCGATAAGGCAGTCGCTATTACAGTCAAAAAGTGATTTCGATCCAAAGGCTTTTTCATATATCTACCGAGTGTTGTTTGAGAAAGTAGGTGTTTAAAATCATCATTTATTGAATCTGTCATTGGAATGACCTTTGATAAATGATCGACCTCGATGATATGAATCATTTGTTTTGCATTAATCCCCCTTAATGCAACATCTAGCAAAACAAGATCAGGCAGGACCTGTCGTGCTAAACGAATTGTTTTATATGGATCTTTAGATTCAAAGACCGCATATCCTTCTTGCATCAGCCATGTACAAATTTGAGTTCTCATAGTTGTGTTTTGTTCAGCTACGATGATTTTTGAGCGAATAGCCTTCATTATGGCTTAAAACTTTCTCAAATAACGATCTAATTCCCACTGTGACACATCCTTTGAGTATTCATTCCATTCATACATTGCGGCTTCTTTAAAACGTATATAGGCATGTTTACCTATTGCTTCTTTCATCAATGGACTCTGTGAAAAGGCATCAATTGCCTCACAAAGTGTAGATGGAAGTCTCTCCATTCCAAGCAACTCTGCATCTTTTTCTGTAATGTGATAGAGATTACTTGAAATTGGTTCTGGTGGGCGTGTATTTTTCTTTATCCCATCCAATCCTGCTTTTAGTGTAGCAGCAAGTGCCAAATAAGGATTAGCACTTGGATCTGGACTTCGAAGCTCCAATCGTGTGGATTTTCCACGACCTGCAGGAATTCTGATAAGAGGACTTCTGTTAGACAGTGACCAAGCAACCAGAATAGGGGCTTCGTAGCCTGGAATCAATCGCTTATAAGAATTCACAGTTGGATTTGTCAGCGCTGTAAATGCTTTTGCATGTTCCAGCAATCCACCAAGAAACGCATATGCCTTGTCAGAAAGTTCGATTGCATCTTCTGGATCATAAAAGGCGTTCTCTCCGTTTTCTCCAGATAATGAGATGTTGAGATGCATCCCAGAACCACTGATGCCAACATGTGGCTTCGGCATAAATGTAGCATGTAAACCATGTCTTTGAGCAATGATCCTTACAACCATTTTAAAGGTCATAATATTATCTGCTGTTTTTAAGGCGTCTGCATATTCAAAATCAATTTCATGTTGACCAGGAGCAACCTCATGATGAGAAGTTTCAATCTTAAAGCCCATTGATTTGAGCGTCATAGAGATATCATTTCGAGCATTCCCCCCCATATCCATTGGCGCTAAATCAAAGTAACTTGCCTGATCATGTACTTCCAAAGACGGATTGCCAAATTCATCCGTATGAAAGAGAAAGAACTCACATTCAGGACCGACGTTCATGGTATATCCCATGCCTTCGGAATCCTTTAATGCCTTTTTAAGAATATATCTTGGACAACCTTCAAACGGGGTTCCATCCATTTTATAAACATCACAAATCAAACGTGCCTCTCTTGGGGAAGAAGTCCACGGAAATACCGTGAAAGTGCTAATATCTGGCATTAAATACATATCAGATTCCTCCACCCTGACAAAACCATCGATACTGGACCCATCAAAGGTAATCCCACCGTCAAGTGCCTTGTCAATTTGGTGTGTCATGATTGATACATTTTTAGTAATGCCTGTGATGTCTGTAAACTGAAGATGAATCAAATCCACTTCAAGTGCTCCAATCAAATCCTTTAATTCTTTCTTTTCATCAGAAATAAATGACATTTTGCCTCCTGTTACAGTAACTCATTCACAATTAGATTGCGTTTTGATTTACTGCGCCTTCTTTTTTGATTTCAAAGTCTGCATAGCTGACCATACCATGTTCCTCAAGGTCAAGACCAAGTGTTTCTTCTCGAGCCGAAACTCTGAGTCCCATTGTCATGTCGATTACCTTAAAGAGTACAAATGAGCTGCTTATTGTCCAAAATGCGGTTGCGGCAACGCCAATTACTTGTGTTGCCAAAAGGCTTAAATCACCTGTATAAAGCAATCCACCTTCTGTTGCAAATACGCCTACCATTATTGTTCCAAATACACCGCAAGCACCATGTACTGCAAATGCACCAACTGGATCATCAATTAAGAGTACTTCATCCACAAATTTTGAAACATAAACAACGATTATCCCTGATAGTAGACCGATCACAACTGCCGCTTCCAAGCTCACAGCATCTGTTCCAGCTGTAATACCTACAAGGCCAGCAAGTGCGCCGTTTAAAGTCATACCCACATCAGGTTTTTTATGTCTAATCCAAGTGATCGCCATTGCGCCAACGGCTCCTGCTGCTGCAGAAAGATTCGTCGTCATGAAGATATGTCCCACAAGTTTAGGGTCTCCCATTGACAATGTCGAGCCTGGATTGAAACCAAACCAGCCAAACCATAGAATGAAGACACCAAGTGCTCCAAGTGTAATACTATGACCTGGTATAGAATTAGATCTTCCCTTTTCGTATTTTCCAAGTCGAGGTCCGATTACTTTAGCACCTACAAGTGCTGCCCAGCCACCAACAGAATGAACTACTGTTGAGCCTGCAAAATCGTGAAATCCTCTAGCTGCTAACCAACCACCGCCCCAGATCCAGTGACCTACTACGGGATAGATAATTGCACTAATTACAAAACTAAAAACTAAATATGAGGCAAATTTGGTCCTTTCAGCCATAGCTCCAGAAACAATTGTTGCTGCTGTGGCACAAAAGACAGTTTGGAAAATAATAAAAGCTTCAACTGGGATCGTAAGTCCCAAGTGTTCGTAAGTGCCACCTGAAAATAAATTAATCTTGCCCACAAATCCTAATATGTCTGTGTTAAACATCAATCCAAATCCAAATAGCCAAAAGATTAAAGAACCTACTGAAAAATCCATAAAATTTTTCATAATGATATTACCTGAGTTCTTTGCTCTTGTAAATCCTGTTTCTACCATTGCAAACCCTGCTTGCATAAAAAATACTAAACAAGTTGCAACCAATACCCACATCGTGTCGATTGATCTTAATGTATCCATGTGAATCCCCCACTTTCTAAATTGTTGGCTCATAACATGGACAGCTGTCCTAACTATTCATAAATTAATCTTGATTTGGCTCATAACTGCGTATAAATAATAAAAATGGCGTCATCAATGAAAGAGAACTTTTTCTCTTTTTTTTGAAGACGCCATTGCCTTAAATGTTTAATTTTATGAATAATTATACTGTATACAGGTTTAATATTTACTGATTATAATACAGAATTTTCTCTTTTGCAAGCCCTTTTTTAAAAATTAATCATTTATTTTGTATTTTTTTGCTCTAAATCTACTTCATCATCAAATCATTTTCTTCTTTATTGCGTTATTGGTAGTGTTATATGAAAAGTAACTCCTTTCCCAGATTCGTTATCGACATCAATCCTGCCCTTATGTTTATTGACTACAATATCATAAGCCATGCTCAAACCTAATCCAGTGCCAACCCCCACAGGTTTACTCGTATAAAAAGGCGTAAAGATACGCTTTTCATCATCACTACTGAGACCGCCACCATTATCCTTAATTTTACAATAAACATATGACTGATCTGATTTAGTCTCAATGTAAAGTTTGCCTATATCAGACTGTAAATTATGCTTAATTGCATAGCTACTGTTAAGAATCAAATTGAGTAGTACCTGATTTATTTGACTGCCTATACACGTTATTAAAGGTACATTGGCAAACTCAGTTTCTACTTCAACAAATTGTTTTAATTCGCTGTTTGCCATCATCAATGTATTTTTGATGCCTTCATTGAGATCATATTGACAAAATTCATCGATTTGATCTACTCTTGAAAAAGCCTTCAGACTGTTTACTATTTTAGAGACACGATGCAAACCTTCGTCTATATCCCCTAAAAGATCTTCCAAATCGTCCACTATTTCTTCAATATAGTATTTCTTATGAAGTGCTTCAATCTTATTTATAGGCATTGTAATATCATCATTTCTGAGTGTACATTTTTTTAAATTTTCATAGATCTGATAAACTTCTCCAAGTACATTTATATTTTGCTTAAGCACATCTATATTGCTTAATACATAGCCTAATGGATTATTAATTTCATGTGCTACACCTGCTGCTAAATGCCCAACACCAACAAGTCTCTCCTGCTGTATGATCTGAGCTTGTGCTTTTTGAAGCAGTTCAAGAGTAGATTCTAGTTCGATATTATAGTCCCAGAGATCTTCTTCTGCACGTCGTCTTTCAAATGCATGACTGAAAATCTCAGAAGTTATTTTTAGTAATGTCACATCTTCTAAATTCCATTTGCCAATATGTTCAGAATTATCAAACCCGATAAATCCACTAAGTTCTTGCTTAATTAAAAGTGGCAGTACTAAAACAGATTTAATGTTCTGTTGCTGCAAAATCGCCTTCTCTGCGCTGGCTTCTACAGGTAACTGATTAATATTCTGTATATCAATAATCTCATTTTTTTCAAGTTTAGCCATCCACCACGGATAAAGGTCCATTGGGAGGCCTTGTAAGTCTGAACGTTTAGGACTAACGCCTACATTACACCATTCAAAGGTATTATCCATATGTGTCTTATCTGCGTTGAATTCAAAGATATACGCTCTACTGGCGTTACTGAACACACACATGTCCTCTAAAGATGAATTAATAGCTTGCTTCACATCATTTAATGTAACAAATTTTGAGGCCAAAGAAGCAATGAGCTGTTCAAAAGCTAATTGATTGCGCATCTTTAATTCTGCTTGTTTTCGCTTTTCAACAGACCAACTCATAAGCGATGCACCGATTAATAAATCATCTTCCACAATAGGGGCAAAGGAAAATTCAAACCACTGAGTATCTCCATTTTCACTTAAATTCATATTCAATTCAAAAGTATTTCCAATCCCTTTCAAAACATTTTCAATTTCAGCTTTCAAGAGGTTTTCTTCAGAATCAAGTAGATATTCCATCATAGAGCGCCCTACTTCAAGGTTTAAACTTGAATAGCAATTTACTAAAGCTTCTGCACGTTGATTAAAATGCATAATTCTACCTTCCGCATTTAAAATCACAATGGTCTGATTAAATGAATTTATAATACTTGCTAGTTTAGATTGACATTTCAAATCTATTTTGTTCATAATTTCACCTCAACTATGACGTTGCTCGAATAATCTAATACTTTTATACCCATTAAATTTATGTTCAACTAAAAAAAGGCACTAGGTTATGATGCTGAATATCATTGACCTAGTGCCTTTATATAGAGGAGATTACTCACTATTTAAATTATACATAGATAAAAACTTACTATGCTACCTTATTTTTTTTCTCTGCTTCTTTTTCTAATTGTCTTTGAGCAGTCGCTTCATTTTTCTCAAGGTTTTCCATCCACAAGTCAGCATTTTTGATGCCTAATTTTTCCGGATTGAAAACAGGATTTAAGCCGAGTTTCTTTTGAGCTTCATAGTCTCTAAGTGTTGTAACCCCAACTTTTGTTAAAAGTAAAATCGCAATGATATTTAACCAAGCCATCATACCTACACCAACATCACCGAGAGCCCATACAGCTCCAGCTGAATTGATAGCACCTACAAATGTCATAACAAGTAATGCAACTCTTGCAATGTTAAAGATCAATTTATGATTTTTTGAGTTTTTAAAGATATACGCAACATTTGACTCTGCATAGTAGTAGTAAGCCATTAAAGTTGTAAAAGCAAAGAAGAAAAGTGCAATTGCAACAAAACCTTTACCAAACCCTGGTACAAAAGAATCAAGTGCCATTTGAGTGAATGCAGGACCCGGTGTAACACCTGGAATATTTTCAACAAGAGCATTACCTGCTGTATCATAGATATTGTACATCCCAGTGATCAAGATCATGAATGCCGTTGCAGAACATACAAACAATGTATCTACATATACGGAAAACGCTTGAACCAAACCTTGTTTAGCAGGATGTGTTACCTCAGCAGCACCAGCTGCCATAGGACCAGTTCCTTGTCCAGCTTCATTTGAATAGATACCACGCTTAACACCCCACATAATCGCTTGTCCGATTACAGCACCTGTTGCAGCTTTTGCGCTAAGTGCATGTGAGAAGATCAAGGCAAAGATTGAAGGAATTTGAGAAATATTCATTACAATTATGATAACTGCAACAATAATGTAAGCGATTGCCATGAAAGGCACGATAACCTCTGCAGCTTTACCAATTCTTTTTACACCACCAAAGATGATTAAGCCCAATAAGGCTGCAACAACACCACCTGTTACAGGTGCTGGAATACTAAATGCCGTGTTCATTGCAGTTGCAATACTATTTGCCTGTACACCAGGTAAGAAAAATCCACATGAAATAATTGCTGAAAGTGCAAATAAAACTGCATACCATTTTTGACCAAGACCTTTTTCAATATAGAATGAAGGTCCACCACGGAACTCACCATCCATCTTAACTTTGTAAACTTGAGCAAGTGCTGCTTCTATATAAGCCGATCCAGCACCTAAAAATGCAATTGTCCACATCCAAAATATTGCGCCAGGACCACCAAAGCCAATTGCTGTTGCAACACCGGCGATGTTACCAGTTCCCACACGACCGCCAAGTGCCATTGCAAAACTTTGGAATGAAGAAACTCCATTTTCTGAACTGTTGTCTGTAAAAAGTTGTTTTACCATGTCCTTAATAAGCCTTACTTGTGGCAAAAACATAATAAGTGAAAAGAATACCCCTGCGCCAAGACACAACCACACTAAATAATTAGACCAAATTAAATCATGGAGTACACCGACGATTTCATTGAATGACATTTTTTACCCCCTATTTTCTTCTTGAATGACGTCTACAAATCACCATGGATTTTCATAGCAACCTGCACATTATTTATAAGAGCAAATGTCATGCCAATTTTAATTATTACGGTTTTTCAACATCTATGTAATATGTCTGTCATATAAAAACGAGAAATAAATTTCTCATCAGGAAATTTATTTCTCGTTTTTGCTTTTAAATCGCTCTATATCAATTTCTAGTTCTTGAACCTTATTAAAAAGTTGACGCCTTGTTATATCTAACAACTCTGATGCTTGTGTGAGATGCCCTTCAGTATGTTTTAAAATGCGTTCTATATAGTGCTTTTCAGATTGGCTACGAAAAGCCTTTAGAGTTTGGATTTGTAATTGAGATTTATTTTTTTGATCAAGGTAAAGATCTTCTTTTCTTAGAATGCCATCAGCTGATAAAACAATCAATCGTTCAATCATATTTTTTAGTTCTCTGATATTCCCAGGATAATCATATTGTAAAAGATAATCCATTAAATCATCATTGACAGATTTAATAGTCTTTTTCATATCATTTGAAAGTCTCGCCATGAAAAAATGCACCATCTGAGGAATATCTTCTCTTCTTTCTCTAAGAGGAGGAATTTCAAGTGCAAACGTACTGATGCGGTAATAGAAATCCTCTCTGAATGAACCTGCTTGGATCATCTCCGTAATATTTCGATTAGTCGCACATACAAGTCTGAAATCCACATCAATCAATCGATTAGAACCAATTCGCTCAATGCGCTTTGTATCTAAAACTCTAAGCATCTTCACTTGCATATCAAGTGTCGCATCACCAATTTCATCTAAAAAAAGTGTTCCCCCCTCAGCAGATTCAAATTTACCTATACGTGTCTCCGTGGCTCCAGTATAAGCACCTTTTTCATGACCAAAGAGTTCTGATTCTAAAAGTGTCTTTGAGTAGGCATGGCAATTTACAGGAACAAAATTCTTATCTTTCCTAAACGATTTTTCATGAATATAAGCTGCAAAAGCTTCTTTGCCAACGCCAGATTCACCCAACAATAAAATGTTGGCATTGCTATCGGCGACTTTATCAATCATATCAATTATCTTTTTCATTTTAGGATTCTTGGACATCATTAAATATTGACCTTTAACAGCCGGCTGACTCATTTTAAGCGATAATTCTGCTATTTTCTTGACCTTCTTGACCTCAAATAAAAGTTCCTCAGGATCATGTGATTTAATATAGTAGGAAAAAGCACCTTTTTTAATAGCATCTATGGCATTTTTAATACTGCCATACCCAGTTATAATAATGACCTCTGTATCTACGTGATCTGTTTTAATTTTCTTTAGAAGTTCAAAACCATCAAGATCTTGCATAAAAAAGTCACTGATCACAAGATCGTAGCTCTCTTTTTCAAGCATTTCAAGAGCATCCAATGAGCTGGTGGTCGTTTTTACTTGGTACTGTTCGCCTTCAAGAATAAGCTTTAAAACATCACAGTAATGTTGTTCATCATCTACAATTAATATTCTAAATCCACTATTTTGCATGGTTACGCCTCATTATCTTTCTTTAGCTGAATTTTAAAAATCGTGCCTTTGCCAACTTTTGACTTCACTTCGATTTTACCACCTACTTTGTGAAGTTCATTGTAGACAATGTAAAGTCCTAATCCAGTGCCTTCTCCAACCTCTTTTGTGGTGAAAAATGGATCAAATAGTTTTTCTTTTGTACTCTCTTCAATTCCAATGCCATTATCAATAACATGAATTGATGGCCCACTAGCACCATTTTTAAGCCAAATCGTTAGTTGTCCACCACGTGGCATGGCATCTAAGGCATTATTAATTAAGTTAATCAAAATATGCTTTAAAGATTCTTCTTGAATGTTAACTTCAATATCTTCAAGGATTAACTGACATTTCATATGACTTTTACTCATCAGTTTTTCATTGAGATGAATGACATTCTCGATGACCGGTTTTAGATGAACCACATGTGCTACATCTTCCGATAGTCTTGAAAAATTAAGCAAGTTATCTATAATTGATGAGGCTTTATCTACGGACTCCTCAATCACAGAAAGCGATTGAGTTAGAAGATTTTCATCTTTATGATTTCTCTTTAGTAAAAAAGCATAGTTTCTTATAAGACCAAGCGGATTTCTAATTTCATGTGCAACACCCGTTGCAAGTTGCCCTATAGCCGCCATTTTATTATCATGTAAAAGATTCGCTTCATTGACTTTTCTATCCGTTACATCTTCAAACATAAGCAATGTCGTTTCTTCAAGCTGGTCTTCATACTGAATATGATATGGCATAACCCAAAAGGTCCTCCCCTTTATGATTTGCTCATTACCTTCTCTTAAAGTAAGCCACTGCGCCTTTGTTTTAGCATTGATGCCAGGTATTAAAGATCGAAGCTCAATTTCTGCCTCAGTTTCTGGAATGCCAAATAATTCATAGAAGAGCGCATTTGCTGATAAAACCCTCAAATCATTCGAAACAACCACAATAAGATGACTTAACCCGTCTAAAATTGTCTGCAAATTATTTTTACTCATTTTTAGAGCATTTGTTTGTTCATCCACGGCCTTCTTGAGTTCGAAATTCCATATTAAAATTAAAATAACGATTATAAGTACGATCATTGCAACACCAACTACAACAATAGAAAATTGTCTGACGCTGTTATCATTATCAATTGGTGTAGAAATACCAAACCATTTTTGTTGGATCTTGTTGATGGTTTTTTTCTGATTAAGTGCATATATGCCTTTGTTTATAATCATTTGGAGACGTTTTTCTCCAAGTGGCATACTCAATACCATTGGAAGCTCATATAGAGGTTCATCTACAATTCTGAACTTCTCTGATAAATCATACAAGCCCAAAAAATAGCTAATAACAGGTTCATCACCCACTAAAGCATCTACTTCACCGTTTAATAGAGGTTCTAAATTTGTTTCATAATCTGCACCTAAAAAATAATCTATATTCTTAACATTGTTTTTTAAAAATTCATGAACATAATCGCCTTTTTGTACTGCCACTCGTTTCCCTTCAAGATCTTCTGCACTATGGATAGTCGTATCCGATTTAGGCACAAGAATAACACCTCTTTGATAATAAATAGGATCGGAGAACAAATAAATTTCTGAACGTTCTTTTGAAGGATACATATCACAAATATCGGCTTTTCCTTCTTTTAATGCTTTTAATGCATCTTCCCAAACCATAGGTTCAAATAGTATTTCAGTTTCCAGTTCAATAGATAACGCTCTTAAATAATCAATACCAATGCCTTTATACTGTCCCGTCTCCTCATCAAAATATCTGAGTGGTGGCGAATTGTTATCAGAAGCATAGATAATCGCACCATGCTCTTTTAAAAATACTTTATCTTCAAGCGTCAATTGATGCACACCAAAAAAATACTGAAAAACATTCATATAATAAGTTGACATTGTGTACTGATCCAGCAATATTAGGAATGTAATGACTAATATAGTCCCCATTAAAATGACTTTGCGTTTCATATAGCCCTCGATTCAATTTTTACCTATTTACGCTATGATATAAATCTCAAATTACTATTATGCCATCTTTCAAAAGACCAATTAAACTTCGGAATTTCATTTTCGGTATTTTCCTTATATGCTTCAAGTCCCTTAAAATAGGTGAGATGATCGTTGATCACTTCCTTAATCTGGGGTTCCTCTTCTATTGGTATCCCATGTGCCAGCAATAGTACAGGGTTATTTATTTCTTTGAGCAACTTCAAGCTATAAAGATAACCGCTGATATCACCATCAATTGAGATATAAGGATATGTGGTTTTATGGTGAACATCTCTCATGATGAGATCACCTACTACTAAATATCGGTTGTTAATTTCTATCATTATACTATCTTCACTATGCGATCCTGAATTTATAACTTTGAGCCTATGAGGTCCAAAAAACAGTACTTCTTGATCTTTAAGCGTATGCGTTGGTCTCATATAATGAGTTTCAGTATCCCACTCTTCAGAACATCTCTTGAAATTCTCATGATAATGCTCTGAACAATAAATCTTTTGAGGCTGAAAGACAGAAATTCCAGCAGAATGATCTGGGTGATAATGCGTTAAAAGCACTTCTGTAACTTCTATCTTCCGGTCTTCTAGAAAAGAAGCAACTATTTCTGCCTGAAATCTATAGCCTGTATCAATTAACATTGCTTTACCATCAAAGTGAAGTAGCGTGATGTTAACATTGAGACTAGGATTGCGATAATCCTTAAATACAAATTGTTCTATATGTTCATTCAATACAATTCTATTTTTAAACATTTCTTTATTCATCTTTAAAATATGCAATTGTGATCACAATTGACCACCCTCTCTTTCTAATAAATATAGCATGCTCCAAAAGGCACTTTCAATTATCATAAAGCTATTTTATCATACAAATCATTATAAATACTTCATTAAACCCTATTCTTTTCAAGATTTTCGTTTGCCAAGGTATAACCTCCAGATATATCTAACCTATAAATCTGGATTCCAACAGATTAGCATACATACAAATGTTAATACGTTTTATAAGATGTGTCAATTAGAGGTTGTAAAATCCTTGAGCACTGTTTGTGTCCAAAACTTTTAGGGTAACTATTTAACAAAGATCGAAAGGAGGTCTATTCATGAAAATTCTAATTCAAGACGAATTGAAGGCGTATTTAGCTGAACATGAGCATGATACAATTACATTAAAATTAGTACACAATGATTTAAGTACAGGTAATATTTATACTAAAAAACCTGAGATTCGCTATTCCCCACCTCATGATTTGGCAGAATTCGATAATTATCAAGTGGACAGTCTCAATATTTATATTGCCAAAGATATCCTCGCATATGAAGATACACTTGAATTTGTTCATGAAAAATTATTTGGCATTCATGCTTGCCATGTAAAGGGATTAAATTTAGAACATTTAACGACTATGTAACTATTAATTATTTTATCAAAGCACTGTTTTTCATGTTTTTACATCTTAAAGAGTGCTTTTTCGAGTACATCAAAAATGATATACTGAGCTATATGGCTCTATAGGGGTCTATATACATGTACGGATTTATATCAATCAAATTCTTAGGAGGCTCCCATGAAATATGAACTGATTCTATTTGATTCTGACGAAACTCTCTTTGACTTTAAAAAATCAGAGCGTGTTGCGCTTGAAAATACAATTACCGATTTAGGTTACACCTATGATGCCTTATACCATTTACCTTTGTATAAAGAAGTCAATACACTCATTTGGAAAGAACTTGAAGCTGGCAAAATCCAGCAATCTGTTTTAAAAGTCGAACGTTTTAAGCGCTATGCTGATCGCCTCAATATTGAAATGGACGCTTCTAAAGTATCTACACTTTATGAAAAACATCTTTCTGAAGCCTCTTTTTTATACGAGGATAGCTTACCTGTCATTCAAGCGCTACACTCAAAATGTCGCTTGGCCATTATCACAAACGGTTTGACCTTTGTTCAAAAAAACAGGATAGGAAAGTCCATAATTGCACCTTACTTTGAAACGATTATCATTTCTGAAGAAGTTAAAGTTGCCAAACCTAATCCCAAAATATTTGAAATTGCACTGGATTCTGCTCATTTTACAGATAAAAGTAAAGTTTTGATCGTTGGAGACAGTTTAACTTCTGATATACAAGGTGGCATCAACTTTGGCATTGATACTTGCTGGTTTAATCCAAACCATCACGAAAACAAGTCTCAGATTAAACCCACATATAAAATATCAGATCTTAACGAATTATTAGCTTTGTTGCGATAAAAATTTGAGTAAATCAACATTTTGTGAAGTTTCTTCCATAAAATTGCGCACTTTTTTTCACATTTTATATTTTGACCTTTAATTTCAATAAAATCAAAGTCTATAGAGTGATGATCTATGGTATACTAATCGTATATTTTAGAAAAAGGAAGTGCCGTATGAGAATTGTTGCAGATAGCAGTTGTGATTTAAACGAGGATTTAAAAAAGAGTTTAAATGTAACTTTAGTTCCACTTACGATTACAGTAGGACAGGAACATTTTAAGGATGATGAAAATTTAAATGTTTCTAAAATGATGGATGCTATTGAACATTGTAAAGAAATGGCAAAATCTTCATGTCCATCACCCCACGAATTTATAGATGCTTTTAAGGATGCGGGTTCTGTTTTTGTGGTTACATTAACCTCTGCACTAAGCGGTACTTATAACAGTGCTATGTTAGCTAAAGACCTCTATTTAAAAGAGTATGGTGATAAATTCATACATGTCTTTGATTCTAAGGGATCTTCCGTAAAAGAAACGCTTATTGCAGTGGTCATAAAGGCTATGATTGAAGAAAAACGCACTGAAATTGAAATTGTAGAACATGTAAATGCCTATTTAGAAAAACAAAAATTCTTCTTCCAATTGGGATCTCTCGACACCATGATAAAGAATGGACGTATCACTAAATTGAAAGGTATTATAGCAAACGCTCTCAATATTAAACCCATCTTATATGCCAATGAGCTCGGTGAAGTTGAACTCTATGAGAACGTTAGAAGTGAAAAAAAATCTATTCGAAAGCTTGTGGAAATTATCGGAGAGCATTGTGATGATTTTTCAGATCGTATTTTGGGCATTTCTCATTGCGAAGCACCTGAAAAGGCTGAAATCCTCAAAGCAGAAGTGGAAGCTAGATATAACTTTAAAAAAATCATCATCGTACCAACAGCTGGATTGAGCAGTGTTTATGCCAGCAGAGGTGGCCTTACGATTGCTTTTTAAAATTTAATTCAAGACTGGAACTATCATTAAAGCGCTACACACATCATTTTAATTTTTGTGTATAGCGCTTATTTTATTTCTATCATTTCCATAAATAGGATGTCATTGAAAGAGATCCTGCCATACATTGATCGTTAAAAACTTCAAGTTCATCTGCATCATTGGATGCCCCTAATGCATATATCAGCGGTAGATAATGTTCAAGTGTATAAAATGCATGTTTTGATGCATCTCCAGCATTTTCAAAATGAATAACCTGTCCTACATTCCGCTCTAAGAGATTTGTCTTAACATAGGCATCAAAGGTCTCAGCATATGGATAGCCACCTGCCATGTTGAAATTCACATGATTCAAATTATGTACCACATTCCCACTGCCGATGATGAGTACACCCAATTCTCTGAGGGGCTTCAGTTTTTGTCCAAGCTTACAATGTGCTTCCACAGATAGATTAGAATCGATACTCAGTTGATAAACAGGTATGTCTGCCTTAGGGTAGAGTTTAGATAAAACAGACCACGTCCCGTGGTCTATTCCCCATGAATTATCAATAACACTATCATTTTTTAAAAGTGCTCGTGTTACCTCTACCATCTTAGGAGCTCCCATTACTGAATACTTGAATCTATAAAGGGATTCTGGAAAACCATACATGTCATAGATCTGTTCTGGATATTGGACATCTGAAAATCGTGTTTTAGGAGTATACCAATGTGCAGATATACACAATATAACCCTTGGCGTAGGTAATCTAGTACCTACTTCACGCCACTTTTGTGTGAAAATATTTTCTTCAATTGCATTCATTGGTGAACCATGGCCTATAAATAATACAGGCATTAAATTAGGCATATCTACAACCTCTCTTTCAAAGCGATTTCCATCGTTCTTATAACAAAATTATAGGCAGCATTTAATAATTACATTCTATTCGATAGCACTGTATTTAAGACCTATTTCTCGTCTTACTCGATCCAATGTTTGGGTGAGCTCAAGTGTGAATTGGTGTGTAGCCTTGCTGTTTTCCACCTTCTGCTTTAAAATGTCATTACACACCGCAATGGCTTCATATTGATACCCCAAATAAAGAGTTTCTGGTTTATGAAAATGTGTTTCTTGCCCATCAGAAACTAAAAAGGCTTCCTGTGCCATCCAAAATGACGGCACTTTAATACTGCCCTTGTCACCATAAATAATGAGGTCGTTTTCTAATTCAAGGTTGATAGAAGTTTTAATCAAAGCGAGCAACCCACTTTTATAGGAAGCTGTGATCAATGTGGTCTCATCAACGCCTGTTCTGGTAAACTTTGAGACTGCATTGAGTTTTTCTGGCACTTCGCCCGCTATAAAGTTAGCCATAAGTAACGGATATATGCCTACGTCTAATAAGGCACCGCCTCCAAGATCTGGATTCATTAAACGCCCACGAGGATCGCCATCGCCTTGAAATCCAAAACTCCCCTCAATCAAATTAACTTGACCTATTCTACCTTCATTTATCCATAATAAAGCCTGCTCTACCGCTGGCAAGAACAAAGTCCATAGAGCTTCCATAATATATTTATTTTTTTGTTTAGATAATTCTAAAACCTTTCTCGTCTGAGTCTCATTCATTGAAAAAGGTTTTTCACAAAGCACATGTTTCCCTGCATTTAATGCCTTTATGGCAACTTCCGAATGCAACGTATGTGGCGTCGCTATATAGACAACATCAATCGATTCATCTTCAAAAAACGCCTTTTCATCGCTGTACCGATTTAAAATATCATGTTTTTCACAAAATTCATTTACAGCTTCTTCTCTTCTGCCATATGCCGCAACAATATGCCCTGCCTCAACAGCTTTAAAATCATTTGCAAATTTACCAGCAATCGTTCCTACACCATATAATCCCCATTTTACCATAGCGATCTCCTTATATACTATATTTAGGTTTTAAAGGATGCCCTATAACCTTTATTTTCTATTGGTTTCAAGTACCTTTAACCTAATTTCCATTTCTTCAATCATTTCAGCTTTAAGACTCGGGACTTTTGAAATAATTTGCTCAAAATGTTTTCTTTTTAATGAAAGAATTAAACTAGGCACCTTCGCTCTAATAGTTGCCGTTCTTGGTACCGACTTTAGCAGTGCAATTTCTCCAAAATAATCTCCATCTTCTAATACATTAACTACTTTCTCATTATCATCACCCAGTATGATTATAATTTCAACTTTGCCCCTGGCAATCACGTAAAAGCAATCTCCAAAATCACCAGCGTTTATAATTTTCTGGTCCATATTATAAAATTCCGATTTGAAATAACGTTTAAGTTCATTTAACATCCGCTGATCTAGTTTTCTAAACAATTTAATTTTCGAAAGTCGATCAGTTTCAATCTCTGCATGTGTGAACGCATCACTAATAATAAAACCATGTTGCTTGCCATAAAGCGCTGCATATACACCATTTTCAGCCATCAAGTTTTGATGTGCTCCGCTTTCCTTCACACTGCCATTTTCAATCACATAAATCAAATCATAATCCGTAATATTTTCGAGTCTATGTGTAATTGCGACTACAGTCTTATGCATTGAAATTTTTTTTAAAGTCTCGTTGATCGCCACTTCAGTTCTGGGATCTAAAGCTGATGTTGCCTCATCTAGAATCAAAATTTCTGGATTTGATATCAATGCCCTTGCCAGTGCAAGTCTTTGCCTCTGACCACCAGATAGCCTACCACCACGTTCTCCTACTATAGTATCGTATTGATATTCCAGAGTCATTATAAACTCATGAATTTCTGCAAGCTGAGAAGCATAAACCATGTCCTCAAAGGTTGCATTTTCATTTGCTAGCCTTAAATTTTCTTTTATAGAGCAATTAAACAAAAAGTTATCTTGAAGTACCAAGCCTACTTTACTGCGAACATCATAATGCGAAATATGAGTTATATCAACCTGATCAACGTATATTTTTCCCGTGTTAGCATCATAAAACCTCATAATCAAGTTGAGAATGGAACTCTTTCCAGAACCACTTGAGCCTACAATGGCAACCGATTTCCCCTTAGGAATCACAAGATTGAGATCGTTTAAAGCCAACTGATTAGGGGCATAACCAAAGGAGACATGATCAAATTTAATGGCATCTTCAAACACCATTTCCGAATCTATAGGCTTTAACGTATTTGCTTCATCTTCTATACTCATAAACTCTTGAAGTCTTTTTAAAGAAGCACTTGATGTCATAAATATAGGAAAAACCCATGTCAAACTTGCCACTGCTCCTGAAAGTCCTATAAAAAGACTATTAAAAGAAACCAATGTACCTGCTGAAATCACATCATTGAATGCCATAAAGGCACCAATGGCAATCATGAGGACGTTAAAGAATTCAATAATGAGATTTGGCATAATCTCCATCAGGTCATTTAAGAAGAAGGCACTTGTGCCTGTTTTGGCCAACAAGGTGCTTTTTACCTCAAATTTACGCTCGAAGGAGCTCTGTAGATTAAATGCTTTAATGACTTTCTGTGCACTGATGCTTTCCTCAGTATCAGATAGGAGATCTGATTGTTGCGCTTTGACGACTTCATTAAAATAAGCAGCCTTTTTACTAAACACATAGGGACTGATGAGTCCCACCACAAGTCCCACAAGAGAAACTAAAGCAAGTCGCCATTCTAGTATAAATATGATCAAAAGATTGAGCACAATACCTATAATAGCATACGCCCCTGCCGGTATTGCTCTATAGGTTAAAGTTTCAATGCTCGATAAATCAGTTGAAAAATGGGATAAGATCTCACCGAGTTTGGTATTTGAAAAAAATTGAACCGATCGCATTTGAAGCTTCTTATAGAGCGCAATACTGAGATTCTTAGTAATTCCAGTTGCAATTCTTGCGTACAAAAATGATCTGATTATAAAGCCTACTTTAGCAATAATCGTACTGATCAAAAGTAAAAAAATCACCAAAAGCATAACATCTTTTTGCTTAACTGTGATTGCATTGTCTATTAGAAATTTGAAGCTTAAAGCGACAAAGCTTTCCACAGCGAGATCCAATAAAATGCCAATAAAATAAATGGATGAATAAAGTTTATAAGGTTTATAGAAGTTCAAAATTAAAGCTATATAGTGTCTCAAAGGCAATCACTCCAATACATTAAATTTGAAAGTGAATTTAAAGTCTAGTATGCTCTTTAAACTATATACCCATCATAGCCTTTTCTAACTGAAATCATACGCCAATTGAAGGGTTTCTTTGGACGTCTCAGCACAGCCATCTATATCAAATGTTTTTATTTATGGCCTTCTTTCGCTCTTAATTCATCTAGTAGAACCTGACAAGCTGAAATTGTTGCGGCAATAGAAGCATCTTTTAGCTCACCTCTACCTAACCAATCATTGCCTTCATATATATATAAATCTTCAAGAAATCGCTCTAAATGCATTATTTCAACTTTAGGATCATCATCTTGTTTCATTTTTAAATAATGATATACGGATTCAAAAGTCTCATCATATTTTTCTTTCACTAAAGTATCTGTAGCCATGAAATCACCTCCTAACGCTTTTATATCACACTTTGAGGTATTTCGCTTCTTTTTTCAAAATTATTTTATTTATTCATGAAATGTTTACGTTTACACTTTGTGTTATTTGTCAACATGGCTTTTAACATGGGTATATAGCGAACATACTTTAACTTATGATAAAATGAACTGTAATACCACTGATAGACTATAATACTGTTTAGGAGGTTTCTATTGAACATAACAACAAAAATCTTTAGGTCACAGTCTACGAACCCATGGTTTAATCTAGCTTTAGAAGAAGAACTTGTTAACAATGTTTCTAAAGATGAGATCATACTCTATTTATGGCAAAATCAAAATACCGTTGTTATTGGCAAGCATCAAAATCCTTGGCGTGAAGTCCTTATTCAAGATTTGGAAAAAGATCAAGGCAAATTGGCGCGCAGGCTTTCAGGTGGGGGTGCTGTTTTTCATGATTTGGGCAATTTGAATTTTACTTTTATTATGCATAAATCTCATGAAAATTTAGAAAAACAACTTAAAGTAATTCTTAACGGCGTCAAATCTTTAAGTATAAATGCAGAATTCTCAGGCAGAAATGATATTTTGGCAGAAGGTCGAAAATTTTCAGGAAATGCGTTTTACTATGGCAAGGAAAACTACTACCATCACGGGACACTGCTCATTGATGTTGATATGAGTAAACTTGGACGCTATCTCAATGTATCGCTTAAGAAACTTAATGCCAAAGGCGTTAAATCTGTCAAATCACGTGTTATCAATTTAAAAGCCATAAATCCAAAATTGACAATACCAGCGACGATTGATGCCATAAGCGATGCTTTTGAAAGCGAGTATGGAAAATGTGATGAAATCATCATGGTCTCTGAAATGACGGCTTCTAAACAAGCATTAGAGCGCTATCATCACTATGCCTCATGGGATTGGCGATTCGGGAAGACCCCTAAATTTGATATTACCTTTGACGAAAAATTCACATGGGGAGAAGTTGTTCTCAATTTTTCATTAAAAGGTGCTCTTATTAAGGAAACCACCATTTACTCAGATGCTATGTCAACAGATTTTATTGATAAACTTCAACCTTTGTTTAATGGTAAAAAGCTTGATAAAGAAGCTTTACAAACCGCACTTAAGCCTCTAGAAAAATCAGAATCTCTCAAGCCTATGATTGATGATTTAAAGGCTTGGTTTTCTAACCTCAAGTTATAGTGTATACAATTGTTGACACTATTTTTGATTTTAGTGTAGCGTTTCGGATACACATCTATTTTTAGATACATCTCTAAAAGAAAAGGTGTATCTTTTCGTATACACCTTTGTTATTTTATTATCAATTGCTGCCCTGTTTCTGATTTTTCCACCTCTACAGTTTGCACTCAGACAACTTTAAGCCTTTGCAAACACTCAATTCTTAAATTTAAATCACATGCCATCATTTTTTGGCATCATTATTGCTTATTATATATTCTGTGTTCCGATTTAGTTATCGATTCAAAGATGGGTTTGTCAGAGGGCTCAAATCGATAACGGACATCACGATCTATGAGATTCAAGTATTTCTTTCAACTCATAGTAGCATCAAGGAATGGCTTCACTATTTGTAGTATCAAAACATGACTTTGGAATTCGACTCGGTTACGGACAAATAGCCCTATATAGAGAAAATGGCTTGTTCACGTGCGGATTACCATATGTTTTGACATACTGCATATCAAATGTTTAGGAGGGTTTTATGTTTAAAAAACTGACACGTGGTTGTGTTAAACTGGTTCAAAATTATTTACCTGATCCATTTTTATTTGCAGTTATTTTAACTTTAGTTGTATTTTTTGTAGGCATGGGGGTCACGGCACAAGGTCCTATGGCTATGATTAACCACTGGGCAGGCGGCTTTTGGTCTCTACTTTCTTTCTCAATGCAGATGGCGCTTGTGCTTGTAACAGGTCATACGCTTGCAAGCACTCCTATTGTAAAAAAGGGATTAAATGCGCTTGCTAAACCTTGTAAGACACCTCTCCAAGCAATCGTTGCAGTTACTTTTGTATCTACCATTGCTTGTTGGATCAACTGGGGATTTGGTCTCGTGGTTGGTGCACTTTATGCACGTCAACTTGCTAAAGAAGTAAAAGGTGTCGATTATCGCTTACTAATTGCTTCAGCTTACTCAGGATTTGTCGTTTGGCATTCAGGCATATCTGGTTCAATTCCTTTAAAACTTGCAACACCTGGACCTGGCCTTGAAGCAGCTACTAAAGGCGCCATTATTGATCCTATAAGTACATCGCTTACCATCTTTTCACCTTTTAACTTAATTATTTTCGGAATTATTTTAGTCACGATGCCATTTGTTAACAGAGCAATGCATCCTTCTAAAGAAGATGTTGTCGAAATTGATCCAAAATTACTTGAAGATGAAGTTGTTCACAATGAAGCCATTCAACATGGTGGCACTTTTGCAGATAAAATGGAGAACAGTATGATTCTATCCATGCTTATCGGCTTAATGGGTGCTGTTTACATTGTTTACTACTTTGCTACCAAAGGTTTTGAACTTAACTTAAACATTGTCAACTTCTTGTTCTTATTCCTTGGTATTATTCTTCATAAAACACCTAGAAAATTCTTAGATGCTATTACAGCAGCTGCTAAAGGGACAGCCGGCATTATCCTTCAGTTCCCATTTTATGCAGGTATTATGGGCATGATGACTGGTGCCAACCTTGAGACAGGCATATCACTTGCAGGTTCTATCTCACAAGGTTTCGTTGCAATCTCTACACCAACGACTTATCCTCTATTTACTTTTTTAAGTGCAGGGGTGGTTAACTTCTTTGTACCTTCTGGTGGCGGTCAATGGGCTGTTCAAGCGCCAATTATGATGCCTGCAGGTGCAGAACTTGGTGTAAGTGCTGCTAAAACAGGTATGGCCATCGCATGGGGTGATGCGTGGACCAATATGATCCAACCATTTTGGGCATTACCAGCACTCGGAATCGCAAATCTTGGTGCAAGAGATATTATGGGATTTTGTATAGTAGATTTACTTTATACAGGTGTCATTATCGCACTGGGATTGATGTTCTTATAAAATTAAAGCAGTCTAAACAGCTACTCATTTAATTCTAAATAGTCAATGAAATTATTCTGATTTCATTGGCTATTTTTACGTATAAATTCATTTTAGGATATAGGTTCATGAAAGAAAATATGATATAGTTAAACTAATAACAAACTATTACTGCATTTAAATCTACTGACTCCAAATATAAATATTCAATAAAGGCGGTTTTATGATAAAGACTTATGAACAATTAAAGTGGGAAATGGATATTATTGATGAATTTATTGAGAAAGCTTATGAAGGCCTTATCATAGTTGATCAAGAAGCCAAAATTATTAAATTCAAATACGAAAGATTTTTAGATGTCAAAGAAGATGAGGTCATCGGTAAACATGTTACTGAAGTCGTTGAAAACACGCGTCTTCATATTGTCTTAAAAACCGGTCAACCGGAAATTGGCGATATTCAAACAATCAAAGGACATAATGTAGTCACCTCTAGGATTCCAATTATTCGGAATGGGATAACTGTAGGCGCTGTGGGTACTATTCTTTTCAAAGATATTTTAGAAGTACAACATATGGCTGAACATATAGATCAAATGAAACGTCATGTAAAAAAATATAAACAAGATTTAAAAAGGCTTAACATTGCTAAATATACTTTTGATCAGATTCAAACAAAAGATAAAAAGATGCAAGCCACTATTGACCTTGCTAAAAAAGCTGCACTAACGAATTCTTCTATTTTTATTGAAGGCCAAAGTGGCACTGGAAAAGAATATTTTGCTCATGCAATTCATGAAGCAAGTTATCGAAAATATGGGCCTTTTGTTAAAATTAATTGTGCAAGTATTCCAGAAAATTTAATCGAATCAGAGCTGTTTGGTTATGAACCTGGTGCTTTTACAGGTGCATCAAATCATGGTAAAATCGGAAAATTTGAACTTGCTAATGGTGGCACTCTTTTTCTTGATGAACTCAATTCTATGCCCCTTGAAATGCAAGGCAAACTTTTACGAATTGTTGAAGAACGAGAACTTGAACGTATAGGTGGTAATCAACGCATTCCTCTTGATGTACGTTTTATTACCGCTTGTAATGAAGACTTACTACAACTTGTCAGTGATGGGAAATTTAGAAGCGACCTCTTTTATCGATTAAATGTGGTCCATTTGAAAATCCCTACTTTAAAAGAACGTAAAAGAGACATCAGTATGTTTGCCAATCAAATATTGACTACGTTTTCTTTAGAATACCCCAAATGTCCAAAGATTTTTTCTAAAGAAGCCATGTATAGTCTTGAAAGCTATCATTGGCCAGGCAATATTAGAGAACTTCGAAATGTCATTGAATCCGCCATTAACCAAGCAAGCGGTAACACCGTTACGGTTTCCCATCTGCCAGAATATATTAAACTAGATAAACCCAATGTGCTTCCCATTGAAACGCCAGAAAGTGGTGATTTGAAATCTATTCTAGATCAAATGGAGATTAAAATTATTTTGGACGCTATTAAACAATCCAATGGTAATAGAACTGAAGCGGCTAAGAGACTCGGCATTCATAGAACTGCACTCTATAAAAAACTTAATAAATATGATATTTAATCTGATTTTTAGATCCTTTTTATTAGCGTCCGTTTATATCGGACATTTTTCCAAAATATTTCGCCCCTGGCTTACAGCCACATAAAAAATTAAAAAAACTTAACATCTTTCTTTCTAAGAATTAACATAATATGCTATGATAAATTTGCTGTCTGTGAATCCTAAACATGGTACAGCAACTGAATAAAAAATCGGAGGCATATTATGAAAAATTTTTTGGCGAGTTGGAACAAACTTAGCCTAGTGATTCGCATTATCATCGGTTTTGGCCTTGGCGTTATTCTCGCTTTGACAATACCAACCTATGCAAAGCCAATTGGTATTTTCGGTGTACTTTTTGTTAGCGCCTTAAAATCTGTTGCACCTGTTCTGGTATTCTTTTTAGTCATGTCAGCAATTTCACTTCATAAAAAAGGGCATAAATCTAATATGCAAAAGGTCATTGGACTTTATCTCTTGGGTACCTTTTTAGCAGGGCTTGTGGCTGTTATCATAAGCTTCTTATCGCCTGTCACACTTGTATTGGTAGATAGCGTAAACAGTATAACACCTCCAAGTGGTGTCACTGAGGTCATCAAAAATCTGCTTATGAATATCGTTGACAACCCGATTAAAGCTTTATACAATGCCAATTATATCGGTGTTCTCGCTTGGGCTTTAGTGATGGGATTGGCACTTCAACATGCCCCTGATACGACTAAGACTGTCATTTCTAATATTTCAGACGCTATTTCTCAAGTGGTTAAATGGATCATTAACTTTGCACCACTTGGTATCATGGGATTGGTTTTTGATACCGTTAGTACCAATGGCCTCTTAGCGCTATGGTCTTACTGGCATCTTTTAGCAGTTCTTGTGGGAAGTATGCTTATTATCGCACTTATTGTAAACCCAATTATTGTTTATCTCAATATTCACCAAAATCCTTATCCACTCGTTCTTAAAGCTCTAAAGGACAGTGGGATCACCGCTTTCTTCACGAGAAGTTCTGCCGCTAATATCCCTGTCAACATGGAACTCTGTGAAACTCTGGGGCTTGACGCAGATACTTATTCCGTTTCAATTCCACTTGGCGCAACGATTAATATGGCAGGGGCCGCAATTACAATTTCTGTTTTAACGCTTGCAGCTGTTCACACCTTAGGTATACATGTGGACTTTGCTACAGCCGTTATTTTAAGTGTTTTATCAGCAGTCAGCGCCTGTGGTGCTTCGGGTGTAGCTGGTGGTTCACTCCTTCTTATCCCACTTGCTTGTAGTCTTTTTGGAATTCCAAATGATGTTGCAATGCAAGTTGTTGGCGTTGGTTTTGTAGTAGGTGTCATTCAAGATTCATGCGAAACTGCACTCAACTCATCAACAGATGTTATTTTCACAGCTACTTCTGAATTTTCACAATGGCGTAAAGAAGGCAAAGAAATTATCATTCGTAAAAAGAAATCATCATAAGCAATCCCTATAATGTATAAAAAATCCCCGTATGTGTCTCTTAACTGTAGAACACATACGGGGATTTATAGGTTTTAAGGTTCTAATATGCAGAAACTGCCTTACTCTAAATCTAATTTAACCACTTCACTGGGCTGATAGCCATTTAAATCTATCTGAATAGATTTAATAACAACTGGTACTAGAGGCATATCATTCTTATCTCTCTCCACTGAGGCAATACGATCAACTACATCAATACCTTCTATGACATAGCCAAAACTAGCGTATTGATCATCCAAAGAGGCATAATCCTTTTGAACGATGAAAAATTGAGATCCAGCAGAATCTTTATCTCTTGATCTTGCCATTGAAATAACACCTTTTGTATGCTTCAAAGGGTTGCTAAAATCGTTATCATTAAACTCGCCTTTGATTCTATACCCCGGATTTCCCATACCTGTTCCCTCTGGGTCACCACCCTGAATCATAAAATCTGGAATGACCCTATGAAACGTTAAACCATCATAAAAGCCACTTTGACTCAGTTCAATAAAGTTATTAACTGTATTCGGTGCGACTTCTGGAAATAAACTCACTTTAATGATTTCACCTGTTTCTAATTCGATTGTAGCCATCGGTTCTTTAGCATAATCTACTGTAAGTGGATCAAATGCTACAGCTTCTTCTTTAGCGCCACAAGCTGTTAGAACTAAAATAGCACCTATTATTAATAAGAATAGATTGATTTTCGAACTTTTAAACACATTTACCTCCCGTTAAATTGATCTTTTTTATCACTCACAAGCTAAAGTATAGCATATTCTATTCGTAAAATCATAATATTTTTAGGAGTTCAATAGGTTGTTTTACCGCATAATCCTGTGCTCTAATCTCAAATTTTTTTAACCCCCACAAGGCTTTTGCAAATGTAATCTGTGCGGCACATGCAGACTGAAAATCGTATATGGAGTCCCCTACATAAAGCGTTTCGTCTATTTTATACCCTCCGCTTTCCATTGCATATAGTAGAGGCTCTGGATCTGGTTTATGTTTAAGCGTGTGATCTGATGAAATAATAATATCAAAATAGTGAATTAGTTCTCCTAGTTTAGAATCGGATGAGATTTCTATCTTTTTCCTTGAAGTTACAATCGCAAGATTTACCCCTGCTGTTTTTAAAGTTTTAAGTGTCTCATGTACACCATAGTATATTTCAAACATGTACTTGCGATGAGAAGTCAATTCGATCCATTGCTTTTGCTTTTCTTCAATGTTAGTCATCCCTAGTTGTTTTAAGGTGTACATCCCTGGGAGCCCATCAAATTCCGCTAAATTCTCGATGGAATGATGACATTTGCCATCAAGTAACAATAGTTCTTGTAAGCTCAACAAGTTAGCTGTTGTTGTATTAATGAGAGTACCATCCACGTCAAAAATAATATTTTTATATTTCATGTTTAACGCCTCCATTTGCAGTTTTATGCTTTTTTAAGCATTTTTTTGCCCGTTTTTGCAATTTTATCACATTCTATTTCATTCTTCAATCGTAAACATGTATAATAGTGCAATAGGAGTGTGATTTATTTATGTTTTTACAAGAGCGTCATCATAAAATACTGGAGTTATTACAAAGACAAAAACGCGTTATTGTCACGGATTTATCAAAACAACTCAATGTCTCTGTGGATACAATCAGACGTGACTTAACCCGCCTTGAGGAACAGGATCTGCTTATTAGAACCTTTGGGGGTGCTATTTTACCCAGTAGTATAAACGCCTGTCCACCTTTCGAAATCAGAAAAGAACTCCGAAAAGCGGATAAAGAATACATTGCACAGTTAGCTTTTGCTCAAATTCAGGAAAAAGATACTGTTTTTATTGATGGTTCAACCACGTCCCTAACGATCTTACCTTACTTAAAAAATATAAAAGTATTGACCGTGATCACAAATTCTATAGATGTCATTTCTGGCATTCTTAAATATAATAAAGAACTCACCCTCTACATGATCGGTGGCACAATAAACAATAGTATATCGAGCACACTTGGAAACGAAGCCCTGCTAAAACTCTCAGAACTCAGGGTCGATAAAGCTTTTATATCAACTTCTGGTTTTAATGCCGACGGCCTTTTTGGAAATGATTTTAATGAAGTCACATTTAAAAAAACTCTCATAAAAAATAGTAGTCAGGTTTATTTTTTGCTAGATAGTTCTAAATACAATAAAAGTGGTCCCATTTTACTTTCAAAATACGACGGTTCTTTTAAAATAATTTGTGATTCCAAATTAGCTTCCAAACATCAGTCTGAAATCGAAAAAGCTTGTAAAGATATCTTGATTCAATAAAAAAGCATCGCCAGTTCATCTTCTCATCATGAGAAACGAACTGGCGATACTTTTTTTAATCGGTTAATGGTATTCTTGTGTCGTCATAGTCTGTTACTAAAACAATACCGTGTAAACTATGTCTTCGTAAATGTTCAACGAGATTTTCTCGCTGTAAATCTCTTAAGTCACCATAATCACTATAGTGATTTAAGATTTTTTTATAAAGACCTTCAATGGGTTTACCAGTGACTGGGGTTACACAAAATGCTTCTATTGAAGCCGCAAAGTTACCGCCCTCCATAGCGGCTTCATATTTTAAGAGCTTATAATGGTCATCACCTTCCAGTTGATAAGTCAATGCAACTGGCACGATACTGGCTGAATCACTTTTGACTTCTGTTTCATTGAGTACATAAAAGGCATCATACACCGTTGCAAAAATTCTGATTTGATCTTCTTCCTTAGACACTTCATGTATAATGACTGCCGGCACGAAGAAATGTTTACGGTCCTTATGAGATGACTGATTTTGTATCTCAGCTTTATATACCAAATCTAAATAGAGATCTTGACCTAAATATTCAAAATCTGGGATTTCAATTATGCTAGAGCGACTTACTTTGCCTTCTCGAAGGGACAGTAAAAGATAAGAATTCGGCATATATTTCTCAAATTTCTCCTCACCTAGTTCATCTCTCTTTACAATTGCAAAAGTGACAAAGTGATCATACCATGCCTGTCCAGTTGCAAAATCTTCACTAAATTCATCATTGCATAAATCTCTTGCAACGCTTGCCATCAAATGCCCCTTTAGCCCTAATTGATCTCCACTTTCAAACGCGATAAAGCAATACGATAAAGCAAGATCTCCATAACTGAGTATCTCATCATACACATCTTTATGCGCTTTTATATAGTCATCTGGATTAGAACTCGCTACTGGAGAAGACATTATCTCGTTAAACAACAGATCAATATTGACATTTACCACCTGAACAGATGATTTTATAATTGCTGGAGTCCCTTGATCTACACCAGTTTCTCCATAAGGTTCAAAATAACTTCTAGTCATAATTAAGAACCTCATGTCCTCATAATCTGTTTCATCAATTTCATAATAACGCCATTGTTCGCCATATAGAATCATTGCCAAAGTAGGTTCACTTTCGTACAGCCTAATCTCAGATTTTATATCTGAACCCATTAAGTTCATCAAAACATATGAAGGCGTAATTTCCAGTGGTGATTTTATTTTCTTTTCATTCCAGTGCGTTTCGTTAATCCACTTACCGACCTCAGATCCACTTATCCGTGTATAACCACTGTGCTCAATTTCATCTATCTTAATACTTTCTTGCTCATAAACACTTGTGATTAAATTTTCCGGATTTAAAAAAGTTAAATCTGGTGTCGCTTCAGCAGGGTTTGTTAAGAGACTTATCCCTAAAATACAGATTGCTATAACCGCAATGCTCATGACCCAAAATGGCTGTTTTTTATAAGACAAGATGTTCTTTATTCGCTTTACAGTTGCCTTTTCACCAAAAGTGAAAGGACAACTTCCCAAAACTCTATTTTCTCCAGCAAATGAGAGTAAAGATTCTGAATAAGAGACTTTAATATCATTACCCGAGTGATTAATCACACTTTCATCACATGAAAGTTCCATATCTCTTTCCATTAAAATATAGGCAATCCATACAAATGGGTTAAACCAATGTATACATGTGATGAAAAATACAATCGGTTTGATGATATGATCTCTACGATTAATGTGAACTTGCTCATGTACAAGTATATATTCCCTTTCCAAAGGAGCCAAAGAAGATGTCAGATAAATACGATTTCCAAATACAAAGGGACTCTTAAAGGCATCTGTTTCATAAACATTGTCAAATAAATGGACGGCTGGCTTCAGTTTTAAATACGTTTTAGCACCTGTAAAAGCCATATAAACGATCAATAAACTAAGAACCCATATCCAAATTGTACTCCCAACAAAGAGATATACTTGCATCGGATCAACACTTGTAAGAACATCGGTCGGTACGGGTGGTAAGCTTCCATTTACAGTGTTATTTAAAAAATCAATACCACTATGTATTGCTGGCTCTTTTGCATAACCAATATCCTCGGGAATCGTCTGATGATTTATACGCACTAAACTGATGATACTTTCAATTTTAAATGGATTAACCAATCTAATCCAAACCACACTCCACAGTAAATAAGCATAAATTTTAGGTAATTTCTGGATTATGAATCTAATTCCTATGACCACAAAAATCACATAAGTCGCTGAGATACTCATGTTTAGAATATTAATAAATATTTTTTCCATGACTTATACCTCCTTATGCTCATCAATTAAGGTTTGTAGTGCTTTAAGCTCTTGTTCTGTTAACTTCTCATTTTTTGAAAATGCGGCTAAGAATTTTGGTAGAGAACCGCCAAATGTTTTTTTGACAAACGACTTACTCTGAGTGGCTTCGTAATTTGCCTTGGAGATCAAAGTAATGATCTTACCATCCCTATTCTCAAATACACCCTTTTCAATAATACGCTTTAATAAGGTATAAGTCGTCGATTTTTTCCACTCAAACTTTTCTTCACAACGCTTTATCAATTCAGAAGATGTCAGTTTATCCTTTTCCCATATAATCTGTGCCAAATTCAATTCTGCATCTGTTAATTTTAGATCATTCAATTTTATCACCTCTCTTAATCTACAAGTTGTAGACCTCTCTTAAATTCAGTTTACAACTTGTAGACTTTCCTGTCAACCTCTATCATCTCAAAATAAAAAATAATTCTGAAACATAAAAAACTGCCCAAAGTTTATGGATATACTTTAGACAGCATCTATTATTATCTCTATTTACTTTTTCATCACGCGTTTTGCCATCCAGATAATGGGTTTATCAAAGGCACCTTCTAGAGACTTCGTCACATTTTTAAGCTCTTTTCTAATCTCTATATGTTGAGGACAATGTGTCTCACACTTGCCACAGTTGACACATTGAGATGCCATTGTTGGCTTGTCACCCATGACACCAGCTCCTTGTACTAGATACATAATCTTTGCCTCCATACCCCAAAAATAAGATTTGCTGTTGTACTTTTCAAAACACATTGGGATATTGACGCCAGCAGGACATGGCATGCAATAAGCACACGCCGTACAAGGGACTTTAGTAAGTGAGACGAATACATCTCTCACCTTAGAAATATCGCCTAATTCTTCTGGTGATAAATGGTTAGGAAACGCTGTACTCGCTGTTTCTATATTTTCTTTAATATGCTCATCTACATTCATTCCTGAGAGTACACAGGTCACTTCAGGATGATTCCAAACCCATCTTAATGCCCATTCAGCTGAACTTCTCTTAATCTTACTTTGATCCCATACTTGCTGTGCTGCTCTAGGCATACGTCCCGCTAAGTTCCCGCCACGTAAAGGTTCCATCACAAACACTGCGATATCTCGGTCAGCTGCATATTTTAATCCCTCTGTACCCGCTTGATTGGTTTCATCTAAATAATTATATTGAATTTGGCACATCGCCCAGTCATAATCATCCACAATCTTTTTAAAAGTATGAATATCACTGTGAAATGAAAAGCCCACATGTTTGATTTTCCCTTGAGCTTTGGCTTCATCTAAAAAGGTTAATACCCCAAGCCTTTTCATACGCTCCCAATCCTCTAAACTCATGATTCCATGCACCAGATAATAATCTATTGAATCTATCTTTAACTTTGCCAGTTGTTCATTTAAAATTCTATCCATATCTTCTCTTGTTTTCACTGACCAAGGGGGAAGTTTAGTTGCAATTTTCACTTGATCCCTAAGTGCTTTATCACTAAAAACTTTGCCTAAAAAACTTTCACTACTGCCACCATGGTATGGATAAGCTGTGTCGAAGTAATTTACGCCTTGCTCTATAGCAAAGCGCATTTGTTCTTCTGCCTTTTTTTCATCAATTCTGCCCATCCTTGTTGGGAACCTCATACAGCCATAGCCTATAGCAGATATTTCATCTCCTGTTTTCGGAATCTTACGATATTGCATGCTAATAGTACCTCCCTATTGATATGTTTTTGTAGATTGACTATCGATAACATTCTTTGTTTAGATTCTATTCCAGTAACGCTCCATAACTTACTATCTGTAAATTATACTCAGATAATACCACTTAATTTACACCATGTCAACTATACTCTCTACATCATTCTTTATGTCATCAATTTAGGACCAATTAATTTACAAACTTATGAAGTAATACCTATATTAATTTACGCTTTGTATGTTATAATGCCATTAGAGAAATTTATATCAACTTATAATCATTTGGAGGTAATAATGAGCTTTCAGCGCGCTCGATCAGAAGCACAAATTCAAAAAAGAATTTCAGAAATAACAGAGGCTGCATCTGCTATTTATAATACAGAGGGTTTTGAAGCATTGAGTTTTAGTAAAATTTCAGAATACACTCAGTTTACAAGACCTACCATTTACAAATACTTTTCAACAAAGGAAGAAATTCTTCTTAAAATTATGATAGATGATATGGATCAATGGGTAAACCAATTGATTTCTTCTTTTAAAATAAATAAGCTTTACACGATAGAAGAAATTGCTGATATTTTAAGTCACACATTATCAACCTCATCACGTCTAGTAGAGCTCTTTACATTTTTATTCACAACGATAGAAAAAAATGTCTCAAAGGCATCATTGATTGATTTTAAAGTGAAACTGTTTGGCTATCAAGATACCCTCTTAAAACTATTCTCTGAACTTTTCCCACATGCATCTAATGAGCAAATTGATCATTTTTTAGAAACCTTATTAGCACTTGCAATTGGTCTCTACCCAATGTGTCATTTAAGCAAGACACAACTTGAAGCCATATGCATATTGGTTAACAACTATACACCACCCGAATTTGAAAAAATATATCGTCAAAATATCTATCAAAACCTGTATTGCTTGCAAAATAACATTAACGTAGACTAATTCAATTTAGGTGAAAGTGAATGCTCTCGAAAAAAATGACGTAAAAAAAGTGCCTCAACATTTTGGGCACTTTTTACACTCTAACTATTTCATTTTACAAGTATTAATGCCTAATAGTTTATAAATGCCACAGACGCCTAAGAATCCAGTTGCTGCAGATATAACTGCTAAAATCCAAAACCACGATGCCACCGTGATACCTAAAATTGCAAAAACAACTGCCAATCCGTATCTGATGTTCCTATCCATATTACCAACATTTTTATTCATTTGAACACCTCCTAATATTGGATAGATACCCGCTAGATTCCTATAGAAGCATTTATTTAAACTTAATTTTAGAGCATTTGTTTAGCTGATGAAACTTTAGCAGTCATCACTCTTCCAAAAATCAACCTACATATAAAAAAGCACTTCATTGCGAAGATCACAATGAAATGCTTTTAAATTTATGAATATCTTTGTACAAAACTCATGATCTCTTCGATTCGTATTGTCTTAACAATTTAACAAATAATTCAGGAATTTTTGCTAAATTATCTGGTGTTTCAACAAATGAAATACGAAATTGTGTACTGCCTGGGTTTGCTTCACCAGCTTTTATGTTGTAGAAGCCACTCATCGGTGCAACCAATAATGTCGTTTCAACACCATCGATATGAACAGCACCTTCGCCAGCACAATATAGAACAAAGTCTATGGCGTCAAAACCTGGTTTCACGACATTTCTAACATCAACGACAGTATAGATTGACGCATCAGGGCTCGAAACAATTAAACGAGGTTCATGTTCTTTTAAGCCCTCATAAACCATCATGATTTGTTCTTTATAATAAGCTTTAATCTCATCACACCATCCCATAATACTTTCTTTTGTCTCATGAGCGAGTGCACCAAAGATATATTGGCCAATTACGTTTGCACATAAGTTTGATGTATATTCTGCAACAGATCTATTGTTGAATTCAGGGCTATCTGTAACAACAGCGCCGATTCTTAAACCACATGCATTCCATACTTTTGAAGCTGTCTCAATACTAATTCTTCTACCTTCAATACCTGGTACCATATGATCTGATAAGCCCCAGATACTTACAAGCTCTTTACCGTCTTCATAGTAGAGTTCACGATAAGCTTCATCACTAATCATCCACATATTGTACTTTACACATAATCTAGCAAGAGCGCTCATTGTGTTGTAATCATAGTATTGTCCAGTTGGATTATCATAAGGAATTACTAAGAGTGCTCCAGGATTATTGGCTTTGATGACTTCTTCGATTTTGTCGATTTCAGGGAGTGTAAATTTACCATTTTCTTCTAAGTGACGTTTTACAGTTACTGTTTTACGTCCGATTCTTTCTGCAAATGAGATATAGTTTGTATATGCAGGATCGATCATCATAAGTGGTTTTTCACCAGTTCCAGCAGGGCCACATACCCCCACTAATAACAATTCCATACCTGCAGAACCACCATCAGTTACCTGAACGTGTAGATTACTGGTATCAAATCCTTCACATTCTAAAATGTTTTTGAATGCATCTCGACATTCCAGTGTTCCAGCAGTTGTAGAATATCTAACAACGCCTTTATGAAATGGACTTTCAGCTGCTGAAAGATTAAACATTCTTTTTTGCATCGCTGGATTCGTTGGGAGCGAAACGTTACCTATACCGACATTGATAACAGCTTCGGGCTTAACCTTACGGTCTTCATACTTCATCTGCGCTAAACGGACAGCAGATGGTTTTCTCGATTCAAAGTGTGCGGAAAGAATTGGTTTACTCATAATACATCTCCTTAAATTATAATTATATTCAAGCACAATGCTTTACGGATCTTGTATACTGTTATACAGTATACTCATTTATATTTTACCATTAGTTATCAAATTCTTCATGCCTTTTATTCCGAAATACACGAAAAAACAAATTAATACAAATAATTAACATAATTTTAGGATACTATTCACGAGAGGCAATACAAATTGTAGCATTTCACATAAAAAGACATAGTATTCACACCAATTTGATGTATACCAATACAGCAAAAACACTCTTATACTATTTCTAGTTAAAGAGTGCTTTTAATGTGTTTTAATTCACTAGAACTTGAATTTAGAAATTTCGCCTTGCAACTCTTCAGCAAGTTTTGCAAGTGACTCACTCGCATTTGCAATTTCATTCATAGCTTGTGTTTGTTCTTCAACGGAATCAGCACCAGATTTTGCACTTTGTGCATAATCGCTTGACATCTTCGATAAGTGCCCAATGCTTTCAAAAATCGCTTTCCGTTTATTAGTGATTTTAGGATTTATTTCATTAATAAGGCCTAGATCACCTTGCATAACTTCAATTGCCTCTTGTATATCTTCAAATTTATCGCTTGTATTTTGTACACTTTCAGTTTGGACTGCCATAATACTCGTAATACTATGAATAACTTCTACCGATTTTTCTGTTTTTGTCGATAGATCTTGAATAACTTCTGATATTTCATCTGTAAAATGAGTGGACTCTTCAGCTAATTTTTTTATTTCATCTGCTACCACTGCAAATCCTCTTCCGGCTTCACCAGCACGTGCTGCTTCTATTGCCGCATTTAAAGCCAATAGATTTGTTTGAGTCGCTATATTTTTAATCATGTTACTTGCGACTTCTATTTTTTCAGCACTATCTGCAGTTTCAAGAATGAGCTTTTGAATGATATTGCTGTATTCTGTGGTTTCTTCATTTTTAAGTTGAAGATCATTGACAGCATTCATACCACTTTCTTTTAATGCATTCACTTTACTAAGATTATTATTGAGTATGCCAATATAATTTTCGGATTGCTCTAAATATTCACCTAATACATGAATATTTTCTGAACTCTCTTTTGTTTCTTTGTCTTGCTGAATTGCCCCATGAGAGATTGCCTCAATATTTTTAGCAACATCATCTGCTGAGACAACTGTTTGTTGCGTGATCGCAGTTAACTCTTCACTTGATGAAGCAACACTCTCTGAAGTCATTAAAACAGTCTTCATTAAAGTCACAATACTCTCTTGCATTTTCAATAAGGCCCTTGAAATACTTCCCACCTCATCTTTACGCTTAATAATCGAATCTGATCTTTGATCTTCACTGATCTCGAAATCATACACAGCCATTTTCTCAACAATTCTTTCGAGTTTTTTAATCGGTTTTGCTATATTTAGACCTAAAGCAGCACCTATAATTGCACCCAGCAACGAAATGATAATAGCTGCAACGAAAATTGACCATTTAAGTGCATTTACTTTCGCTAAAATATCACTTTCATAATTTGCAATTCCAAGTACCCAAGTCGTCCCAGGAATTGGAGAAATCGCTGTAATACGAGTCTTACCATTTAATTCGTATTTAATAATGGTAGCTTGTTCCATACCGGCTTCTTTAAGTGCTTCACCCATTGGTTTGTAGTAACCATTACTCTCTATTTCATCATAAACATTGACCATGTTCGTAACATTTTCTCTATCTGGATAAGCAAAAAAAGTCCCATTTGTACCAATAACAAATGCATATCCATTTTCGCCAATCCCCATTTGATCCGTAATATCATTTAAGGCTGTACCATCTTTTTTCCCTACAAGTACCCCGATGATTTTGTTATTATTTTCTATGGGCACAGCGTAGTAAATTGAAGGTAAATTTGTAGATTTACTAATAAGCACATCTGATACATATCGTTCTCCGCCAAACGCTTTTTGAAAATACTCTCTACTTGATAAATCTTTTGACTCACCTGATGTCACATAATGCGCATTTCCTGTTGCATCAAATACCAATAACTCTTGATAGCCCAATCTCTCAACTTCATCTTTTAAAGCTGCTTGCTGCTTCTGCCAATTCATAGAGACAACCGCATCTTTACTCGCAACCTCTTGAAGAACCATTAAACGCTTATCTAAGATGTCATTTACACGCTTTGAAGATTCATCTGCAAGGATTGAAATATACTCTTCTTGATTATCTAAAAGCGTTTTAGAACTATAGACAATACTAAATATCCCAATCACTAAAGTAACAATTAGAACCAATCCACCTACTCTTAAAGCAATACTTCTCGATAGTCCTTTATTCATTTTTGGCCTCCTCATAACTCTATAATTACCCTATAACTACCCTATCATAAATCTTATTATAATTCAATTTTTTCCTATTTGATACATTTTTTTATAAAAGATTCTACAACAATAATAATAAGGCAACAATAATGATTCTAATACCCTTTTTTGATTAAAAAAAACAAATTTTTTACAAAAATATCATTTACAGCGATATATATCGCTAATAGTTGTCACCGAACCACTTCGAGGTCTGCCACAATAATAACCTTGTATGTAATCGCAATTAAGTTCGCTCAATAATTCAATTTGGCTATTATTTTCAATCCCCTCTGCCACAATCTCTAAATTGAGATTATGTGCTGTGTCTATTATAGATTTTACAAGTAGAAAATCTCGTTCACTTTTTTCTATATTAGATATGAATTTACGATCCAATTTAACTTTATCAATAGGCAGTATGCTCAAATAGCTAAGTGAAGAATAACCCACACCAAAATCATCTAGAGTCAATTTAAAACCTAATTTTTTTAACTTTTCAAGTACGGATAGAGTGTACTCTATATTATTAAAAACTGCTGTTTCAGTTACTTCAAACTCAACACTTGAAGGCTCTATCTGATATTTTTCTAGCAATGATTCTAGAAAGAAGATAATATCTCCTGTCACCAAGCCCTTTGCAGACATATTGATAGAAAACTTGATATCTGTTTTTTCAAGGATTGTCCATTGTTTAATTTGCTTAAAGACGTTCTCAAAAATCCATTTTTCCAGCGGTATGATTTGTCCTGAGTTTTCTGCAATGGGAATAAAATTATCTGGTGAAACGAAACCTTTCTCCAAGTGATGCCACCTTATAAGTGCTTCAAGTGCTATTAATTCACCCGTTTTAAGACTCCGAATCGGTTGATAATACATTTCAAAAGCCTCTTCTTCAAGGCCTATTCTAATTTGATCAACCATGTGCATGTTGTAATAAGCAGAGGCCTCTAATTGATGTGAATAGATCACATATTGATCCTTCAAATTTTCTTTTGCACTGTGAAGCGCTGTACTTGATTTCCTAAGTAAGTCATGAAAATCTTGTCCCTGATGCTCATAGATTGAAACCCCTATACTACAGGATATTCGAACCTCACTGTCTGTTATAAAATTCGTATTCTTACTTTCATACAAGACTTGAGCCAACTCTTTTTCCAGTTCAGTCCTACTACCACTAAATTCATAAATAATTAAAAATTCGTCCTCATTTATTCGAGCAACAGAATGCTTTTGCACATACCTTTTCGTTAAGAATAGGGCGAAATTCTTGATGAGTTCATATCCAATTTCATGCCCTAAGGTATTGTTAATATAGCCAAAATTATCAATATCAATCTGTATAAAAGCAATTTTGGAATCGGGTTTCAAATTTTTAATTATAAATTCAAAATCACGATTAAGTTTGTCCTTATTAGATAAATGTGTTAATTTATCATAATGTGACAGACAGTATAATTCCTCTTTTAGAATATATTTTTCTGTCACATCTATATGATAACCAACGATAGACACAATCTCATTTTGATCATCTTTTATCGATCTTCCTTTTGATAATAACCACTTATACTCCCCATCCTTATTGATCATTCTGTAAAGGTTTTCATATTTATCTCTTCTACGATCAATAAATTCTGTCCATACTTTTTCTGCATCCTCTCTATCATGAGGATGAATCATGTTTTTCCAGGATTCTAATGAGAGATTCTCTGTATCCATTGCTATTTTTAATTTAGATTGACTTCTCATGGAAATATTAATTTGTTGATCTCTTACATGCCATTTCCAAAGATTATCCACTGAATCTTCCAGTAATAGATTATAAGTATTTGAAATTGTATTGATATTTGAAACCATTTCTTGTGTTTCAAATATATGCTCTCTATTGATTAAATTAATTTTTATCACCACACACATCCTTTAAATTTTAAATCGAGCTACTAATTGATTTAGTGTTAAAGCTAGTTTGGACAATTGTTCATTTGCATGGGCTATTTCTTCAATTGAAGACGTTTGTTCTTCTATTGCTGCTGTTGTTTCTTCAGTTGCTGCTGCATTTTCCTCAGCTATTGCAGCTAGACTCTGCATATCCTTTTGAACACCACTATTACGATCCGCCATTGTCAGACTCAATGCCTTAATCATCTCAATAGCACTTTCCGCTTTTTCCATTGCCTTTGCAATCTGAACAAATTTGTGCTCAGTGAGCTTTACACTTTCTTCTTGCTTCTCAACTACAGATGAAGCTACTTGCATACTTTCAACAGCAATTTTTGAGTCTTCTTTTAATTGATTGACAATATCATCTATCGCTTTTGTGGATCGCGTAGATTGTTCGGCAAGTTTTCTGATTTCATCTGCAACTACAGCAAAACCTCTTCCAGCTTCTCCAGCTCTCGCTGCTTCTATTGCTGCATTTAAAGCAAGTAAATTGGTCTGTTCAGCTATAGAGGCTATAAGAACACTCGCTTCAGCTATTTTACCTGAACTCTCATTTGTCTTAAGAATACTCTCATATACATTGCCTGCAATATCGTTATTCTCTTTGGTATGCTTGTTTAAAGTCTCCATGATTTTTAAGCCTTCATTGATATTTTCAGTTACCAACGTAGATGCTTCCGCGAGATGTCCAATATTGATTTTATCATCTCCGATGAGCTGCCCAAGTTCACTTAGTCTTTCGGCTCCAACGGTAGTTGTCTGTGCTTGTTCGCTTGCACCCATAGAAATTTCCGTTATTGTATGTGCAATTTCTTCTGCTGCTGTAGAAGCTTGCTGTGATGTTGCTGTGAGTTCTTGTGAAGCAGCAGAAACTTCTTCGGAAGTCATTAATATATTTTTGAGCATGCTCCTCAAATTTATATTGATGCTACTGATTGCCCTTGAAAGTTCCCCAATTTCATCTTTTCTATCCAAATATTTTTCTGAAATATCATGGGCGATATCATATTCCGCAATATAATCCGCATTCTTAACGATATGCTCAAGTGGCGTAGTGATAGACTTGGAAACGAAATGCAATAAAGTATATGAAATTAACATAACAACAGCCACTGCAATTATAGAAAATATTTTGAGAACTGTAATCTCCGAATATACTTCTGATTTGCTCACTTCAATAACGAGTCCTGCAAAATGTGATCCAATTTCTACAACACCTAATGAACCATAAACAGGCTTCCCTGAGTAATCATTATATAAACCTATATAGTTAAAACTTAAATCACCAGATTGAATTGCTGGTGATAGAAGATCAACAGCTTTAGTTGAGATGCTTTTTTTAAGTGCAGACTCTTTAGAATATTCACCAACACGCATTTCCGTTAACAACAACCCATTTGCATCTATTAGATAGGCATTTCCGCTTTCCCCAATCTTTTCTGTCCCTTGGTGAATGATTGCATCCAATTTTTTTTGATCAAAAAGAAGATTTAAAGAACCGATCACTTTTTTATGAGCTTGATCATAAATAGGACAGCTTAAAACGATTGCATTTTTATCGATAAAATCAAAATAGAAAAGTTCCGACCAAGCTTCAACGCCTGATAAGGCATTAGATATATAGCTTCTATCTTTTAAGTTAGCATTTACCAATGCTTCAGGATAATAGACAGAAAAAATACCTTTCCCAGTGTTATCCGTTAAAAAAATATCGGTATACTCATATTCATCAGCTACCATTTTCAAATAGGTATCGAGCTTCTTCTTTGCTTCTATCTTGGATGTCTGACTTTCTAGACGATCACTCATGACTTCTACATTTGTAATAATACTATCTGAATTTGAAAGTACTTTCCCATCGCCAAAACGACCATCAAAATACGATATGAGCTCATCTTTTGCCATAGTTGCATACAGTTCATTTGAGCGATGTATGGATATTTCTAACTCCTTGACAGCAGTGCTAAAAATCATCATACTGATGAGGATTATAGGAATAATTCCTGTTACCGTAAATATTGCCCCCAACTTTGCTTTCATCTTTAGATTCTTCATTTCTGTTCTCCTTATATCTTCTCTTTTCCCCCTATTAATTGCAGTATTACTAACCTTAATTATGTCTTATACATTTATGTATAGCACTATCACCAATGTGCATAAAATCCTTTAAAAATAATAACTTGTAATTATTATTTTAATATGATAATACGTCTATTAAAATAATAGCACACTTAACTTATAAGTTCTATATTAACTTTTCGATTACTGGGTATTTATGCTATTTATTGTTATTCTATATCTATGAGGGGGTAGCTATGGTTTTAGACTATAAACTAATTGGAATTCGTATAAAAGAATTTAGAAATTTGAAGGGACTAACACAAAACCAACTTGCAGAAATGTTAGATATTTCCAATGTGTATGTAAGTCGATTAGAACGTGGAACTGCCAAAATAAGTTTAGAGATGACTTATAAAATTGCTAATATTTTAGATGCGCCAATTGGTAAGATCTTAACGGGGGTGGATCCAGAATCTCAAGATTATTTGGATTTTGAAATTAATGAATTGTTAAAAAATTGTCCAAATGATAAAAAAAAACTCATATACGATCTAATAAAAACTGTAATGGCGCACTAAAAAGAGAAATGCCATCCACTTATTGGATTTTCCAATAAGTGGATGGCATTTCGTTTTTATATGAGTTGACAATTAATGCAATTTTCTTTTAAAAACTATTATCTGTTCTTGATCTTACTGCCTATAAAAAATATCAATATTGACACCATCATCCCAATATAGATCGCAGTTTGCATTGGAAAACCAAGTATAATCCAAAATAGACTTGCAATAGGACTTAAAGCAATCGCAAAGCACCCGGCTTTTGGGTCAATGTGGTCCTTGAAATAAAGCGCAACAATGACAGGGATAAATATAGGCACAGCTCTAAACATCATAGACATAAAGCCAAAATTCAATATCATAGAGTCTTCACTTAACGTGGTTACAATGACAGTTAAAACACCAATAAGCAGAATTATACCTCTCATAAATCTCATTTGTTGCTCATCAGAAGCTTCTTTATGAAATCCTTTTTTATATAAATCTCTGGTAAAAATCGTACTGATACCAAGTGTCAATCCAGCTGCTGTTGCCAAAGAAGATATAAGGATGGTAGCAAGTGTAATACCTGCTAACGCTTTGGGTAAATAGGTCACAACAAACAATGGAAAAGCATTTGCAGGCAATATATCGGGTTGATTTACTCTCATAAACATTCCTACTACTGTGCATACAATGCCAATTGGTAGAACTAGAGTTGCAGTGAGTACACCACTTGCATGTGCAACCTTTATATTTTTACTGGCCATCACAGTTTGAAAATAATTTTGAGTCGCCAGCACACCTACCACTGTAGACAGATAAGCCCCTATATCCGATATGCCCCCACCATTGAAAAGATTGTACCAATAAGGATCGGTAAGCGTATGCATTATATCAGAGACCCCATTTAGTTTAAAAAGAATATAGCCACCTGCAATCATACTGGTCCCATACAATAAAAACATTTTTAAGGTGCCCACCATAGCACCACCCCAAAATCCCCCAAAGATCACATAGGCTACTAGTAAGATGACCACAATTATTGTAACCATTAGGCCATTTAAATTAAATACGGTGTTAAAAAGTGCGTTACATGCTATGACTTGACCGTTGATATGTATGAACATGCCAAACGAAAGTGCAATCCCCGCAATCACACTGGCCTTTTTTCCAAATGTAATCTCTAGAATCTGTGGAAGCGTTTCAACGGTTCTCTCTTTTATAAGTTTACCGTAAACAACACTCAATAATATACTTGCTGTACAGAGTCCCAAAATAAACCAAATTGCAGCAAAACCTCTCGTATAAGCTAACTGGGCAGTGCCCACAGTGGACGCACCGCCAATGATAGCCCCCATAAGTGAGCCTGTAGCGGTGAATACGCCAACACCGCCACCTGCTGATATAAAATCTTTTGAACTCTTAACCTTAAACTTTGATAAATAACCTAATAGTGCTGTTAGCAGCAAAGTTATTGTTGCGCTAAAAATGATCATGAGCTTAACCTGTCCCTGTCTTTTATTATATTCTATGTTCCTTATAATTGTATTCTAAAGATAGCTATTTTCCAAATTAAATCCATCTGTTCAGGCCAATACCCCACCGTGATAACAGATCACTTGATCGGCATCATAATTTAAAATTTTATTCAGTGATGCTTCTGCCCCCTTTAAATCAAGGGTAAACTGAGGATTGGCAATCACTGGTTTTCCGTTTTCAAGTGCTATTGCATCACCTGTAATTAAGGTTCTTGCGCTTTTAACATATACTGATATATGCCCTGGTGTATGTCCTGTTGACTCAACGATCGTACACCCCGCCACACCATCTGCATCTTTCACTTTGATATCTACTGGTACAGGTTTTACAGCTCTGATAATGTCGCAAAAGGCTTTTCCAAACGCCTTTTGTTCTTCTGGTAAATAGGCTTGCATCTGCTCAGCTTGTGCTAATCTTAAGGATTTTAGTTCTCCAGAGATATAAGGTGCTTCCTGCTCACTTGCCACTACTAATATATGAGGATATTTGCCTTTAAGTTCAGCTAATGCACCCATGTGATCATGATCTTGATGGGTTATGAACACATGCGTTAAAGCTTCACAATCCAAGCCTTTTTGATGCATTTCTACTTCGAGTTTTTGAAGTGATCCCGTATAACCACAATCTACTAAGATCATACTGTCATCACTTTTTACCACAACAGGATGAATCACATCTTCCACTTCGCCGAATTTAAATTTTAGATCTAAAATTATTATGCGTGTCATCTGAGTACCTCCTATTAAATAACAGATTACAAGTTAAAAATACAATTTATATCTCAGCTTGTCAAGCCACATAGATTTTCCTATTTTGCAAGTCCTAATTCGACATTATCTTTTTGTCTTTTACTCAACATATAAACCATTATAATAGAACATACATCTGCTAGTGGTTGTGTCAAAATCAATCCATCTAAGTTGAATAGAGCCGTTAACCCAAATGCCAATGGTATAAAGAATAAGCCTTGTCTCCCAACACTGACAAGTCCACTCTCCTTCGATTTGCCAAGTGCAAGAAAAAGTGTTGAATAAACGGTTTGATAGCCCAGTCCAATAAAAACAATTGCATTAAAAAACAAGGTCATACTGCCTATCACTACAACTTGAGGATCATTTTTACTAAAGGCTGTCATAAGTGGCACTCTAAAAATAATAAGAATAATTGCCACAACTAATCCAAATAAAGTTGTCCATTTGAGTACGATTTGTGTTGCTTTTTTCACTCTGCTCATATTGCCGGCACCATAATTAAAACCAACAAAAGGCTGAAAACCTTTAAGAAACCCAAATAATGCCATATTTCCAAGAGCGAGTAGTCTTGAAACAATTCCAATTGCAGCAATAGCAGAATCTCCGTAGGGTGCTGCTAAAACATTTGTAATGCTTAAAGTGACACTCATCAGTAATTGGTATACAAATGCAGGCACCCCGATTTTCAAAAGTTCAATATAAAGTGTCATATTGGGTTTAAAATAACGTATGGAAAATTTTAGCACGCCTTTTCCTGACACCATAAAGTAGATATAAAAGCTAAATGAAACAACTCTTGAAAATAATGTTGCAATAGCAGCACCCTTAACGCCCATATTAAAACCAAATATAAGAATAGGATCTAAGATCATGTTGATTATCCCACCACACAACATCGCAATCATACTGAAAAATGCTGCACCCTCAGATGTAATAATATTGTTTACTGTAATATTGACAACATTAAATAAAAGTCCAATGACAAATATAACCGCATACTCAGTTGCATAAGGTAATATTGTATCTGTGGTGCCCAACATTCTTAAAATAGGATGTAAAAATAGGAGTATACTCATGATGACAACGCCACTTGTCATTATACCTGTAAAAAGTGATGTAGATGCACATATATGAGCATCCTCGTAACGCTCATCTCCCAGTAACCTAGAAATATATGATGATGCACCCACACCAAACATTAACCCAATTCCAAGCAATATAACGCTTAAAGGAAAAACCACTGCAACAGCACCCATCTGCGAAGTGCCCATCTTAGAAACAAAAAAAGCATCTACTAAATTATATAGTGCTGATGTCATCATACCGATCATAGTCGGTATGCCTAATTTTAAAAGTGCCCTTGATACTTTTTCTTCACTCAGTAAATAGACTTTACTTTTACGCTCATTCATTTTACATACTCCTCTTGATGCATTATTTTTATTTAATTTAGCAGCTATACTGTATAGCTGCTATACTATTTTGCTAAAAAAAACTGCTTCCACAGTAATTTTTATTCTTGCTCTAACCTTTCATCTAACGACGCTTCAAATTGTTTTAAAATAGCTTGCAGTTGATCCGCTATTTCATCGGGCATATTTTTAAGGATTACAAAGAATTGATCATTAGCAGTTCTATGATATTCCATATGATGCCCAAATGCGACATTGCCTTTTTCTGTTAATGTTAAGCAAACTTCTGTATCTGAATCAGGAGAAATCGCTTTTTTTACAAATCCTTTTTTCACCAGTTTATAAACCATCTGTGAAGCAGCACCTTTTGTAATCCCTTTAATTTGCGCTAATGTCGTCACATTAATGCCCAAATTTTCTCCAATCACTACAATCGTGTGTATTTCTGTTCTTGTCAATAAAGCATCTGAACCATAGTATCGTTTCTTATTTTCGACTTGATTGTATTTATGGATAATACGTTCCATAAGAGGTCCAAATTTTTCATAATCCTTCATAGATAATTCCTTTCAACATATACCGTATAGTCACTATACAGTATAGTATCTAAATCTATTTGATTTGTCAATAGAAAATTAACAACATTTGTTGTTTTAAAAATAAAACTCAATCTAATTCGATTGAGTCCGAGATATAGTAAATATAATTTTTTTCATTACAAAATTGTTCTATTGATTGAATGAGTTCCCTGTCTTTCGTATATTCCAATAAGTAGACGTCAAGGCCCTCATTTTTCACTAACTCAATATATTCAAAGTAGTATTGTTGAGTAAACATCACAATTATCAACAAAATAGCCGTCGACACCTTTTACTTTAAACGTTTCATAATAGGGTCTAAAGTTCTCTATAGACCCTATATTGATATAAGTATAAACTGTATGACCTGATTCCTTTAACTTTTGAATATCTTCTTTTTCAAAGTAAGCAGCATCAATTACAATGGTCTGATAATCTTTAAATAGACTCAAATCCGAATTGTCCACACTTAAGAACACACCATAATCAAACGCAAATGATTGATTTCTAGGCGCGTTACTTCCAGCAGTACACCCGCTTAAAATCACACTCATCCATAAAAAAATCATAAGCAAAGGCATCAACTTCTTCATCTCTCATTTGTCCTTTCAAAGACTATCATTAAATTGAGACTCTACTCTGGTAATTTACAAACATCAACCCAGCTCAAATTATTCGAATATTTATCCAGTTCAGGAATCGTCAGTTCAATCGCACTATTGGCACTGCCGCAAGCTGGAAATACGGTTTCAAATCGTTTAAGGGATTCATCTAAATAGACTTCAACACCTTCTTTAACGCCAAATGGACAAACGCCACCTACAGCGTGCCCCACTAATGGCTCAAGCTCATCATGTGCAAGCATTTTAGCTTTTTTACCAAATTTAAGCTTGTATTTAGAATTATTTACTTTTGCATCACCAGCTGCAACGATTAAGATCACTCTTTCATCAATCTTAAACGACAGTGTTTTGGCTATACGTGCACCTTCACAGTTTAGAGCCTCAGCAGCAAGTTCCACTGTTGCGCTGGATACTTCAAATTCTTGAACCTTATCTTCAATTCCATACTGACTAAAATATTTTTTTACCACATCAATTGCCATGTCTATATGCCTCCAAGTTTTTATATAGACTATCATAATGTGCTTTTGTTTTCAATGAGTTGTTTACCTAATGCTATTAATAAAATCTAATGTCGCCTTACAACCATGCTCTGTACCCATTTTTGATTTTATGACTTGCGCAGGTGATTGAAGTGTTTTTTCATTCATAGCTTTAAAACGCAACACAAGATTTTGAACACTCAGTTCTTTTTCTTTTAAAGGCTGGAGTGTAATGCCCATTTTGTAGAGTCTGCTTGCCCAAAAAGGTTGATCTACGCCAAAAGGCATGATGAGCTGAGTTTTACCACTTTTAAGAGCTGATGCCATAGTACCAACACCACCGTGATGCACAATCCCCTTAGCATGTTCAAATAATAAATCGTGAGGTGCAGAAGCTATTGTCAAAATATGATCATAGCCTTCGAATGTCAATCCTGTACTACCTGTGAGAAGAATTGCTCTATCACCAGTTAAAGACAAAGTCTCAATCAATATACGTTTAAACTCGTCTGGTTGTTTTAACGGCATACTGCTGAACGAAATAACAATTGGTGCAGGGCCCGCTTCTAAGAAATGTGTGATCATTTCATCTAGTTTCTCCTTTTCTGTATCCAAAAATAAGAATCCAGATAAGAATACACTGCCGTTCCAAGAAGTCACATCTTCAAACAGAAATTTACTTATGGGATAAATCACAGGAATAGGTGTTCCGTCAATATCAAAGGTATAAAGACCTGCTTTGCGCTTTGAAAGTCCTAAAGTCTCTTTTCTAAACGCATTGACTTCTTTTATACTTGCGCTTTCAGCCATTGCCACAACCTTGTAAGACAATTTGTTAAGCCATTTCCCTAAACTCTTTTTAGGGGATATAGCGAGATTTGGGAATTCTTCAATCGGGTAGGTCATTGGCACTGGTGGCATACTGATGCAAGGAATCCCTAACGCTTTAGCGATATCAGGGGCACCAAATGCTTTAGGATGGTAAAGTATCACATCAGCTCCTTGAGAGGCCGTCCAAAATTGATCTAATGTTTTTCTAAAAGCTGGATTAATGACCTTGCTTACAAACGCTTTTGTCTTAATTGGGTGCCTAAGGGCGTGATTAAAAACCATTTGTCCCTCAGGCGTTTTGAGTATTGCCATAAGGTCACTTTCTGCCTCTGCAAATTCTACACCGTTTTCTGTTATAAAGTTTTCAAAGGTTTTTCCGGTACAAATGACCGCTTCATGTCCCTGTTTTACGGCATATTTTGCAAATGCTAAATAAGGTTGTACGTCACCTCTTGATCCCAATGTTAAAATGGCAATTCTCATAGGAGTTCTCCTTTCCTAATTTCAGTCGGTTTATAGGAAGCATCTCTCAATAAATTAGCCCAAGTCCTATGTTTCTCCATAATCTGCTCTAAATGAATAGGCAGTCTATTTTTAAGTTGCTGTTGTAGATAACCCTCAAGTAGTAAGCCCAACATCTCTAGTAGCTCTTCTGGTCTTATACCCTCTTTAAATTTACTAAAATCAACATGGGACATCCAGTCTTGGGTCATAATTGCTTGATCTTCATTTAAAAATTCTGAAAGCGCTTCGCGTATCGTTTCATCTACAGTATTTACTGAGGCGATCATAAACGAAAATATATAGGGCATTGATTCGAGCACAATACATTTTTGTCGCGTCATAATTTCGATCATCTCAAAGAAATCATCTGTTTGTTCACTTAAAATTGGCGTTACTTGATCACTGATCAACTCAGTTGCGTATTGATAGAGAAACTTATAAAACTCGAGTTTATTTTTAAAATAAAAAAACAAAAGTCCCTTTGAAATACCTGCCTTCTGAGCAATAAGTTCAGTTGATGCCTTCTTATATTCATATTTACCGAAGATTTCAAAACCAGCATTTATAATCTCCAACTGGCGCTTCTCTTCTAATAAGTAAAATTTTTTATTCATATGCACACTCCATAAAATCTATGTCCTAGTTCTTTATTTCATTGACCGATTCGGTTAATACCATTATACGTCATTGACTCATTTAAACAAGACCCCTCTGTATCTATCTCATATCAACGTTTACAACTATAAGTGCTGGTCAACTTATAGAAAAAGACTTCCGCATCAGCATTTCTTTATATGCTCTAACGGAAGTCTTTACAGTGACTTAGGATGTGAAAGTTCTTTTTTATGTTTCTGATCAAAATGCTATATTTTCAGATTTCAATCTCAATTCGTAAAAGTATCTAAGCCATTCGGGTTGCTCGTCTAAACGATCGCATATATCTACAAGCATCCTCTTGCCCACTCTTCTATCTAGAATCGCCAACAGTCGAATCAATGGATTTTTTGAATTCAGGCTTGATTGAATACTTTGATTTAAATAACATTCAATTGCATCCGTAAACTGCCAAACATCAAATAGTCCTTCTTCAAGTCTTATTGCATCGACCAATGCCTCTGCCTCGGTGTTGGCTTTATCGTTCAAAATTTCTTTTCCATTCCAAACACGACGTGGCACATGCTGTTCCGCTTTAATGCGCTGTTCCACTTCTCTTTGACCTCTATAATACCTAAAGATATTCCCTTGAATAATCTCCTGTTTATCCACTAAAATTGCCACTCTACCCGATTCATCGTGTGCATTTTTATATTTAGTGATAAAATATTTTACTCTCCCTCTAAGCGCAGGACAGAGCATATCTGTTTCAAGTCTCTTCTTGATACCACTCCATGACTGAGACATGATGATCACCTCCTATTTCAAAAATTATATCATAGAAAAATACACCAACTTGCTATAAAACAATTTAAAATCGCAACTTTCTGAACAAAAATATGCTATTGATATTTTTATAAAATATGAGATATCTCATATTATTACTGATTTATTTACTGTAAACTGAATCTATCATAAACGCAAAGAAAGAAGGTGTTACTATCAATTATATTGTCAGACTATTAAAATCTTATCTATTTTATACCGCGTCTGCTTTTGGTATTAGTCTTACCATAAAAGCCAATGTCGGTGTGAGTAGCTTCAATTCAATGAACATTGCCATCGCCAATGCCGCTAACATTAAAGTCGGTACAATTACAACTTTTATCAATATGGCTTTTTTACTTGGATTCATGTTCTTGACACATTTTGCATTTAAGAAAAAATATCTAATCCAAGCGCTCTCAGTGATTTTATTTGGCATGCTGATCAATTTCTTTACTTATACGGTTCTGAAGGACTTAATGGTGGAAAATTATGTATTGCGTCTTTTGCTCATTAGCCTTGGTACAGCCATTGGTGGGTTATCTGTAGGCATGATCATCAGCTATGATGCCATCACTTTTCCAATTGAAAGCTTTTGCCTTGCCATCGCTGAAAAAACCAAGTTTACCTTTGTAAAATTGAGATATTTTATCGATATTTTTTCAGTTACAATTTCACTCATTGTATCCTTTTCTTTTGCACTCCCTCTATACGTACGGGAAGGCACTGTCATCAGTCTCCTTATATTATCTGCTGCTATGAACTTCTCAAAAGAGATGTACAGTCGATATACACTCGGAAAAGCTACAACCTAAATTACACCTCATATGCCGACTCTAATCTCGACAAAAACTCATGATCCATCAGTTTAAAAATAATGGCAAATACCAAACCTAAGCCATTGGTGTAAATATGTAAAAAACCGCCCCTTAGAAGTTAGATTATAAGTATAACTTCTAGGAGGCGGTTTTTTAGTATGGATATATCTTAATTTCTTAATGGCCTAATTTCATAACATCCTTTGGATATTCAAAATCAGCTTCCGTTACACCATTTAGTTTTAAATTCTTAAAAGCAAAATGGGTTTCATAGCCATATGCTATTGTTTCCAACTTAATCACAATACCATTGTCTGCCCAAACATAGACTTTAATATCATATTCCAATCCTGAATCTTCATATAAGTAGCACATTTTTCCATCAAATTCAACCGTTTCAATATACGGCGCTTCTCCTAAATTGAACGCTTCATATACATCATCTAGGACGTTAAAGGGATTTGTCGGTACATAAGTTACTGCTGATGGCACCACTGCCATGATCTCTGAACCCGGAACATATGTCGCCGACTCAGGAATACTTGCCTTGTTGTAAGTGACAAGATCAGGTTCATAGCCGACGGTTTTAAAATCACCTTTGTTATACCAAAGTTTAGTCGGTTCATGAGCATCAAAGATGGCAATCTCACAGTAGTAATTTGGGTAATTATCGCCATTTGCAAGTACTTCGCCAAGTTTAGCAGACACTTGAGTCTTAGGTGATTCCGCTGTCATAGGTGAATCTATCGTCTTAGTCACATCTACCATCTGAGGCAAATCTGCCACATATGCTTCACTTGCTGTATCGATGCTAACGGCCTTGGTTTCCATATTATAAGTTACTGTGATCTCAAATTTTTCAGCCAAATCTTTAAGTCTAAAAAAACTACTGCCATTAATTGTGTAAGCCTTAAGATCATTGATTTGGATACCATCTTTATAAATCAAATTGCCATATGGGATTGCCGTTTTAGGCATACCATCTCCTTTGACAAGTTCGCCGCCTACTATCGTGTAAGCTTTACCAGATATTAAATTGATACTTTTATTGGCTTCATCCCAACTGACATCAAACTGCTTAGAACTTCCATTGACTGCTTTTGCAATATCTCTTAGTTTAAAATAATTATTTCCTTCGATGAGATAGGCTTCAAAGTCAATCGCCATACCATCTACATATACTTGAGACTTAGTTTGATTGACTAGGACATTACTTGCAAAAGTTGCTGAAATTAATTGTATGAATAATAAAATCACTATGCTTATTGCGGTAATTTTTTTCATTTATATTTTTTCCTTTCCTTGAGGCAGTATTTATTCTAATGAGCTTCAATAAATTTCAAATTATATTTATATACTCTAATTGTATTGCATTTCATAAAAAAGAACCGTTTCTTGCACGAAACGGTTCTTTTACGTTACAGAATGATTATTTTCAGCAAACTATACTTTGATTCAAATAAAAAAAGCCCTTTACAAAAGGCTCTTTCTTTAACCTTAAGTAAATGGCTTTGGTATTTGAGACTCACAAGGTATCCCCACTTGACATTTGCCACAGCCATACCTCGGCTTGTATTTTTCTTCTATTTGATCCACGTAATCAGAACATAAAATATGATCTTTCCCAGTTTCAATGGTAATTGCATCCACAGGACATTTCTGTGTACAAGCACCACACATCGTACAATATTCATAGATATCTTTATAAGCTCTTTGAGTTTTTTCGAGCTTCAAATTGGTAATGATACTGCCAAACCTACCTGCCATGCCCTTCTCGGTAATAAGGCCTTTAGAAAGACCAAAAGTACCAAGTCCACAAACGAATGCCGCGTGCCTTTCCGACCAATTGCTTGAGAACGGTGTCGTCAGAGATGCTAGGTCCTTGACAATTTTAAATCTCTTATCCGCAGAAGGTATTGTGCTGATATACCCTTTTGATTGAATTTTATGATTTAAATGTTCACAGAGCTTACGAACAACATTTTGTCCTTCAATCCCACCACTTTTTCAGAAATCGCAATCTCACTTGTAATATAATTGGATTCTTCTTGTTCTATAAATTGCTTAGCCTCTTCTATCAATGTATCTCTATTCACGCTCTTATCTCCAGTTAGTTCATACAATCTACTGCCAAATGCTTTTAAATACACATAAATCTGTCACAACTCTTCATACGCTCAAGAACTTGCTTTGTAGATTATATCACAACCGATCAGTATAAGCCACTCTTCAACTCTCTCAGGGTTTGAATTATGTCGCTTTAATTTCATATTGTTTTGTTACAAAATCCGCAATGAGTTCGGCAGAATGTTCACCATAAGTCCTTTTGATATGAATCTTGTGAGATTCAGACGATATTAACTCAAAGGTGCCATTAAATGCTGGATGTTCGTTTCTAAAAGTCATTAATTCAATGAGCCTTTTAACAACAGGCCTTTTAACTTCCTGGTTAATTTCATCGAGTGTATAATAGTGTCTATTGATATTTCTACCTTCTTTTGTTTCTTCAAGCAATTTTAAATCATTCTTACCCGCCAAGAGGCCCACATAATAAACTTGTGGAATGCCTGGTGCAAAGAATTGAACTGCACGCGATAGTAGGTAGGCATCATCATCGTCACCTAATGCTGAATAATAAGTACAGTTGATTTGATAAATATCGAGATTATTGTAAGCTGCTGTGTTGTATATTTTTTTTACATTGGCTCCATATTTAAAAATGGCCTCTTTTGTTCTTTCAATTTCGTCATCAGGCAGTAAGTCCCTCACATCTACCACACCGATGCCATCGTGTGTATCTAATGTTGTAAATTGCTTGTGCGGACATATTTTTAGATACTGCTTCAAATATTGAGCTTCTCCATAGTATAAAGCATTGATTAAAAGCATTGGCAACGCAAAATCATAGACATAATAGTCTTTTTCTTCAATCTTTTTCTGTATAGTATAGTGTTCGTGTATTTCGGGTAGCAGTTCTACTTGATAGGGCTTTAAAATCTCTGCACATTCATCTAAAAACTCCCAAATATCAGGTTCTATAAAAAAACAACTCGTCCCTGCTTTTTTAGTGGCATAGGCAAATGCATCTAGTCTAATCAGAGCCGCACCATGATTGCAAAGGTCTGTTAAATTTTCTTTTATAAACGCCTTGGCTACATCTGATTTGCAATTGATATCGATTTGTTCTTCGCCAAAAGTACACCAAACTTTTTCAGTAGTACCATCTGCAAAGCAAGCATCCACATAAGGTGCCTTAGGCTTTCTCTTATAAATAGCATCAACTTCTTCTGGTGTTGGTTCTCCATTTGCCCAAAAATCTTTATATCTTATAAACAGGTCCTTATATTTAGAATGCTCTTTGTGCTTAAGAAAATCTTGATAGTATTCACTTTGTGCTGAAATGTGATTGATCATATAATCAAACATCAAATAATAATGCTCCGCCAACTCTTCCACATCACGCCACTCACCAAAAGCAGGATCAACCACATGGTAATTCAAAGGTGCAAAACCTCTATCACCAGAAGAAGGGAAAAAAGGTAATATATGAACACCTCCAACTGCTGCCTTAAAATGCTGTTCTAATACCGTGTATAGATCTTTTAAATTATGCCCCATGCAATCTGAATAAGTAATCAACATCACTTTATTTTCAACTTTTTTCATAAAAATGACCTCCTTACACTATGTATCTATTGCTTTAGAATTAATAACAAACCCTCAGACATCCCAAATTATAGATCACTTCGCTGTCTTCATACCCAAATTTTCACTATAAAATCGTATGCTATGAATTCAATTAAGGTCTGGTAAAATATTAAAATCCAAATAACTCTGCTTAAGTCATTCGGACTTTAAATAGAAAAATATTTTATTAACGGCACTTTTTTATTTTATAAAGATTTATTTATAAAACTCTATTGTGAATAGCCAGAATGCATCACTATTTCTTGTTCATCAAATAAATTTTCAACAACTGCTTCATAATCTGCAAACGACATCGCTTTTCGAATTGCCATCAAATAAGGCTTATGAGCTGTAAAATTCTGAATTAAATAGTACCACATTTCTTTCATTTTACTTAATACTTTTCGATCTACAACAAGACTTCTCTGATATCCATCATAAATATCATCGTGAAATGCGCTCAATACTTTTTTATCCATTTTGGAATTCGTCTTAATCAAATTCACCAAATCTGGATTTGTAAGCAGGCCTCTTCCAAGCATTATGGTCTCTACTTCTGGAAACGCATCTGTAAATTCTATATAATCTGACACTGTAAAAATATCGCCATTATAGCAAATGGGATTTCGACTCATTGACAACGTCTCTTTAAATATCCTTAAATTAGGTTTATTGTGATAAATATCTGTCTGTATCCTAGGATGAATGATAAGTTCTTTGACTGGGTATTGGTTAAAGATCTCTATGAGGTCATAGAACTCATCAGGATGCGTCTTTCCTAACCTTGTTTTTATTGAAATCTCCACGGCCTCTGTAATCTTGCTACTATAGATACCGTCTAAAAAGACATTAAGCGCTTCCTTATGAGCCAAAAATCCTGAGCCTCTATTTTTAGAGACAACTTTTTTAGATGGACATCCCAAATTGAGATTGATTTCACGATACCCCATTTGATGAATCTTCTGAGCTGTATGAATGAAATCAGACGCATTGTTAGAAAGAATTTGAGGCACTAAATCCAGTGTCCTGTTATTTTCGAATAAAATATCGTCTAAATCCTTTGTAGTAAAACCCTTCTTCTGATCGGAGACAATAAAAGGTGCAAAGTATTTATCAATATACTTAAAATTTGCCTTATGCGCGTTTCGATAAATATGACCGACGACCCCTTCAAGTGGTGCATAATAAAATTGCATCTATTTGATCACTCCTGTAATTTCATTCTAAATAAACGTTGTTATGAGCTTTTTTAATGCCCATGTTTATACCATCGCTTATCTATCTTACAATGAAACCTTTTAAAGAACAAGTAAAATAAAAAAAGCATGGCAATGTAACACCATGCTGGTCATAGAACGTGTATAATTATATAGTTTAATTTTATCACTTAATTTAAGGCATCACCTAGTACCCTGAAACCGCCAAAATCAGAAACCATTTGATCATAGCATGTGCCCTCAAGAAGTTGAGTATAAATCTCATCTGCTTTCACTGCTGGATCAACATCTGCAAATTGGTCTGGGTAGATCGTCTTTCCAATAAAGTATGCATCAGCAATTGCAGTGTCAATATTTGTCGTTAAGAAATTATAGGGCATTTGACCAAAAATCATATCATTTTTAATTGCAGATAACGATTGATAAAATTCTGGATTTTGATCATAATCTTCAAGCACTGCTGTAAAACCATTCATATCTATAAAAATATAGTCTGGGTTCCATTCCAATAGCTTTTCTTTATCTACCATGATAGCCCCTTCGTGACCCGTTTCATCGACCACATTTTTTGCCTTGATTACATCTAAAATCACATTTGCACCTCTTGTACTTTCAATACCATGTGCACCTTTACTACCAATTGCCCCTACATAGATACTTGGTCTATTGGTTAAATCAATATCAGCTGTTCTTGCTTCTAAATCTGCCTTACATGCTTTTAAATATTGGACTTGGCTAAGTGCATGCTCTTTTGTGCCTACTACCTCACCTATTATACTTAAGGATTGGTATACACTTTCATCAAAAACAGCGTTAACACCATATCCGAGTGCAACCACAGGAATGCCTAGTGTATTTTGAAGCTCATCTGGGTTTTCATATGTGGTGAAGATTACATCTGGCTTTACTGTCAATATTCTCTCAGCATCATTTCCCCCACTTGGACCCCCTTGACCAATCACTGGAAGACTTTCAAAAAGTGTTTTGTTTATTAAAGTATATGGTCTACCAATGGATTTACCTTGTTCAATGGATTCAACACCGACTAACTTTTCCAAATCGCCTGCATAAGCATAAAGTCTAAGTGCACCAACACCTGTGACAACTACTCGTTCAACTTTGTCAGGTATTTCAATTTTTCTGCCTAAAACATCCACAAGTTCTGTAGTCGTTACAACCTCTCCTTTTACCTGCTCCACAGCTTCAACTTTTTCAGCAGAGCAAGCTGATAATAAAAACAGTATGCTCAAAATTGAAATCATCATTATCTTTTTCATATTTTCCTCCTATTTGGGTACGACGACCTCATAGCCATCATATTTCATAACATTTACTGGAACTGAATAAACGGCTTCAATATTTTCAGGGGTCATAATATCTTTACCACCTGCAGCGAAAATCCCCTTTTCTTTCATTAAAATAAATCGATCTGCATATCTCAATGCCAAGTTGATATCATGCATGGCAACGATAGCAGTTATATTATTTTCCTCGATTGTGGTTTTTACAATTGAAAGTACATCTAACTGGTTCTTTAAATCTAAGTGATTTGTGGGTTCATCCATCAATATAATCTTTGGTTTTTGAGTCAAAGCACGAGCAATAATAACCTTTTGAAGTTCTCCCCCACTAAGTTCATCTAAATAGCGCATTTCGTATTTTTTGAGCTCCAATTTTTCAATGGATTCTTCTGTAATCTGGATATCTTCACGAGTTGCATGCCAACGTATATACGGTTTTCTTCCCAGTAAAATCGCATTAAAAACAGTCATTCTGTTACCAACTTTACGTTGTTCTACATAACTCATTTTTCTGGCAAGTTCATTTCTAGAATGGCTTTTAGTTGCTTTTTCTTCAAGGAAAACACAGCCTTTTGTAGGCTCTAGGATATGATTAATACATTTTAATAAAGTGGTTTTGCCGGTACCGTTAGTCCCTAAAACTGCGACAAACTCTTTCTTATCTGAAGTAAACCCAACATTGTCAAGTACTTGGTTCCCAGGATAATTAAAACTGATTCCCTCAACATTTAATATCATGCACGCTTTGCTCCCCTCATAAGTAAGTACAGAAATAATGGTGCGCCAAAAAAGGAAGTAATTGCACCAACAGGCAATACAATCGGAGATAATAAAGTTCTCGCTAGAGTATCTGCAATAATCAACACAAGACTTCCCATTAAAGCAGAAGCAGGAATTAAAAATCGGTGATCTTCTCCTATTATTCTTCTCATCATTTGAGGTGCTATAAGGCCTACAAAACCTATAATCCCCATAAAAGCAACCGAAATAGCCGTTATCAAAGACGCCATAAGCATACTAATCAACCTAACGCGTTCTACATTCACCCCTAAACTCTTAGCAGTGGATTCACCACCATCTAGAGCATTGTAATTCCATCTGTTGAAAAGAAAATACAGACTTCCAATTAAGATGACTATTGAAACTATACCAAGCTCTCTCCAAGATACCCTACCGAGATCGCCAAAAGTCCAAAAGACCATTGCTGCCACTTGAACATCATCTGCAAAATATTGTATTAATGTGGAGCCTGCAGAAAACAAAGATCCAAAGGCTACCCCTGAGAGGACAACCGCTTCAGGTGTAAATCCTTTTAATCTTGCCAGCGTTAAAATACTTAACATTGCCACAATTGAAAATGTAAATGCAAATAGAGTAACAATGTATGGATTTTGGATAAACACAGCATCTGAAGCTGCACTTTTATAACTCCCAGCACTAAAAAATACAATTGCCAAATTGGCACCAAAGGCTGCCGCATTGGATATCCCTAATGTTGCAGGTGAAGCAATAGGATTTCTAAGACAAGTCTGCATAACGCATCCAGCCACAGCGAGTCCACCCCCAGCAATAATACTGCCTATTATTCTCGGCAAACGAATTTTCCAAATAATAACATTAGAGTAATTATCCCCTTTTAATAGTAACGTTCTCACGATGTCTTTCACTGAAGTTTCTGCTGCACCAATATTAATAGCAATCACTATGATTGCTAAAATACTAAGAAATAAACCCAATATTAATCGCCTACTTTTTAGGGTTTGCTGATGATAACTATTTTCTTGAACACGCGAAAAAATCATTTTGAATCCACCACACGATCCTCATTTGGCGTATCAATCATCCTAATATATGGTTTAATATCTAACAAAGGACTACCATCAAAGGCATCAAGGCCTACCACTATCAACTCATTCTCTTGAATTTCTATGATTTTAGCAACGTTCAGTGCAATAGGATTTGGTCGATTCGGTGAACGACAAGCAAAAACGCCAGTTACTACATCACGTCCTGGGGGCGTTGTCTTTAAAACATCTCGATTGGCCTGATCCCCCCAATAAAGCACTACAATTTCTTGATCAACAGATAATCCGGTTAATGCTTGAGCATATTCAGAATGAATCATCAAGTGCATCGGTTCCTTTGATAATCTTCCCTGTCTAGGTGCTTCTCCCCTTATTTTATAAGGACTCTTTACAGTGCCAATCTGTTTTAACTTCATTTTTACCTCCTTTTTATAAGACAAATTATTTTCTACCAACCTCTAATTACTTCAAAAAAAAACACTTCCTACGATTAGAAAGCGTTTAAATACGAGACTAAAATATCTAAGTCTATATTTTACACGTCTTCCGTCACTCGCAGAATAAACATGTTGTTAATAAGCAGGTCTACCGGCTCGAGTATCATCACAGTTTCTACCTTCCCAGTTTCCCAGTGGTTTTTAGAAACAACTTCTCTCTTACGGTGGCGGGACCGCGTGGGCATTTCACCCATCTTCCCATTTAATCTCTACAAATGTAGAGAACTTAAAAACAGAGACATAAGTCTCAAATTATTTATTTGTATTGTTATAACCTACTTAAATTTAGCACACTAATTTTTCTTTGTCAACCGGGCATATGCCAATTATTTATAAAGCTATAAAATATCAAAAGAAGCTCATAAATCCGATTGGAATGAAGTATTGACGCATCAATAGACATAAAAGAAAGGGCTCTTGCTCAATCCAATTTCTTAGATTTGCAACAGCCCCTTTACTGAAATTTTTTTCAATCAGTTTTAAAATATCTCCAAAGATTTTAAAGCTCAAACTGATTAATAATTTGCTCCAATTCTTTAGCCAAAATATTTAATTGTGTCGTCTGTTCATTGATTTCTGTCATACCTGCAAGTTGCTCTTCAGTAGCAGCAGAAACTTCCTCAGTACTTGCAGACGTTTCTTCTGTGGACGCTGAAATACCTGCCATAGCATCTACTATAGAGTCTTTCAATACAAGCATTTGATCTACATCTCTATCAATATTAAGAAGTTCACTGCCAAGATCGTGAATACCTTTTACAATGGCATCAAACTGAACTTGAGTCGATGACACTGATTTATTCTGTTGATCCGTCACTTTCTTGAGTTCGCTCATTGTCTCTACAGAAAGTTTCGAATGTTCATTAATTTCACCTATAATACTTTTAATTTCGCCCACTTGACTTGCCGATTGCTCTGCCAATTTTCGAATTTCTTCTGCCACAACAGAAAATCCACGCCCAGCTTCACCAGCTCTTGCAGCTTCTATTGATGCATTGAGTGCAAGAAGATTTGTCTGTTCAGATATACCTGTAATGGCATCCGTGATCGTATGAATCTTATCTGTGCTCTCGGAAACATTAAAAATCGCATTGCTTATTTTTTCAGTGGCAGAATTAGTAGCTTCAGTCGCCACGATGAGTTCTTTAACCGTTTCTAGCCCCTTTCTACTTTGTCCTTCTGCACCATTTGCAAGATTATCAACCTTGACAGTAGACTGCTTTACACCATCAATATTTCTTGATAACTCATTGACTTTAACCACTGCATCTTCAGTTAGGGTGGCTTCCTCACTAACCGCTTTTGCAACTTCGCTTATAGTTTGAGCAACCTCATTGATCGCATTAGTTGTTTGATCCGTTACTTCCGTCAGTGAACCAGCAAGGTCTGTAACTGTACTTGATGATGATTGCATTGCAATAATGAGTTCTCTTAAATTATGCAACATCGTATTATAGGCTTTAGCTAAAATACCTATTTCATCGCTCTCTTTAACATGGATTTCTTCAACATTCAAATTCTTATTTGAAACATCCAATAGCGATGTGGAAATTGCCTTGATAGGTTTTGCAAAACCTCCTGAAAATAATGCGATTGCAATAAGACCAAAAAATAATGAGAGTGCAAGTACAATTAATATTACGAAGAGAATCATATTAGCGCCTTTATTAAAATCTTCTACATAAGCACCTGCACAAACAACCCATCCCCAATCTGAATCCAGCTCTTGATAAGTAATTTTATCGCCAATCTTTTCAGACCCTGGGAGAGTCCATGCATAAGTTACAAAACCCCCACCGTTCTGTGCTGCCTTAATTTGAGCCTGAACAAGTTTAAATCCAGCTCCACCTTTGTCCTCAGTTTCCCATACATTGGTCCCTTCAAGTGAAGGATGCATGACTTCAACACCATCGGTGGAATATGCAAAAAAATAGCCATTAGGCCCGAGATCAATATTTTTACTAATTGGTCGTATATTATCTGCATCTTTAGCGCCTAAAAGCATCATTCGGATTTCTTCCTGAGCCTTTTCCTTTGAAACAGTGCCTCTTTCAACTTCCAATTTTTTAGAATTGATAAGTTGCATAGCTTGCTTCACGCCATTTTTTAAGATAACTTCCCCCTTTAACGACAATTGTTCTTTAGCAAAAAAATAACTCGTTGCACCTATGGCAACCACTGGAATAATCAAGAGTAAACTTGATATAATAATAAGTTTTTTCCTAATGGATAACTTCAAATTCTTATCCTCCCTTTATCTTTTATATAATAATTTGATATAAAATTATTATATCATTTTACATAAATTTAACAAACCAAAACAATGTTAAAATATTAATTATTTTATTGTATTGTTTTACACTTCGTAATCTCCTGATCATTATACACTTAATCATTGTCCGCCAAAATCTTGTTGTTTTAACAACATTTGAGCCATCTCTCGATGCCTCAAACCGATTTTCACTGACGCTGTTTGAAGTTGAACACCCCTCATCACAGCTTTCGGCTCAAATCTTGTTGTTTTAATAAAAAGCACTGGACTATTCATCATAAAAAATCCAGCGCACTAAATGCTTTTATAAATTCTTTTTCACCATAGTTATCAAACTCTACTGTGATCATATCATCATCTTCATGGATCACAGTCCCATTTCCATATTTTTTATGCTTCACTTCTCTTATTGTCGATATCTGCTCTGTAACATTGTCTTCCTTTTCTGAGATTTCATCTGCTACCATAATCCCTTTTTCTTGCTTCACATTTTCTGCCTTTACGCTTTGAATTTCTTTTTTTAGAGCTTGAAGATTTACAGGTTTAGTGTTCACAACATCATTTTGAATTAACTTTGCTGGTAACATTTGAATATATCGACTTGGCCCTGATAAAGTTCTAATTGTGTCTGGATTCGTATAATAAGAGAGTTCCAAATAATCCTTCGCTCTGGTAATACCAACGAAAAACAACCGTCTTTCCTCTTCCTCCTCTAAATCATTTCGAGTATGAAGCGGTATCAACCCCTGATTAACGCCTGTAATAAAGACATGAGAAAACTCAAGTCCTTTTGAAGCATGTAAAGTCATCAATTTCACTGTATCCTCATCACTTTGAATCTCTTTTTTAAGAATGTTCACGCCATAAAGTGCTGATGAATTGACAAAGGCTTTTAAACCCTCTATAAAAGGTAATTTATGCTCTTTGCCATAATCAATAACAAGACTCAACAGAGTATAAATGGCATCCTTGTCCACTGAGTAAGTGGCAGAGGTGGGCTTAATGTGGCGATCTAATTCAAAATAATGGTATAAGCTTTCTACAGATGGATATACCAGTCTCAGATCATGATGAATAGTCGAGTCTAAACGGGTAAATGTCACCTCAAAGTTCAGTATCTTTTCAAATAGAGGGCAATGTTTTTTCAAATGTTCTTGGCTTTCTCGACTTTCTATGCCTTCTAGGTTTTGCTTTATCCATTTTCCCGCATCCTTCTCCGAAATTTTTTCACCATAATCTTTATGACTCAAAACATAGACCCCTGATGACGCATCATTTGGGTTAATCGAAAAACGCAGTAATTTAATCAGCCAATTTAATACGGGGATATCTCGAATCGTTTTTTTAAGAGAAACTTCATAGGGAATCTCATTTTTTTCAAACACGGCTTCCAAAACCTCAGATTGACTTTGCAATCTATAAAAGACAGCTATTTGATTATAGGCTATGCCCTTCTCATGTAGTATTTTTAATCGATCTGCTAAATAAGAAGCTTCTTGAAAGGCGTTGTAATGATTCTTAACCACAATTTGATCGCCTTCTACCCTTGTCCCTTTTAAAGGGTCACCAAATTGTAAAAAATATCTTGCCACACCTAAAATAGAATTGCTGGACCTGTAGTTAAGCGGCAACGTAAGTTCTTGAGCCTGATAGGTATTCACCAATGTGTAGAACACATTAAAAGTACTGCCTCGCCAACTGTAGATCACCTGATTAGGATCTCCCACAGCGAATAATTTCGTATTTTCATCTTTGATGGCTTGCATAAATGCCAGCTGTAACTTATCACTGTCCTGTACTTCATCTACAATGACCCACTGCATATTCAATCTATGATTTTTTAACAACTGAATTGCATTTTGAATCAAATCATCAAAGGTCATTTTATTTTGTCTGACTTTTTCCAGCTTTAGCAACTCCACAAGTTTAAAGAGATCATCTTGGTAACTGGAGACCTTTTGAGATTCATCTTGAATATGCATTGCTTTATCAAGGCGTTTTTTGAGCCTATTCTTATACTTGATCTTAAGTTTTGCTTCAAATATAATTTTTAGTGCCATATCCAGTTCTTCATCTGGTTCAATCACTAAAAAATCTGTTGTATACCCTAGAACATCTATGGGCAACTTATTTTTTAACAAGGTGAGTGCAATGCTGTGAAAAGTACCAAACCCTTCTAAAGCACTTTCATCAATACTGGCGTCCATTGCCATCAATCTTTCTTTGATTTCATTTGCAGCCTTGTTTGTGAAAGTCAATACGATCATATCTTCATAGCGGACACGCTTTACTTCATGAAGGTAAATGATTTTTGAAATCAGTACGGTCGTCTTTCCACTTCCAACATGTGCATTCACAACACATACTTCACTTTCATCAAGTACGGCCTTCTTTTGATATTCGTCTAACCTCTGGAAACTCGCCTCATGCTGCATTAAACACTCCTATTGCAATAAATTTTCGTATTTATTTTGTAATTTTTTTTGGACATTTTTCTTCCGATCTATATCTGTATTCGTATCCGCATCCACACTTACAGTAATTCGAATCTCAGATGGTGCCTCTGTATAGAATGTAAAGATATTGATCAAACTCCTCATGTTAGAGGTTTCTGTAACCCAATCTTTATAAAAAGCATTTTTGAGAAACAAGGTAATTTCATTGCCATCTACTTTGACCACCCCTACGGCGTTTAAAAAACTGGCAAAGGCTTCTCCTGCCTCCAACAAATAATCGCAAAATGCCTGCCACTGTTCTTCTAGTGCACTAAATTGAAACATCTTCTTTTGAAAAGTCGAAGGTGCATATTCGACACTTTTAAAACTTTTAGGGGCTTCATTTTCACTCAATAAATTTTCAAGCCCCCAGAGCACTAATTTCTTGTCCAATTTATAATCACCAATGCAAGCTGCGCACCCTTTATCACACTTACAACTGCTCACCATTTGAATGGCATTATGGATGATTTGAGGCATCAAATCAAATATCTTTTCTGCATAACCTAACCCACCTACATATTTATCATAAATGAACAAGTCCACTTCAGCTTCGAAATGCTCTCCCAGTACAAGCGCATTGTTCGACATTGCAACACCAATATCTTCGCATTCTGTCATGGTGAGCATCATGGCTGCATTCTTAATCGCATAGCACACTCCTTCAAAGTGATTGTTTCGAATAAGCTGACCATTGGCACTCTCTTGAAGCATCCTTCGATAAACAGTCACAACATTATCAGGTAATTTAAGCCACGTACTCTCTGTATCGTACTCTTTGACAAGCGGCTTTTCTAGCTGTTCATACCCTAAGTTTTGATGGTTATGAAACTGTAGTTTTTTGTACATATAAACCACTTCATTTACATTGACATCTCCAAATGCGATTTCAGTGCGTTTGAAATCTCTTTGATTGCTACGTTGAATCACACGAATCGTCGTCTGACTGCCCGGAACCGTATAATAATTGCCATTAAAAGAGATTGCAAATGCTGTCTTACTTTCAAGATCCAATCTGAGAATCTGATACTGCATCCCATCATGCATGTAAATTGCACCCTCATGAATTTCACGAAATGCCTGCGCTTCATCCATCTCAGTGATCTCTTTATGGTTGTCTTGATTCATGAGTTTATATCTACTCTTATCCATGTTACGCAGACTAAAATCACCCGCAGGAAATGAGTTGCCACTCCAAGCGAACTTACCATTTTGGTTATTGAGTTCATTAGCACGCACTAGAACAGGAATCGTTTCGCCTAAATCCGGAAATATTGAAATATCATCTAAGGTTAGTGGCATTTCAGCAGCGGCAGCCCTAATATGAGCCAGTTCAATTAAAAGATTATCCTTGTCTATCACTGCATTTTCGCTACCACCTTCAAAAAGCCAGTCTGGGTTAATGGCAATATACTGATCAAATGGAAGGTTATCTAAAAGTAGATAATTTACGCAGGTTTTGCCACTTCTACCGGCTCTCCCTGTTTGTTGCCAAAAAGAAGCCCGTGTCCCTGGATACCCCACGATAACCGTACTTTCAATCTTACCAATGTCGATCCCCAGTTCTAATGCATTGGTGGAAATAAGACCGCACAATGCTCCTGAGATCATTTTATGTTCGATCTCTTTACGTTCCATCGGGGTATATCCACCACGATAACCCGATATTTTATCTGTTAATGAATCCCCTAAAAAGACTTCTGTCTTAAGTTTGTCTCTAGCTTCTGTCAGTATCACTTCTACATTTCTTCTGGATTTTGCAAACGCTATAAAACTCGTACCATGCTCAACTAAGTCGGGAATTAATTCTGCTGCAACCGTTGAAGTTTGAGCTTGACCATAGTACTTTTTATCATTACCCACAATCTTAGGCGGCTGAATTAGAGCATACTGACGTTCTGCCGCTGGAGAACCATCTTGACTCACTTGAACAAATGGCTTTCCACAGATGCCTTCTGCTAATTCCACTGGATTGGCAATTGTTGCTGAACTGCATAAGTACTGAGGTGAAGCATTATAGTATTTACAAATTCGACCTAATCTCCTAAAGACATTTCCAAGATGTGAACCAAATGCCCCTCTATAAGTATGCAATTCATCAATGATGACATATTTTAGATTTGAAAAAATAAAATCAAATCCGAACTTACTGTGATTTGGCAAAAAAGCACTGTTTAGCATTTCAGGATTGGTTAGAATAATGTTAGCACTTTTACGGATTTGACTTCTTTCGTTCACAGGTGTATCGCCATCATACACACCTGCAGAAATTCAATTTTCACCAAAATACTCTATATATGGCAATATCGCACGGTACTGATCACTGGCTAACGCCTTCGTTGGATAGATAAAAATGGCTCTCACCAATGGATTTTTTAAAATATCTTGTAATACCGGGAGTAAAAAACTCAACGTCTTGCCACTTGCCGTAGCAGTGGTGATGACAAGGTTCTTGCGCATCATTGCCAGTTCAAACATTTCTGCTTGATGACTATAGAGTTGATGAATCCCTTTACCTTCAAGATAGTTTTTAATATCTGTTGACATTTCATTTGGAAAATCTATATAACTTGCCTCTCTTTTGGGCAGTGTTTTTTTGTATATGATCAAATCTTGTATTTGCACCATTAAACTCCTTACTCAATACTCTATTTACTCATATTCTTCGCTAATATAAAGGATTTGTCAACACCATTTATCCATAAAAATAGCGCAACAGAATTAACTGTTACGCCATAAGTCTAACTCTTGGGTGTCACTACATTATTAGTGTGCACTTGCCTTTAATCATTTTTTTTAATTTGAATGACTATTATTCTTCCTTTTTGACGACTGGAATCCAAACTTCATATTTTGCATTTTGTGGATCAGGATTTATGTAGACTTCAATATCAGGGGCATTGCCATACTCATAGCCTGATGTGGGTAACCATTCCGTTACAATACGCTTTTCTAAGGCCTGAATAGATTGATTTGTGCCTTCTCCTTCAAATATTGCCCAAGTTGATGCAGGAACCGTATATTCTTCTAAGTCACCACTAATGGGACCGTTAGACGCCACTGCAATATAATAACGCCATGTTTCAAGTTCATTACATGAACTCACGCCTAAAAGGCCTTTAGGCATACTATCCATCATTGATGCAAGCTTTGGAATTGTCCCATTTGTAGCTGCTTTTCCCCACATGGCTGGCACAATTTCAAAATTCTTTTCGATCTCTTTTTCCAGAGGACTTGATATCCCCACAATTCTAAAAGCGTCTTTCTTTTCAATCTTATAATTCATCTCACAATCTCCTTTTATGGTTATTCGGAAGCTGATTGGGGGATATGCTTTGAGACTTATACCTGATGTTTTCGCACTAGAGGGTGTAATACCATGCACATTTTTAAAGGCTCGATTAAATGCAGTTGGGGAATCATAACCATACTTTAGCCCAACGTCTATTACCTTTTGGGCGCCACTCTGAAGATCCACAGCTGCAAGAGACATCTTTCTCCTGCGAATGTATTCTGATAAAGGCATATCTGCCATATATGAAAACATTCTTTGAAAATGATAAGTGCTACAGCAAGCCATCTTAGCAACTTCATCTAAATTGATATCACCTTTGATATTTGCTTCAATATAATTTATGGCATCATTTAGTCGTTCAATCCACTCCATTATTGCCTCCTCTGTTATGATACTATATACTCAAAATTAAGACCTCTCTTTTTCTGCACAATTAAGAGAGCCCACAGAAGCTAAAACTTTCTGTGAGCTTAATTTTTCAGGCTTTAATTGCCCATCGCATTTTAGTTGAGCGTGCTCGACTGTTGATACTACATTCTTCCACTGATGGTCTGATGATTTCGGGGGCAATTTCACTGTAGACCCCTTCACGCAGTAGTCTTTTAAATGATTTTTTAACCAGACGATCTTCGCCTGAATGGAAAGAGAGAATCGCAACACGTCCACCTTTAGCAAGTACCTTTGGCAACTTCTCTAAGAAATCATATAGCACTTCAAATTCACTGTTAACATCAATTCTAAGTGCTTGAAAAGTTCTCTGACATGATTTTTTAACGGCTTCATCTCTTGTGCTCGCCGAAATAAATTTAAGGGCATCCGTGATCACAAGTCTAAGTTCTGTAGTCGTTTGAATACTTCTGCCTTTTTTGATTGCAGTAATAATCGCACGTGATATTTCTTCTGCATAAGGTTCATCCGCATTTTCTAGTAACATACCATGCAATTCCTCTTGAGCAATTTTTTTCAGTCGCTCTGCAGCAGATATCCCTTTTTTAGGATTTAACCGTAGGTCTAAAGGACCTTCTGTTTTATAAGAAAAACCTCGATCAGGATTATCAATTTGCATGGAAGAAACGCCAAGGTCAGCTAAGACAAAATCAAGTGGACCGGATTCCGCTATAACCTGATCTATATTGGCAAAATTCAACTGCTTAATGGTTAAAATTTCTGGACCATATCCCAATTTTTCGAGCCTTTCCCTTGTACGCGGTAATTCAATAGGATCTATATCCAGTGCATACATATGGCCTTTTGACTCAAGACACTTAAGCATTTCAAGTGTATGACCACCATAGCCTAATGTCGCATCAAGACCTGTTTGGCCTGGCTTTATTTGTAAAAATTCTAATATTTCTTTAACACAAATTGAAATATGCATACCTGCTGGTGTACTGCCTTTTTTTATGACATGGGCTATGGTATCGCCATATTTTTCTGGCTGTAATTCCTTATACTTCTCTTTATATGACTTTGGATGAGTTCCTTTATATCTGACACGCCTTTTGTGTGCTTTTTCTTGATCTGACATTTTACGACCTCACTGTTTTTTATAATTTTATATCTAGAAGACTTCTTAAATCATACCATAGTGAGTGCCCATTTTAAATGCCGATTCACTTGCTCTAGATGCAATTTAATTTTTAGCCTGTTTAATCTTAGCAAATAACACCACATAGTTCTTACCATAATGCTTTCCACGCACTTAAATCATGAGATAAAATGAGCTATTTATCTCATGCCTTATAAGCACTTCCGGGACATGAATAGCGCATTTTACAGGTATCACAATTCTTTTTATGGACAAGACCTTGCAAGATTAAAAAAACAATCAAAATCAATAGGAAAATTATACGCTCTAATCTGTAATCCACCACTGCTAGAATCAGTGTGACCAAAACTGGAAGAGCCGTCAATACACCCCAAGTAACACCAGCAGCCTTTTTAGCGATCGCTAAGTTCCCTGATTGCTTTTTATAAAACTTAGCAAGTTTACTCCAACCACAATGACAGATTTTACCATAATAGTAGCAGTGGGTACACAAATTTTTTCTTAAAAAAATCAAGAGCATAAAGGTGACAAATGCACCATATATTAATGTGGCTATTGGTATTTCAAATAATTTCACATCCCACATGGCATACATCGCAACACTTACATTGAGCAAAACCAAAATATTCTCTCCGATAATTTGTCCCCTGCCGTATTTTTCCCTACCACCTTCATACAATTTGAGCTTCATATTCATCCTCCTAAGTTGTTATACTCTATTAGACAGAACTTATTCAGAAGTGTGACATCAAAACTTTATTAATAATATCTTTTTTAATGGTTTCACTTGGATTATGATGATAAATTGCGCTGATCTCCTCAAAACGATTTAATTTTTTGACAATTTCATGAAGTTTCTCTTTAGATTCTACTGCTTTAACAAATTCGATGCGATCTCTATTGATACGGCCTTGACTAAGAGCATATTCAACCCGTTCACCACAGTGACAGCTTGCATTTTCATTCACTAGACCACATATTTCTGACATAAATATTCGCATCTTTTCATTAATTCTTGATAATCTTTTCCTATAGGTAGCGGGAGATATTTTAAAAATAAGGGCACACTCATTGCTGTTAATCCCCATAATTTCTGACAGAATAAACATCATTCGTTTTTCTTCATCTAGACATTGTAGCATGGCCCTAGTGCAGCTCACCTTTAACTCAGCCGTTAGAAGAGCATCATCAATAGGTTTTTCCTCTAAGTTACAGTTAAACGCCACATGCCGATTTGAGTCCATCATCATGATGTCAAACGATAGCATCGGTCTGTTTTTCTGTTTATTGCATGCATCGATCAGATGATTTCTCGCAATTGAATAAACCCATGTGGTAAAGGCGCTTTCCTTCTTAAACTCATTGAGATGTCTATATACTTTGATGAGAATTTCTTGTGTTGCATCTTCTGCATCATGAGGTAAAAAAAGCATTCTAAGCGATAATCGATAAACTTGATCTTTAATTTCTAATAATAGTTTTTCAGTGGCAACACCATCACCACTTTGAGCTTTGATTACCAATAACTCTAATTCTGTTTTTTCCATGCATTTTCTCCAGTTGATTGTAATGGCACTAGCCATACTTTAGCATATCACAGTACCGTCGCTTTTTAAACATTTCATACATATGGCTCTATAAGATAGCATCTGAGCCTCAGAGCAAATTTTTGGGCTCAAATGTTATTGTTTATCGTAAAATGGAGCACTCTACATTTCAGAGCGCTCCATTTTACAATATTATTTATTAATCAATTCTGATTCCACTAGTAAATTACTGATCGCTTGGGCTGCATCTGCATACGTCAGCTTTGCTTTTGGTGAAATGCGATTTGCATCAGTCCCGTTAAAAACATGTGCCGCTAAGACTTCTTTCACAGAGGCCTCTGCCCATGAGCTCACCTCGCAATAATCCTCATAGTGCTCACATCTGTCTAAATCAGTTCCAACTAGATGCGTCACTTTCATGGCTTTCCAGTACATCGTCATGGCTTCTTCTCTAGTGATTAACGCATCTGGTTTAAAAGTGCCATCACTATACCCTGATACAATACCATACTCACATGCAATCAATACTGGCAAAGTTTTTATATCGTCTCTACTTATATCCTTAAATTTGTTTTCATGAGCCAAACCTTCTCTATAAAGTCCTAATGCTCTGACAATATATTCTGAAAAAACTGCTCGAGTTATTGCTTTGTTGGGTTCAAAGGTTTCTAGATCTGTGATAATGAGTCTTGAAGCCATATCATTCACCACATCCTTAGACCAATGGTTCTCCACAGATTTCACTGTTACAGGATTCCATACCACTGAATAATTAGAGTTTGTCAAAGAGTTCAACTTCACATACCACTTACCATCCTTTTGGAATACTTCTGTTGGTACTGGACTGTAGGTGTCATTCGGATTAAATACAATTCCTGTGGTGATCTTACTTGAATCAATCCCTGCTGGCATTTCCATAGTACGGCCTACATAACGGTTGAAATTATCAATTTTGACTTCAGCTATCGTGCCATCCTTTTTTGTTGTTTTGGCAACAATTTCAAACGCAACTGGCGAAACTATAAACTCTGCACCTTTGGCTTTTGCCATTTCATTGTATTTAGATACTGCTCGTTCATCTAGTTTTGTGATTTTGACTTCAATTGTAATGTATTTGAGTGATAACTCTGCTACACCAAGTTCCTTTGCCACTTTTGAAATCATAAATTCTTCAGAAGGGATCAAATACTCGATGTTATTATGCTTTATAGAAAGCTCAAAGGTGTTTTCTTCAAGCTTTTTAATGATGTCACCCGTTATTTCTAAATTGACAACATCTGACTTCGTATCTGTTATTGAAACTTGAAGCAGATTGTCCTTACCTGTGAGATTGTTCTTAATGGCTTCTTCTATCTTACGGTTAATGACTTCATTATTTACTCTGACTTTTACAACGGATCTACCGCCATCTGTTATTGTGGTTTCAGTCCCCGCATTTTCAGACTTGCCATTGACGATAACCGTTACGGGGTTTTCAGCCTTAGCAGCTGGTATTGATGATGCTGTTACTGCTGACGTTGTTGATTCTGACTTCTTATCATCCTTTGATGAACTGCCACCACCAGTTGAACTGCCGCCGCCTGTTTCTGGTAATTGAGCAATGGTTTTATTGACTGTAATTTTTTGAACTTCACTATTGAGTGTCAGATTTAGTGTCCCTGTTATAGCACCTGACGAGGTGCTTGTGGCATTCGTTTTAGTAAAGCCTGCCGTTTGATCCCATACAACTGTTACGCCTTGAAGTGAGGTCCCATTTACGACATTTAGCATATCTTGAGCTGTTGTTGCATTACTTACTGTTAGATTTGAAAGGGATATTTCAACAAGAGGTTTTGCTAGAGCAACTTTTTCGGCATCGGCTACTACTCTTACCCACTCTCCAGTTTGAGTCCCTATATAAATACCATTACCATCTTCTCTATAGGCATCTCGGAATTTGTTGTTAGAACTTTCTAGCAAATTATTACCAATCGTTATACCAGCCTTAGTCATGATTATTGAAGTCAGTTGATTCTGATAAAATACAGTGTCACCAATACTTATCACACTATCAGGTATTGTAACTGTTGTTAGTTCATTGGATGCAAATGCATTCTTGCCAATACTTGTCACGTTAGCTGGTATGATAACCGAAGTTATCTCTTTATTATAAAATGCCTTCTCACCTATATGCTCTACTGCTATACCTGCAATAGTAGATGGTATTACAACATCTAGCCCACCTGCTACTACATCATAATTTGTAATGGTTTTAGTTGTTAAATCAAATGTGAACGGCGTCTTTGTCCAGTCTCCTTTTTGAGTCCCTTCATAAATGCCAATTCCGCCTGTAATATAGGCTGTTCTAAAATGATCGTTACTCCCCACTAATAAGTCATCATCAATACTTGTGTCTGCTTTTCCCATAATTATAGAAGTGAGTAAATTCGAATAAAAGGCATTCTTACCAACGCTCAGCACGCTATTTGGTATAGTCACTGTGGTTAGTGCATTATTTGAAAATGCAAATTCACCAATACTTGTCACACCATCTGGTATTTCAACAGTTGTCAATTCATTAACATAAAACGCAGCATATTCAATATTTGTCACACTATTTGGTATGATAACTGTCGTTAATGCATTATGTTGAAAAGAAGCAAATTCAATACACGTCACACCGTCTGGTATTGTGATTGTCTTTAGCTTATTATTTGAAAATGCATAATCACCAATACTTTTCACGTTAGCTGGTATGATAGCCGAAGTTATCTCTTTATTATAAAATGCATAATCACCTATATGCTCTACTGTGATACCTGCAATAGTCGCCGGTATTACAACATCTAGCCCACTTGCTACTACATCATAATCTGTAATGGTTTTAGTGGTTAAATCAAATGTGAACGGCGTCTTTGTCCAATCTCCTTTTTGAGTCCCTTCATAAATGCCAATTCCGCCTGTAGTGTAGGCCTCTCTGAACTTATTGTTCTTCACAGTTAGCAAATTTAAACCAATAGTTGTATCTGCTTTATCCATGATTATTGTTGTTAATTCATTATCTAGAAATACATTATAACCCATACTTATCACACTGTCAGGGATTGTGACTGTCGTTAGTTTATTAATTCTAAATGCAAAGTTGCCGATGCTTTCTACACTATTTGGGATTGTAACTGAGGTTAGGTCATTAAGAGAAAATGCATCCGCCCCTATACTTGTCACACTATCTGGAATGATGACGGAAGTTAAGTCATTATCACTAAATGCTAATCTATCAATACTGATCACACTATCTGGAATTATAACTGAGGTTATATCATAACCCCAAAACGCACTATCACCGATATGCTCTACCGCTACCCCCCCAATAGTCGCCGGTATTACAACATCCAAACCACCGCCCACTACATCATAATCTGTAATTGTTCCATTTGCTGAATCAAAAACAAATGGCGATGTTAACACAGCATAACTCCCCACTGGACATAAACCTACGATCATTGCAAATGCGATTAGCATCGCCATGTATTTCTTAACTGAAATGCTGATATACTTCATTGATTAAATCCTCCCTAATATTTAGCATACTACTGATATAAATTAAAATTATCTTTATATTAGTATAGGAGAATTAACCACAAAAAACGGTTGCTTGCATGAAACGACCGTTTTTACGCATGAAATAATTAGACATTGTTACATCATCACTATTTAATTCACCACTTGATTTTATACTTCAGCATCTTGTATTTCCCTTTCAATATAAGTTTGATTATCCCCCACAGAATAGCGGTTGGGTTAAACAAACGGTATTATATAAGAAGGTGAATTCTTTAATTGAATTCACCTTCCACATAACCTTTAAATAATCACGTCTATTGAGCAAAGAAGCAAGTATCAATATGTGCAATTCCAAGACCACGGAATTCATCACAGTATACAGAAACCTCTTTGAAATTGTGAATATTTTTATCAACAGTCCATAAAGTTGGAGCAGATCCCATATAGCCTATGACCCAGATATTATCTTCATGGAGTTTTAACATCTTCTTCGCAATTTCAGTACGTTTGTCTGAATGAGCTGTTGCTTTCAATTCGTCGTATAGGTTACAGAGTTCTAACAAGTCACCTTCTGGTTTGTAACCTTCTTCACCATTTGAAGCATACCAGTTTCCGATTTGACCATACCATGCCGCATAATTTCTTACAGGTACAAGTGTATCTGGTAAAAGCATAATATTAACAGTTTCTGCTGGTGCTACTGGCCCTAACACAACATCAAAATCATTTGTAGTAAGTCTATTGTTGAGTAAATCTTTATCCACAGGTTGGTATGTTGTTTTAATCCCCACTGCATCAAAGTATTGTTTAAGTACAACATAAGTGTCATCAGCACCTGAATTCGTATAACTTGTGATGTTTAGAACAAGTTCTTTGCCATTAGGGAAGTTATAGAACCCTTTTGAATCCTCAACAAGACCGATATCTTCAAAAAGTGCTATTGCCGTTTCTGGCTCAAAATTGGTCCATTTTTTTGCCCAAGCTTCGCTGTATCCAAGCATACTTTCTCCTGGTGATGCCTGAATGGGGTCAGCCCAGCCATTCGAAATCAATTTTGAATACTCTTCACGATCTACACAGATTGAAAGCGCTTCTCTAAATCTTTTATCTTGAAAGAGTTTTCTCAAATCATCATCATTAGCGGTTTGATTTAACTGTAATTGAGAAGCAACGTCAGACCATGGTGAATTCCTCCATTGATCAATGGTATATCCCACTTTATCTGCATTCTCATTAATAGTTTCGATATCTTTCCACTCAGCAAGACCTATACTAATATCCCCTGCAAGGCGTTTTAATAAGTTTTGAGATTCATCTGTAATCTTAGTGTATTCAATTTTATCTACATACGGCAATTGATTGCCTGCTTGATCTGTTTTCCAATAGTATGGATTTCTTACAAATTCATAATAATCCCCGTTTGTATCACTTTTTCCTTCTTCTGTTGAAAGAACATAAGGATTGAGTGTTGGAACACCTGGAACATTCCAGAAATAATATCCCGTATTTTTACCCATTGCCTTTATATCTGAAAAGCCCATCTCAGTCGCCTTTTCAAGCGCTTTTTCTTCACCTATAAATTCTGGTAAAATTTTTTCATGATAATGTTTTGGGGCATATAACCACTTTGCATTAATAGCAACATTCTCAATGAATAATGGTTTTGGAAATTCAAAAGTTACTGTAAAGGTATAATCGTCAATTTGTTTAAAAACAGCATGGGTTTCTTCACCAGTTATTGGATTATCAACTTTAAAACAATCCCATAGAGATTTACCAAAAGATTCCTTTAAGCACATATGATCATAGAAAAATACGCTGTCTGCTGCTGTAAAATCAACACCGTCAGACCATTTCATGCCTTCTCTTAAATGAATCGTATAGACCGTTGCATCATCATTTACTTCATAACCCTTTGCAACATTAGGTTCTACTGAACCATCTTCTTTAAATCTAAAGAGACCTTGTTCAATTGGTTTTCCTGTATTCCAGCTCGCTTTTGGATATGCAAATTTAAAGGCACCACCGTAAGTCCCAACCTCTGGAAGCTCTTCCACCATAATATCTTCAGAAACTGGCAAACGTTCTTTAACGCTTGGTAAAGAACCTGTAGCAACCATATCTGCTAATTCTGGGGCTTCACTTAAAATATATGCATCAGTTGCTGGAGCAACTTCTGCTGCTGTATTATCTGGTGTACTTTCCTGTACTACATTTGCCTCTGCGTCCTCTGCTTGAGTTTCAAGCTTTGAATCAGTTTGACTACTGCAACCCACCGTAACCATAACCGTGATCAACATCAGTATCAGTAACTTTTTCATCTCATTCCTCCTTGACTATCATCATAAGACATCAATTCAATTAATTTTAAGTACAATTTCACAATAGCAAAAAAATCTCTGCCGACCACAAGTCTCGCAAAGATTTATAGTATGACTTCATTTGAGCGTATAATAGATATACGGCTCTTTAGGGGGTGCGATAGATTCAATCTCTTCAATTACAATTTGAGCCATTTCGATTTCTTTATCATCATATGAACTCATATAAGTCGTCTTCTCTACGGTGCCCTTTACTTTAACCCAGCTATTCGCTTTATGATCAAAGTCACTTACATCTTTACACAATACGCCATATATCTCAGCATCAGCAGCACAGCAAGTAACGACATATCTCCCAATTACGAATTGATTGGACTCAAAGCCATCCTCTACGTATATAAATCCCGCAAGCTCCACTTCTTGTCCGATACACCCATCCAAATCTGAAGATAAATGATCCACTGTTTTTAAAAAGACTGGTCCCTCTAATGGATCTTTAACTTGACTCGGAACCTTGGAAGGTTGTTCTTCAACTGGCACTTCTGTAACCGTTTTATCCGTCTTTGCTTTAAACGTTTTATCTGAATCAAGTTCTACATTTAGAGCAGGTTTCATGGCAGATCGAACACTGTCTTGTACTGGCACCTTCTTAGTCAATTGTACCCCTGTTGCAGTTGACGTAGCATCCATAACTTTTACAGGTAAAGCAAACCCTGTCACCAATGGAATCAAGAAAAATAGATAGGGCACTATATTAATTTGACGCTTTATTCTAAATAGATCTCTTGTGGTGAATAAAGCAATGAGCACAAGGGCACCTATGCCCCATTTTACGTAAGGCACAATTCTTGGATGAACATAATAGCTAATTTCACCAGATGCAATCATTGTATAAAAAAGAAATGCAAATCCTAGAAAAACAGCAATTTTGAATACGGCATCTATATTAATATGTTTTGAACCTTTTATATACATTAGTCATCTCCTAAAACAGTAGTTTCATTGCAATTAATAATACCTCGAAAGAAATAGCAAATATTAAAAGGACTAATCTCACTATAAAACCTTTTTTAAAGCTACTGGTCAACATTAATAAATTCTTGATATCGATCATCGGTCCAAGAACTAAAAAACCCATGACTGATCCCATAGACATTTGATTTACAAAGGTTCTTGCAATAAAAGCATCCGAAGTTGAACAAATAGATAGGACAAAAGCAGAGAGCATCATAATGATCAATGCCACCACTGGTTTATCACTTAAAGTAAGTACTATTTCTTTTGGAACGAAGACTTGTACAAGGCTTGACAAAAATGCCCCAATAATTAAAAAACGACCTACAGTGATAAACTCCGCACTGGTATGTGAAAAGACAGCTCTTATTTTACCTAAAAAACCTGTGTTTACTTCTAGCTCTAAACAACTTTCACAGTCACAATAAAACGCATCAGAGCCATCCAGTAAAACATCCTGATCCAGTTTAATAAAAGCAATTATTAGACCTACAATTAGAGCAACAATACCGCCTATGACAACCCTTGATAAGGCTATCATAGGCTGTCCAGGAAAGGCATATAAGGTTGACGCCACCACGATTGGATTCAAAATTGGGGCTGCTAACATAAAAGTGACTGCAATCCCTAGGGGGACACCTTTTTTGACAAGCCTAGATGCCACCGGAATCACTGCACAGTCACAGACCGGGAAAAAAATACCTGCGCCTAATGCTGCCAGAAAACCCAATCCTTTATTTCTTGGAAACAGCTTTACAATGACTTCATTAGGAATAAGTACTTGAATGATTGAGGATACAAATACACCAAATAAAATGAAGGGAAAAGCCTGCAACAAAATACTCAAAAACACCGTGTTAAGCACCAGTACTTTAGAATAAAATGCTTCAACCCAATTTATTTGAGTATTCTTTAAAAAAGATATGGATAAGTACACGCTTATAAAAACTGCAAACAATATCAGAAAGATATTCAAAAACTTTTCGCTTCTATTGTTTGCCACAGTTGCTTCTTCTAAATCAGAATCGCCTGAGGGATAAATGATTTTAGCAAGAGCATTCATCGTTTTCAGTTTTGCTTCTAAAGCCTGTAAATCAGACTCAGGAAGACCTTCCGAATTATTTAAAATAAGCACTTCCGAATTTCCAATTTGTTCAATAAATGTGCCGCCAATGTTTTGAGTAAATAAGTCAAAAGTTGTCGCATCAATCGTGTTTATGATTTCACCAATAAATAAATGCTTTCTCAATAATTTTTCTTGTAAAACTTCTAAGAAATCATTTAATTTCGCCATCCCATTGTACTCAATAATAAGTCTTTCAGGCCGATGCTTTTTTATAAGATCATAAATATGATACGGATCTAACAAATTTTCTATCTTCGTTCTAGTAAGCCAAACATCTTGTTCTTTTACGATTACCTGATCAATCTCAGTTTCACCATCTTCACATTGTATAACAACCACTTTTTCTTTCATCTGAATATTCTCTTCTAAAAAGTGATTGATGAGTTTTGTTTTTCCTGACCCTAGGAATCCTGAGATAATATCAATCTGAGTCTTCATGTCTACCTCACCTACGTGGTTATAGAGAAAAGATTATTAATCTCTTCTTTGTTAAGTTTTTTTCCAATGATACAGAGTCTCCCTGTATAATCGGCCTGAGTTATTTGAATCCCAATTTCTTCTGGCACATAATCAAACTGAATCCATTCTTTTGAATGCATCTGTACAATGCCTTTTCCCCTTAAAACAAGACCGTACTTCGTCTCCGTATTTAGGATTTCTAATATCTGTTTCAGTTCTTTTTTATCATAACATCTTGGTGTTTCCACACTCCAAACATCAAAAACAGCATCTGCACTGTGATTATGAAAATCTCCCTCTACTTGGATCGACATCACGTTCTGAGCGTGTAAAGCCTTCACTTGGTTTTCTAAAGATAAAGAAACATCCTGCTCAGCCACAGAGAGCATTAATGCGGCATCTAAGGCTTCCCAAGGTGTGGTAATGATACTCGCTTTAGAATTTTTTCTTTGAATATCAGCCACTGTAACTGCAATTTTTTGATCATCTGTCTTTTGAGTTCGACTCAGTATAATCGTCTTTGCATAACGGATTTGATTCTCAAAAAATGCGCCAAAGTTCTTCATATAAGTCTTATATTTTAGAACATCTACAACTGTGATAATCATGTTGATATCAACCAATTCTTTTATATGAGGTGTTTCGCAAGCTTTAATAACATCTGATAACTTACCTACACCTGATGGCTCTATGATCAACCGATCAGGATGATATGTTGAAATGATTTCTTCTATTGCGATCTCAAAATCACCCACAAGTGTACAACAGATACACCCTGAATTGATCTCCTTTACTTCAACACCACCTCTTTTTAAAAGGCTTCCATCTATACCGATCTCACCGAATTCATTTTCAATTATTGCCAATTGCTCTTCAAATAATTTTTCACCAATTAATTTCTGAATTAAAGTCGTCTTTCCAGCACCTAAAAATCCAGAAATAATATCAAGCTTTGTCTTCACTCTGTCATACCTCCATCTGTCTACCGCTTGCAGTCTGAACAATAGCCATATAACTCAACCTTATGGCTCACTATATCAATATCCAATTTTTCTTCCAGATACTTCCCAAATTTTTCAAGTGGGCATTCATAAATGGGTATACTGCGCTTGCATTTCAAGCATATTAAGTAATGCTTATGTTCCATTCGATTCCGTTCATAAGATGCCTTGTTTATATCACCAATATAATTTTTTGTTACCAAGCCCTTTAACGTGAAAAGATCAAGTACTCTATAGACCGTTGACAAATTCATTGAGACATCCATTTCCTTTATCTGAATGTAAATTGCCTCAGCTGTCAAAGGCGTATCTGAAGCATTTAACAACTCTAAAATAATAGCTCTTTGCTTTGAATATTTTATGTCTGCGCCGCTTAAAATCTTTTTACAATGTTCTGTTGGTTTCATAAAATTACTCCTTTCACCACTAAACTAAATTTTACGCCAGCTAAATCATTTTCGCCTATTATAATCTTTAAATTTCTGATAGGTAATAACACAGAGTAGCGTTACCACTGACATAATCGCCGTTACACCACCCGGTGCTGCATCTATATAGTAAGAAATAAACAATCCTGAAATAATATTAATCATACTGATCAATACTGAAAAAGCTAAAGTCGCCTTAAACCCCTTATTGAGTTGTAAAGCTGTGGCAGAGGGGAGTGCAATGAGCGAACTCAATACGAGAACACCGACAATCTGTATGGAAACGGAGATTGTAGCTGCTACTAGAAGCGCAAAGATATAATTAATGCGCTTTACTTTTACACCAGCAATCTGTGCGCCATCTTCATCAAATGTGATAAAGACCAATTGATTATAAAAAATCGCAATAACTGCTATTGAAAACAAGCTAAGTGCTAGCACTGTCAATAGATCCATCCGCGTTACGGTTAAAATACTCCCAAACAAAAAAGTTTCAACATTGGCATGAGCATGACCAGAGCTGATAATCGTTATGGCGATTCCCACTGAAAGTGATAAGATCACAGATAAAATTAATTCTGCATATTTTTTATAATATGTCCTTAAAATTTCAATCAAAACCCCAAATACAGATGTTGCCACAAAAGCACTTATTATCGGATTAAAACCGAGCATCAATCCAATGGCTACGCCTGCTAAAGAAGAATGCGCCAAGGTATCTCCAATCATCGAATATCTTCTTAAGACTAAAAACATGCCTACCACAGGGCATAAAACTGAAATTAGTACTGCAATTATAAAAGCGTTTTGCATAAAGCTATATTGAAACATTGACTCTGCCTCCTGTGCTTGATTTTACATAATCATTGATATAATCAACGGGTTTACATAAATGTCCACTCCCATTTTTCAAGTGATAGATATGAGATGAATTATCCATAGCGGCCTTGAGATTGTGTTCAACAGATATCACCGTAACATGACGATCAATGTTAATCTCCTTAATCAATCTATATATTTCATCTTGACTATTGACATCAATGCCACTTGAAGGCTCATCTAAAATGAGTAAATCAGGATTCCCTATCAGTGCACGTGCAATAAAGATCTTCTGTCTTTGACCACCTGACAAGGTCCCTATAAGTGCATTTTTAAAATCACTCATATTTACAATTTCTAAAGATTGACTTACACAGTTTTTATCTTTAATTTTGACTATTTTACGATAACAGTCTAAAATTTCATACACCGTAATTGGAAATTGTGTGTTTAAATTCTCAAATAATTGTGGTACATACCCGATTCTTGAAAAGCCATTTTTTAAATGTCCCGCAGTTGGTGTCATGATTTTTAAAATGAGTTTCATCAACGTACTTTTGCCTGAACCATTTTCACCAAGTACTGAAATGTAATCACCTCTATTGACAGTCAAGTTTATATCATTTAACACATTAGCGGACTGATTTGAATATGAAAAATAAAGATTTTGAATTTCGATCATATTTTATGCCTTTCTTAAAATTATTGTGTTGACAGCGAATTCTATATATTATATTATAGTTGCAAATGCGAACTATTTGCAACTATAATTTTGAAAGGAGTACAAAAATGTTAAAAAGAATAGCTGTTATTTTACTTGCGGTAAGTCTTTTACTCACACTATCAGCTTGCAATAGCAATGCTAACAAAGATACTACACCTGCTCCAGTGGAGACATCAAGTACTGAATCCACTAAACTTGATGTCGTGGTTTCATTTGATGCCATGCGAGAGTTCGTAGAAGCAGTAGGTGGTGATAAAGTGAGCGTCCAGTCAATGATTCCCGATGGCACTGAACCCCACAGTTTCATGCCAAAACCCTCTGATATCGAAACATTAAATACGGCTCAACTATTTGTTTATAGTGGTATGGGAATGGAGTCTGCTTGGGTTGATGAGACATTAAGCGCTGTTGAAAATGATGAACTTGTTGTCGTCGAAGCATCTAAAGGTATCACGCCAATCAAATTCAGTGCTTCTGAAGCAAGTGAAAAACATAAAGAGTTTGACCCGCATGTTTGGCTCAGTTTAAAAAATGCAGAGATTGAAGCCCTCAATATCAAAGAAGCCCTTGTCAAAATAGATCCTTCAAACGAAGCTTTTTATGAGGCCAATTATACTAAATTCTACGATCAATTAGAAGCTTTATATGATGATTATGCTGGCAAATTAAGTACTGTGACACATAAAAACTTTGTAACAGGACATGCTGCATTTGGGTATCTATGCAGAGACTTTGGACTGACACAAAATAGTGTCCAAGATGTCTTTGCCACTGGAGAGCCCAGTGCTAAAAAGTTAAAAGAACTTGTGACATACTGCTTAGAAAATGATATAACCACTATATTTGTAGAAGATATGGTAAGTCCAAAAGTCTCTGAAACACTTGCCAATGAAGTTGGTGCAAAAGTTGAGACCATCTATACGATAGCTTCTCATGAAGATGATAAAGATTATATCACACGCATGACAGAGAATCTCGAAAAGATTTATGAAGCTTTGAAGTAATATAATATCTCGAAAAAAACCATTGAGAACAAGCAACATAATCGCCTGTTTTCAATGGTTTTATTTTTTTTTTGATGCACTAACCGCGCTTGGCACGATAGGCTTTACCCTTCATTTTTCTAGATTCAAAGCCCTTTATGACAAGTCTTTCTTTACCGTTTAATATAGACACATTTGTTGTTTTTTCGCGCATATCAATTTTGCCAATATCTTCACTGGTGATGCCGTTCATACTCCTAATCGTGGCTAAAATATCACTTCTTTTGAGATTGCTATTAGCGACACCGACATTGATTTGAACTTTAACTTCAGCGCCCTTTTGAGGACTTGCTTTATATCTATTCTTCGCATTTTTCTTTTCTGAAACGCCTTTTTGTTTTTTCTCTACATGCCCACCTTTACAAGGTATCTTATATCCTAAAAAAGCTTCAAGTGCTTTAAAACGTTCCATTTCGCTTGGAATAACCATCGTAATGGCAATCCCATGTTCATCTACACGACCTGTTCGACCTATTCTGTGCACATAGTTTTCATGATCAAATGGCACACCATAGTTGATCACATGCGTAATCCCTCTCACATGTAAACCACGTGCCGCTAAGTCGGTAGCAATTAAAGTCTTATATTCTCCTTTTTTAAACGCTCTCATTTTTTCCATACGAACTTCTTGTGGCATTCCTCCATGTACTGCACATGTTGATCGATCCCATTTTTTCATAATATCAAACAGAGCATCCACTTGCGCTTGTGTATTACAGAATATCATTGTTTTTTCAGGGCGTTCATGTTTAATCATCTTCTTCATGAAATCCACTTTTTTTAAGCCGTCCACTGCATAGTAAATCTGTTCAATTTTTTCTAAATTTGGCACATCTGATTCTATTTCAATGTACTCAGGATTAATCATATACATCTGACTTAAAGTATGGACTTCTTCCGGGATCGTTGCAGAAAAGAGTAGCGTTACACGTTCAAGTGGCAATTTTTTGATAATGGCTTCTAGTTGAGCCTTAAAACCCATAATCAACATTTCATCAGCTTCATCTATCACAAGGTATTTAATATCACCTAGTTTAACGTTCTTATTTAAAATATGGTCCATCATTCTACCAGGCGTTGCAACGATCACATGAGGATTTTGTTTGAGTTCTTTTCGTTGTATCTCCATGGGTTGTTTACCATAGAGTGCACAAAATTTGAGACCTTTGTATTTACCAATATCCACGATATCTTCTTTAACTTGTACTGCAAGTTCACGTGTTGGTGCAAGTACCAACGCTTGGGGTCTCTCAAGTTCCACATCTATTTTTTCACAAATCGGTATGGCAAAAGCAGCTGTTTTCCCACTACCCGTTTGTGACTTTACGATTAAATCCTGCCCCTTAAAAATCAACGGCATCGTAATCGCCTGAACCTCTAAAGGGCTATTAAATCCCAGTTCTCCAAGTGCGCGTTTAATCTGATGATCCAGTGGATAATCTTTGAATTTCTCAATCTTCTTTTCTTGTTGATCTATTTTTACCTGTTCCTCTTTTATTGCACTCATGTTCTAACCTCTTTCCAAGCCCGATGAACCCATTCTATATCAATTTATGTTTATGAACTGCTTATATTTACTAACTATCTAGTTTAACATATTTTTGACAAACATAAAAGGCTTTTATGACTTGGATGACATCTATATACATGAATGACCCTCCATTTATAAAGTTTATTTTCTATTAATCAAATATAAACCGATCAAGCATAATACAACGCCACTCACAGTAGAGACATCAATTTTATCTTTAAAAAGATACAGACCAATGGGAATTAAAAGCAACGCCACTATAACATTAGAAAATACACCTGCAACACTAACTGCCCATCCAGATCGGTAGACTAATAAAAATCCCATTTCTAGCCCTACTATTGCAATCCCAAGCACAAAACTCGCCCAGTTTAAAGTTTTGAATTCTACAAGAACACTATTTCTACCCATTGGAAAAACAAATAGTAAAAGTCCAGTGGTAATCAACGCCGTCATATAGGTCATCAGCATTGAAATCACCGGATTAGAATCCCCCGATATCGACTTTTGAGAAATATGATAAAATAAACTTGAACCAATCACCAGAAACATAGAAATATATTTCAATTGTTGTAACCTCCTTAAAATTATAGCTATAGAATATTCTATGAGCTTAAGTTTCTATAAAATTGACCAATTCTCTTAAGCGCTTCCTTAAGATTTTCTGAATTATTGCCTATACCCACTCTAAAATGGCCTTCAATGTCAAGCGTCTCCCCAGGTACCACAAGCACATGCGCTTCATCTAGCAATCTTTTGCAAAATGTATTTGAATCCATTTCTAAATCATATTTTAGGACTATTACTGATCCAGACTTTGGCTTGACAAAACTAAATCCTAGATTCTCTTTTAACCAAGCCTCTACAATTTCAAGATTCATCCTTATGATATCAAGGCTTCTATCGATAATTTTATCTTTGTTTTCAAGTGTAAGCGCCGCTATATAATCATCGATCATCGAACAACTGATATGATTGTAATCACGCACTTTATTCACGCCCTCTATCACTTGTTGATTGCTACATACCCATCCTGTCCTCAACCCTGCAAGGGCAAAACTCTTTGGCATACTGATAGTGCTGATGCCTTTTTCATACAAATCCACGATGGATGCTGTAAAGCTTTCACCTTCATGATTCATCCCTCTGTAAGCCTCATCTGATAAGATGTATGCACCCACTGATCTTGCAATTTCAACGATTTTATTGAGCATCGTCTCATCCATGGATACTCCAGTTGGATTATTGGGATTTGCAAAATTTATGAGCTTTGTCTTGGGATTTACAAGGCGTTTAAGCACTTTAAGATCAGGTAAAAAACCATCTTTGGGATCAAGATAAAGTTTATGCACTTTTGCACCGATTGACTCCGGTACAGAATAGTGTTGTTGACAAATAGGCAAAATAGTAATCACTTCATCTTCTGGTTCTATAAGACTCATGTACACCAAATAATTAGCACCAATGTTGCCATGAGTGACAGTAATCTGTGAAGGTGAAACATTTTGGTATAAACTTGCGATGCCCTTTTTTAAATAGTCTGACCCTTCTATAGTACCATATGTGAGTTTCATTCCCATAATCTGTTTGATAAAGTCATCTTTATGGCCACAAATTTCGAGTAATTCCTCTAATCTCAAAGAGTCCACACAGCTCTCTGCCATGTTAATTTCACATTTTGGTTCATAAGCGTCCATCCATCTTTCAACTTTAAAATCTTTAATATGCATTATAAATCTAACTCCTGTCACATACTTTTTTTCTTTTGCAGTATCAATTGCCAACTTCGAAATAATTAATGCACTCCTGCTAAAAATTAGTCTCCAATATAAGCCGTTGTTTATGATTTACATGATATTACACTTAAAAAAAAAGATACACAACATAATAAAAAATATCGACCCAACAAAAAAACACCTGTGTATAAGATATTTAAGCAAGCTTATAATACCTCAAATGTTTTATACACCGATGTTAAAGTTAATCTTTTCTTGCCTTTATCTTTTGCTCAAATTGCTTTTGATCATGCGTGCTAGAATCATCAGCCCTTTCTCTAAATCCTGTAAACTCGCATAGGCAAATGAAATTCTGATATTTTTATTGCTGGAAACATCATAGATATTGCCCGGATTAATGACAACACCCTGTCTGTAACAAGACTCAAATAGACGATGCATTTGAATGCCTTTGTTCAGTGTCAACCAAATGTAAAAGCCGCCAACAGGTTTTTGCCATGTGGCAAGGTCTGAAAAATATTGTTCTAAAATCTTTAATGTAAAATCACGTTTTGCTTTCAGCTCTTGCCTTAAGGATCGGCTAAAAGATTGATAGTAACCTTTGGCTAGAAATTCGTAACACATCCATTGAGAAATGGAACTACTGCCATAATCCGTCTGCATTTTAATATCTGCCAACCGATTGATGACCCTTTCACTTCCTACAATCCATCCTATTCTCATGCCAGCAGATAATGTTTTAGAGATGCTCCCCATATACAAAACAGTTTCATTCTTATCACCAGCTTTGATAGGTGCAGCGGGTTCTTCGTCTAACCACAGTTCTCTATAAGTGTCATCTTCTATAATGGGCAATCGTTCTTTCTCACATAAAGTTAAAATAGCTTTTCGCCTTTTATCTGACATCAAGATACCAGTGGGATTTTGAAAACTGGGAATCGTATACAAAACCTCTGGCTTCTTCATAGAAACTTTTCTGAGGAGATCATCCAAAGCTAAACCTTCTCCATCCATTGTCACACCAGTCAAGTTGATCCCATGAGATTCAAATAAGGTAAGTGATTGAACATAAGTGGCCTGTTCTGTTAATATCGTTGACCCCCTGCGCAATATCCCCATGGCGACTAATTGTAAGGCTTGAAGCACACCCGAAACAATCAAAACTTTATTGGGATTTACATCAATCCCCATTGGTTTTAGGTACTTGCAAACTTCTTCACGAAGCTGTAATAGCCCCTTTTCTTCCTCATATCCCATGTAATTCACATCTGTCAGTAAATGATCATATACTGACTTCATAAATTGCGCTGGGTACATCTCTGGAGAAAGTTCCCCTGCACCCAGCCTAATCATCTTTGAATCCAAATTGAGTTCATTGATCGTTTTTATGACCTTAAGATTAGGTTTTTGATAACCATTTTCAATATATTTTTCCCAATCCGGCGGCGTCTTTGAAGCTAAAATAGACCATGTGTTGTTGACTATAATCGTTCCCGAACTCTTTCTACTCTCTATGAGTCCCTCCGCTTTTAGTTCATCATAAGCTTCAAGTACAGTACTTCTATTGACCTCAAAAGCAGTTGCCATCTCCACTTGAGTTGGCAATCTGTTCCCAATCGACCAATCTCCAGATGCAATTTTATCTTTGATAAAATCATAAATTTGTTTATGCATTGGAATGACAGACAGCTTGTCTGGTCTCCAATTGATTTGTTCTATATTAACTTTTGTCGCTATATTTCTCATAAGATCACCTATTTATACTGTTGAATTAAATTTCATGGAAAAGACACTTGAAGTCATCAAATAATGTAATCCATATCGCTTAATTATAACATTCAATACTTTAAAATAAAATGACATCAATACCTAAATTTAACGCACTTAAAACGAGTAATTGTCCATAAAAAAACAGATGCCTCAAAAGGACATCTGCTGGTTTAAAATCATTATGCCATAATTTCATTGATAATTCTCGCCAAAAGCGTTCTCGGTAAAATGACTTTTTTGCCTGTTTGCTTGGAGATGCGGTTTTTAATGTCTTCACTGTAGCCCATACAGTCCATAACCACATATTCAATTTCAGTTTCTCTAAAGCTTATATTTAAGATATCTTCACTGACGTCGTAAGGTGAAAAAATGCAAATTTCAGATTCAATCCCCTGTGATTGCCACCACTCTTCAATCATATTGCGTTGAGCAGCATCCGGAATTACTAAGCCTATTTTATGGTCATCTCGAAGTGCATCTACCACAGATTTGATTAAGGGCTTAGGCATAATCAAAGGTTTAGAACTTTGTACTTTGGGCAATGCCCCTGTACATAACAATAAAATAACGTCTACCTCTTTTTCTAATGCCAATATAGCCCCTTGAAGTCTGTTAAAGATCTGAGATTCACTTAACCTAACTTGAGTACCATCTCTCATGCGAGATACCAATATATGATCTCCAGACTGAGGTGCGAATAAATGCTCTACCTCATTTAGTGTATACTCATCTAATAGTCCCTTTTCCACCACTTCAATATCTTTACTTAAAACTTTAAACATATCTGCCGTCAAATCCACACGTGGTGACTGTCCAATCGTTATTATGCCGAGCTTCTTGCTGTATTGATCTTCTCTATTATCTTCCAAATTTACTAATCCTGCTGTCATAACTTAACCTCATTACGCCTGGATCTTAAGCAAGTCAATCAACACTGCCAAATAGACTTTAGTAGACTTGACGACATCTTCTATATCCACGTCTTCATTATAAGAATGAATCCCCTCTAAATTTGCTGGTCCAAATTGAATCGTGGGAATACCTTCGTATCTATAATACCGTGCATCACTAGTTGCCCACTGATATGCTGGTGTAACTTTACTTTGCCATACAGCTTCTGCATTTTCCACCAATGAGCGTACAAGTGGCGCTTGATCGTCTGTGAAATTTGCTTCACAATTCCATGTAAAAGTTAGAGTGATGCCTGACAAATGCAAGGATTCCACAATGGCTCTGGTCCTCGCTTCCACCTCTGCGCAAGTCACCCCTATAGGCAATCTACAATTAATAGCCACCTCACAGTGATCAGGGACCATGTTGTCTTTGACACCACCCTTAATGGTGCCTATGTTCACAGTCACATGATCAATCACATTTTCACTGCCCTCTACCCTTAGAGCCTTTTTAGCTATGGCTTTGGAATCCGCTAATACTTTTAATTGATTGGGTTCATAGTGACCTTTCATGTCCCTGAGTTCATGAATGCGCGCTAAAATTGCCATTATTTTTTCTATTGCATTCTCACCCACATAGTTGCCGATACTGCCGTGAGCACTAACGCCTTTTGCTTCAATTTTAATGGTAAAAGAACCCTTTTGGCCCACTTCTATATTGTCATTTGAGGTGGGTTCTGCAATAATACAGGCTTGAGCACCAGCACCGAATCCATTTTGAGTTAGCGCTTTGGTCCCGTATTCGCCACCACTTTCTTCATCTGTAACCACATGTAATTCTAAGAGTCCATCTAAGTTCGCTTGATTTTCCTTAAGCAGTTTCATCGCAAATAAAAGTCCCGAAAGCCCTGCTTTCATATCTGATGTGCCTCTTCCCAGTATCTTAGTATCCGTTACAATACCGCTAAAGGGCTCAAAATCCCACTGATTCAAGTCCCCAACTGGCACCACGTCAGCATGACCATTGAGTATGATTTTATTGGCTTCATTATCGCCCATGGTGGCTATGATATTAGGGAATTTAGGATTATAGACCACTTCTTCAAAAGCGATATGCGCATCAGACAAATAATTTTTAACAAAAGTCACCACACCATCCATTGTTCCAACGGGATTTTCACTGGGGATTTTAATAAAGTCTGAAACAAGTTCCACCAGTTCATCTTGGTGTTCATCCACTAACTGCCAGTATTTATTTTTTACATTCATAGTAGTTGCCTCCATCATATTGATTTACGTCATATGTTAATTTAATTCATGTATTGATTGCTTAATAGAGATGACATAACACCAAGTGTTCTTCCCCTACTGTTTTTGCAATTGGCTTTACAGTCTTACATTTCTCCATGCATTTATGGCATCTTGTGGAGAACTCACATCCCATAGGTAAATTTAAAGGACTTGGAATATCACCTTCTAAGATTATAGAATGCTTCTCTTCAAATGGCGACTCTGGTGGAATTGCAGAAAATAGAGCTTCGGTATAAGGATGCTTTGGCGCCTTGTAGATCTCTTCTGCATCACCCATTTCCATGATTTTGCCTAAATACATAATGGCAATCCGATCGCTTACGTACTTTACAACACCTAAATCGTGAGATATGAAAATGTAAGTTAAATTGTACTTTTTCTGAATATGCTTCATGATGTTAAGCACTCTTGCTTGAACAGAAACATCTAGGGCAGATACAGGCTCATCACAGACGATCACTTTAGGATTTAACGCCAGTGCTCTTGCCACATTGATTCTTTGACGCTGCCCTCCAGAAAATTCATGTGGATATCTTGTGGAATGTATAGGATCAAGTCCCACTTCTTCTAAAAGTTCGTTTACTCTTTGATTTCGTGTGGCTGGGTCTCCAATATTATGGATAATCATAGGCTCTTTAATCAATTCGAGAATCGTTTTTCTAGGATCTAAAGAAGAATACGGATCTTGAAAAACCATCTGAATCTCTTTGCGCATGGCAACCATCTCTTTTCTATCCAAATGCGTAATATCATGCCCTTGATAAAAAATTTGGCCTTCACTTGCCTTACTGAGTTGTATAATTGCCTTCCCAAGTGTTGATTTCCCACATCCAGATTCCCCAATAATGCCAAAAGTCTCCCCTTCATTTACTGTAAATGAAACATCGTTTACTGCTTTAAGCTTTGAGGCTTTTTCAAATATTTTTTTACTTTTGATATCAAAAACTTTAGTCAAATTTTTGATTTCTAAGATGGGCTTTTTAGTCATCATTCGACCTGCTTTCTACAAAGTTTGCTCGCTTTAGTTTGAAAATGACAGGCAACAAAATGGCCTTCCTCAATTTCAATGAATTCCGGAACTTTTTCATAACAGATATCCTCAGCATAAGGACATCTGTTATGAAAATTGCACGAGCCTCCAGTTAACCTCAAGTCGGGAGGGGATCCTTCTATTGTGGTGAGCTCTTTTCCGGAATCTTGATTTTTCTTGGGCATAGAATCTAACAAACCCCAAGTATACGGATGATAGGCATTTTTATATAATGCTTTCGTATTTGTGTATTCAACGGTCTTGCCAGCGTACATCACCATGACAGTATCACAAACTTGCCAGACAACACCTAAGTTGTGCGTGATCAACAATATTGAAGTGTTTATTTTTCGCTGTAAATCCTTTAGCAGTGCCAACACCTGAGCTTGAACCGTAACATCAAGTGCAGTGGTTGGCTCATCTGCAATGATGAGTTTTGGGTTACACGCAATTGCCATGGCAATCATCACCCTTTGACGCATGCCCCCTGAGAATTCATGAGGATAAGCATTTATCCTGCTCTCAGGCTCTGGAATACCCACCATTCGGAGCGCATCCAAGGCTCTTTTCTCTATCTCTTTTTCCGATATATTTTGATGTGTCCTAATGACTTCTTTTAATTGATAACCAATCTTATAAACGGGATCTAAAGAGGTCATTGGATCTTGAAAAATCATAGCAATTTCCTTACCTCTAATCTCAAGCAACTCTTTCTGAGACATGGTCACAATATCTTTACCTTCAAATATTATTTGTCCGCCTTGAATTTTTCCCATATTCTGAGGCAAAAGCCTCATAATCGAAGATGCTGTGACACTCTTTCCCGATCCCGATTCTCCGACAATGCCCATAGTTTGACCCTTTTTCAAATCGAAACTGACCCCATCTACAGCTTTTACAATGCCAGAAGATAGAAAAAAATAGGTTTTTAAATTTTTAACTGAAATAATATTTTCACTCATATGTCAACCTCTGTTATCTATTTTTTCGATTCTGTGATGCAAATGCCTGATTTACGCTTGTCATCACATCTTTATTTAAAAGATCTATTGCCGTCATGGCCATTGCTTTTGCCCCTACTAAAATAGTCTTTTTCCCACGTTCATCTGATGCTGCTGCCATCAGCGCATTACTATGTGTCATAAGATCATCATCTAACTTCACATACGACTGCAAAGAAGGCAATGCGTGCGTAATATTACCCATATCCGTACAGCCAATCCCTAAGATTGTATCTCTAGATTTCACAGTTTCTCCAAGCTCTAAAAAATTATTATGGAGCAGTTCTTCTATGGCTTCATTATTTTGAATAGCCTCATAAGGCAACTTATAGAAGTGATATTTAAAACTTGTACGTGTCATATCAGCAGTGTGTTCACAAATCTTTAAAAACCGATCTACTAGACTATTTTTCATATCGTGGTCAAAACTTCTTATTGTAAAATGACCTTGGGTATAATCCGGCGTGTAGATTGGTTCATCACCACCTTCTTTGATTACACCCAAAATATGACCTTTGCCGTTAAGTTCTTGTCTCATGCCATTAATTGTGTTAAATACCTGTAGCATAGGCGTCAATGCGCTAATACCATCCTCTGGATAAGTCGCAGCGTGAGACTTCACACCGAAAAACTCAACGACGATATCCGTCACAGAATAAGAAATATCATTTACCACTGTCTCGTTGGCTGGATGAAGTAGTAAAGCCGCATCTAACCCTTCAAATGCACCATTTCTAAGCATGATAATTTTGCCACCTCCGCCTTCTTCAGCAGGGGTTCCAAAAACACTGATCGTACCGCCAATTTCATCCACAATTTCTTTAAGTGCAATGCCTGCACCAACACCCATAACCGCCATGAGATTATGACCACAACTATGTCCCATAGGGTATACAGCATCGTACTCACAGAATAGCCCAATATTGTACCCGGATCTTTTACCCTTATACATACCTTTAAAAGCTGTTTCTAATTCTGCTATTGGTGTGGTGACCTCAAATCCATTTTCACTTAGAAAGCGTGTCAATTGGCCATGAGCCTTATATTCTTTAAAACAAAATTCTGGATGAGCAAAAATGTAATCCGATATCTGAAATAGAGACGCTTTAATATCATCGATTTTTTCGATTGCCTGTTTTTTATATTTGTTTTTCATAGTTACCTCTTCATTTTAGGATCAAGTACATCTCGCACACCATCCCCCAGTAAGTTAAAGCCTAGCACTGTCACCAGAATGAATAAACCTGAAATTGTTGCAACATGAGGTGCAGTATTCAAAACATCTTTACCTGCTTTAAGAATATTCCCCCATGAAGCCGTCGGTGGTGAAATCCCAAGACCTAAAAAACTCAGTGCAGCCTCTGAAATGATTGCACCTGCAATACTAAGCGATGCAAAAACAATAATTGGCGACAAGATATTCGGCAAAATATGGTGAAATACCAATCTTAAATCACTGGCACCAATCGCTCGTGTCACTTGACAAAATTCTTCATTTTTCACAACATGGACTTGAGCCCTAACCAATCTGGCATAATTAGGCACATTGGCAATTCCAATTGCCAAAATGACATTAAGTTCTTCACGATTCCCCGTATCTGATAGCACTGTCATCAAAACAATGGCCAATAGGATAAAGGGAAATGCCAACATGCCATCCATAAAACGCATGATTAGCGAATCTGTAAAGCCCCCTTTAAACCCTGCTAATAATCCCAATATGATGCCAATAGTACCCCCCACTAAAGTGCCTCCCACAGCCACAATAATAGAAATTCTTGCGCCATAGATAATCCGGCTGAGCAAATCTCTTCCAAATTCATCTGTCCCAAAGAGATGACCTTCCTCTCCAGGTTTTAAGTGCACGGTTGAAAGACTCATCTCATTTGGGTCTTGAGGAGCTAAAATAGGTGCAAAGACAGCCATAATCACCATAATAGTCACGATGAGCAAGCCAATCATTGCTGTTTTATTGCGTCTCAATTTATTAAAAGGACTATTCGCTTTCCTTTCATTTTTTATGATCTCTTCTTGATTTTTTATATCAAAAGGACTCTCTCGCCTTATCATAGTCTTATTCATTATCGTCCACCTCTATCACCTGAATAATCTATCTTTGGGTTAATATAAAGATAAATGATATCTACAACTAAATTTACAATTACAAATAAAAATGCAATAAACAAAACACTTCCTTGAATGAGCGCATAATCTCTATTCTCTATGGCATCGACGATCATTCGTCCCATACCTGGCCATGCAAAAATAGTTTCAGTCAGTATCGCCCCTGCCAATGAAACTGAAATTTGAAGACCCATTACGGTTATAATTGGTGGTAGTGCATTTTTTAGACCATGTTTCCAAATAACAATAGTTTCTTTTAAGCCTTTAGATCTTAATGATTTAATGTAGTCCTGTCCTATAACTTCTAGCATACTAGACCTTGTAATCCTTGCAAATGTTGCAGCTGGTATTGTTGCCAAACAAATACAAGGCAAGATCAAATGACTGATCACGTCCCATAGACCATTCTTCATACTGCCCATGCCAAAAGAGGGTAGCCACCCTAAATTGACACTGAATATGAGTACCAACATGAGCCCAAGCCAGAATATCGGCATGGAGACACCCACCAATGCAAAGAGCATGGATACATAGTCAAAAATAGAATATTGCTTTGTTGCAGATATAATACCTATAGGGACTGCGACAATCGTTGCCAAAAACAAACTGATTACAGCCAATATGACTGTATTGGGAAAACGCTCTAATATTAAAGACATCACAGGTTGGTTATAATGATAAGATTTACCAAAATCGCCATGTGCAATGCCACTGATATAAGTGATATACTGTTCAGGCAAACTCTTATTGAGGCCTAGTTCTATGGTTAATCTTTCAACAGCCTCCTTTGGGGCTTGAGGCCCAAGGATTGTTGCCGCAGGGTTACCTGGAATCATTCTCGTAATCACAAAAACAATCGTTGCAACAATCAGCAATATAGGAATGAGTTGAATGATTCTTTGAAGTATCGTCTTCAGCATTGTTTACTCCTTCAGCATTCTAAGAGAAGTTCACAATACTGTGAACTCTCTTAGACTACTAACTTTAATTATTTTGTCTTATAGACATTGATTTCAGGTGTACAGAAATTGATATTGCCATCAGAGCTGATTTTATAACCTTTAATAGTTTTATTCATGCCATAAATCTGTTTTTCATTTGAATAATCAATTTGTGGATAATCTTCTGTAACTATTTTTAATGCCTTTTTATAAAGTTCTGCTCTTTTTTCTGTGTCTGATACTAAAAGTGCATCATCAAGTAACTGATCAACTTCTGGATTATTAAAACCTTGTCCATTTCCCAAAGCACCTATTTCACTGCTATGGAACATTTTATTTAAGAAGAAGTAAGGATCTGGATACCATGTCCAAGACATGCCGTATAGGCCAGCTTTCCCACTTGAAGCGATCTCACTAAAAGTGCCCCACTCCACAGTCTTGATTTCAAGATCTACATTGATATTTTGTTTTAAATAAGCTTGTAAAATCGTTGCCATCTTCACACGTGCGGGTTTATTAGAAACGTAAATCTCGGTTGTAAAGCCATCTTCATATCCTGCTTCTTTCATTAAGGCTTTTGCCTTTTCAGGATCATAGGTTGGAATGAGTGATTCCAAAGCGGCATCATAGCCCCATGAATTAGGTGGTAGAGGTAAATATGCTCTATCCGCTTCACCGTACTGATAAATGCCTTTTACCATTTCTTCAATATCAACTGCTCTGAGAATTGCCTCACGAACTCTGATATCCTTTGTCGGTCCATTCATTAAGTTCATGTAGACATAAGCCACGTGTAATCCTGGAACTTCTTGAATGACAAGATTATCATCTTGATTTACGAGTTCAATACTCTCGCCTGTAAGATCTGTTGCAATGTCAATATCACCTGATCTAAGTGCATTTGTCATTTGATTTGCATCAGTTATAATCTTAAAGACAACACCATCAAGATATGGTTTTTGATCCCAATAATTATCGTTTCTTGTCAGTATAACTTCTTGGTCTTTTTTAAATTCTACTAGTGAAAATGGACCACTCCCCACGAGGTGAGAACCGAAATCATCGCCCCAACCTTCAACTTCTTCTTTAGGGACAATGACGTTACCTGCATCTGTAAGAACAGTTAAAAATGCAGCATCTGGACCTTTCAATTTACAAATTAATTCAAAATCACTAACGACTTCTACACTTTCCAACATAGAAAGACGATTCATGGCAGATTGAGTTGCTGATCTCTCCAAAGAAAACTTAACGTCTTCAGCAGTTACTTGTCTACCCTCTTGGTAGGTTCCTTTTTGGAAGTAGATATCATCTCTCAATTTAAAAGTGTATTCGTCCCCAGCATCATTGGTTTCCCACGATAGAGCAATACAAGGTTCTATTGCACTCAAGTCATGTTTGTAACGCACTAATGTATCTGCTACATTTCGAATAACGTTACCTTCATATGTCCCTGTATAGAAAATAGGATCTAAATTCTTTGGTGATGATGTCAATGCAATATTAACGACGCCACCATATTTGTCTTCCTCTGCTAGTGGTGCTTCAGACGCTACTGGCTCAGTAGTTGTTTCAGGCTTATTGACCGATGCATCTGCTTCTTTGGGTGTAGAACTCTCTTCTGCCTTTCCAGAGCATCCTGTAAATGCCATTAAACTGAGTGCAAAGATAAGACTAAACACTGCTATTTTTGATAATTTTTTCATGATTTTCCCCCTTGTTTATAATAAGTAAACTCTCAAAGCGTATGCTCAGGCCGCTTCGCTACCCTCGTAACCCTTGTGCAATCCATTCGGATTGCATTCAGTGAAAGTCAAAACTTCCACTGAATTAGGAATATGACCCCCACTCTGAGAAGTGGGAGACATCTCCACAAGGCTTATATTAAAAAGATGGTAATACATTTTTTAGTGACCACCTTTTTTTTGAAATTTTTTCATATCGCCATATAAATTTTGAATCAAATTGAATTCTTGTTCATCATAAATCTGGCACTGTCCACTACCAAAGTCTTTTGCCACTTCAATTGCAAATTTACAGACCCCTACGATATCCATAATATCGGTGGAACCTGTTGCACAACCTGCTACAGGAACTTCTGTTGTAATTGCCACACCCACCACTGGTGCTGTCGTCGATACTGTGGGTTGCATGATGCTGTTGATATGATATAAACCATTGCCATAAGGTGTAATATCTTGTTGTGAAACAGGAAATACATAAGGCATTTTTCCAGTAGTCCTCATCATAATTTCCAATAAATCATCACTGACTTTTAGGATATAGCCTTCTTTTACAGTGTTTGAAATAGCAAACCCTTTGTTGTTGACAACTTTATTGCCCTTTGTTGTATCAATAGATAAAATTGCATCCATCTCCTCTGAAACTTCAAGCGCATTCATCGTTTCCATATCTATATAAGAACCCATAAATCTCACTGGAAAATGCTCGTTTGTAGGCGCATCTGGGCAAATATGAGTTGAAATAATAACGTCTCCATTGAGCATATCCCCACAGTGTCTCATATCAATCAGTTTTGAAGCAATAGATAATGCTGCTAAAGCTCCATCACCATCTGACACAAATCCCACAACTTCTGGTCTGGCACCTAATCCACCCAATCTGCCAACGATTCCTAAAGTCGGTGCATTACCACCTTTTATACGTCCAAATTTTCCGGGCAATATGATTTTTATAAAATCGGTAGAACCACCATTCTCCGATACTTTTTCGACTTTAATTTCTTGTTCGCTTTTCGAGCATAGATAAGCTTTAACCTCATGACCAGATGCATTTGCTTTATCCAGTAACTCATACATTTCCATAACTTGTTTTAACAACATGATCGCTCCTCACTATTGCATTTTTTACCAACATTCTAAAATCATTCATTTAGGTATTAACATATTGTAACAATTATGCGTTTAACAATACAACGACTTTGCGTTGTGCCAAATCTAAAAAGAAAGTCTATTTTTTGTACAATATACAATGGATAAAAAAAATAGGGTGCAAGATATGTCTTGCCCCTACAGAATTCTAATTTATATTTCATTAATCAATTTCAAGATTCTAATGGCTATTGAAAGCTGTTCCATACAATCTCCATTGGTATTATCAATGATGGATTCTATTTTTTTCAACCTATATCGGATGGTATTTTTATGGAGAAAAAGTCTTTTAGAAGTTTCTAAAATATCGTAATCACACTTGATATACATTAAAATGGTCTCCAATATTTCCATGTTATAACTTTCATCATATGCCCTCACTTTGTTCACCACTGATCTTGCATACTCAACGACATCTTTGTTTTTACAAATGGGAATGAGCATACGATATATACCAATTTGAAAAATACTGGCGCTCCTCTTTTGGGTTATCTTAGAGCAGGTCATATGAGCATATTTAGACTCTATCACGGCTTTTTTGAACTCTCGATAGTCTTCATAGATATTGCTAATGCCCACGTAACTGTCTGTATTGATTTCCGAAAGTTTATCTGCTATTTTTGTCATAATACTGTCCAGAATGCCCAATTCCTTTTTACTGCTTACAATGATCACCATTTCAGCTTCATTTTTTATGATTGTATTCTCATCCAAGTGTCCTAACTCATTATTGAGTAAAGTATATGCCATATCTTTATTTTTATCACAGGAAAAATACAAAATACAATACTGTGTCTCCAACCGGTCATTGATTTGAGAAACATATTTTGAAATAATGTCTCCCTCTTCAAGTGCCATAATACGATCCAATAGGATCACTTTGTTATCCACCGCTGTACTCTCGAGGATCAATTTATAGACGCTTTCCAAAACATCTGAATAAATGATGTTTTCCTCTATACTGATAATCGGGAAATTATATTCATCCGCTAGCTTTTTGATCTCCTCATTTACATCTGCATACGTACCAGCACCCATTAAAAGACCTGGACAATTGGTGTCAATCAAAACTCTAATATGTTCTAAAAGCGCTTCTTCTCCACCTTCTCTAATATTATAAAATGAGGTCAGATAAAGCTCTCCAGTTCGATCATGCGTTTTTTTAAGCATGTACTCATAAATATTAATACCTGTAACGATATTACCGAGTCCACCCACGCCAGCCAGCAATCTATTCTTCTTTAAAATATTCAGTTCTAAAATATCGCATATTCTTATGCACATTCTGACCTCCCGCTACAATAGACTTGCAATATCTCTACAAAATAATACAAGTTTTATTCTTGATATTAGCACAGCAATTTAACAAATTCAATCTAATGATCTACTCAGAATGTCAAACACATTTTTTTTTGGCTCAAATTCTAATTTTAAATTAAAACATATGAGTATGATCTCACATGTTCTATATCGGTTTTATTGATTAATCATATCCGTTTTATGCGTTATGCAATTTAACTAAACTGTGCTAAACTTTTTTATATGAGCAACATGATAGCCATAATAATAATAATAATAATAATAGGAGCCTATATGAATATAAAATACGAATGTTTACCCTGTGTCACAAGACAGTTAATCAAACTAGCAACTAAAGTAACTGACGATGATCTGATTCAAAAGGAGATTATTACACAGGGTTTAAAAGTGATCAGCACAGAAAACTTTAATGCTTCTGCACCCTATATCACAGGGCTTATTTACGATATAGCCAAAAGAGAATCCGGTATTTCTGATCCCTATCTTGACGAAAAAAATGAGTTCAACCAGATTGCAGAAGTTCTCATAAAGGATTTGGCTCTAAGAGAAAAAATCAAGGAGAATTCTGATCCGATTGACACGGCTCTGAGATTGAGCATTGCAGGTAATATCATAGATTTCAGTTTAGGCATTGATGTCGATGAAAATGGTGTCAGAGCATCTATCGATCAAAGCCTTAAAGCAAAGTTATACGGTGTTACAACTTCTGATCTCACAGATGCCATTGCCAAAGCTGAAAACATATTATTCATCGGTGATAATGCAGGTGAAATCGTCTTCGATAAATTGCTGATTGAATTATTACCCCTTAAAAAAATAAAATACGTCGTCAAAGGCGGTCCCATTGTAAACGATGCCACCCTAAAAGATGCCCTCGATGTCCATATGAATGATTTAGTTTCCATCGTGGATACCGGCGTTGCCATTCAAGGCGTAGAATTAGCCACTTGTTCACCTGATTTTATAAAATTATTCAACGAAGCTGATCTGATTATATCCAAAGGCCAAGCCAATTTTGAATCACTTTCAAATGAAAAAAACAAGAACATCTTTTTTCTCTTAAGAGCTAAATGCAGAACTATTTCAAATGAAATCGGATGTGAAAAAGGCGCTTTTGTCCTGTTAAATTCCCTTAATAATTAAATACATCAAAGGAGATGCCTATGGAACTCAAATATATTATTCGGTATCCATAATCAGGTCATATAAGCTTAAAACATTTTTCTGAATATCTTCAATCTTCAAATGACCATACCCTAGCATCAGCTGATCCATATGTTCCCCCTTAGAAATACAATAATGCTCTATTGGGAATACACGAATGTCTGCACTTTGGCATTTTTTTTCAAACACTTCATCAAAATGAGCCTCAGGTATTTTTAAAACAAGATGTAATCCTGTATCATCACCCAGTAGGGTACACTGATCTCCAAAGTATTTATAAATAGCATTTTTAAGTGCCTTACGCTTTTTTTCATACAGTCGACTGATTTTCTGAATATATTGGTCCAGTTTTCTTTGTTTTAAAAAAGCCGCCAGTGCTGCTTGCTCTACAATAGGGTTTTGAACATCAAAGTGTTTTCTCAGATACATCCAATGAGGCTGTAGCTTTGGAGGCAATATCACAAAGCCAATTCTCAATGCTGGGTATAGACTCTTACTAAATGAACCTGTATAAAGCACTTGCTCGCTATCCATTGAATAAAGCGGGGTTACTGATGCGCCTGTGTATCTAAATTCACTGTCGTAATCATCCTCTATAATATAAAATTGCTTTTGTCTTGCAAGCCTTATAAGCTCTATTCTGCGTTCTGCCGTGAGAATACTCCCAAGTGGAAATTGATGTGAAGGTGTGACGTATACAGCCGAAAATGCTTGCTTTTCTAAAAGTGCCGTTCTCATCCCCTCTTGATCCACTGGTATGCCCAAAATAGAATGGCCACTGTTCGTAATCACTTCTAAAAGTCCCTTGTGACAAGGATCTTCAACCGCAAAAGGTAATCCCTCTTTAGATAACATGGATACAAGTATGCTTAGCGCTTGTGTCGTCCCAGAAGTGATAAAAATATCCTGTGGTCTAGCGGATAGCCCTCTCTTTCGAAACAGCCAATGACTTATTTCCACCCTAAGGGCCTCATATCCAGCAGTGCCAAAATACCCTAAATCTCTATCGTTTAACTGATCAAAAGCTTTATACATCATCTGATTCCAAACGTAACGTGGAAAAAGACTCACATCCGGTTGTCCAGTTTTAAAATCAGCTTCATATTTTTTCTCAACTTCTTGGATCACAGGAAATAGTAGTGCTTCATGATGTCTTTGATGCTTTTCAAGATAAAGCCCTTCTTTTACTCTTGTTGCCGCACCTTGATGCGTCACAATAAAGCCCTCTGTTTCAAGCATCGCATAGGCTTCATTAACTGTACTTCGAGAGATTGCCATATCTTTAGCTAACCAACGCGTTGATGGCAATGCTTCTCCAGATTGAATCTGCCCTTCTAAAATCAAATCCCTCATCGCATAAAAAAGCTGTCTTGATAATGAAATTTCATTTTCTCTTTTCAGTATAATTTGCCACATACACCCTCCAACTGGTATGCAAAATATAGGTGTTGACTGGATATTGTATAGAACCAGTTTTAAATGTTATCATTCTACCATATTTAAAAATCAAAATAAAGGAGAAATAATACGTGAAAAAATTTAAAGGTAGATTTTACTTAATCCTTGGTTTCATATTTGCGGGCACCTCAGTCATTGCAGCACGTTTTGTATCCACTTTTCTCGGTCCCTTCACCATCACAGCGGTCAGTCTACTCGCTGCACTTGTGATCCTTCTGCCCTTTTACTATTTTCAAATCAAAGTGGCCATCAAGCAAATGAACAAAAGTGACTGGCTCATGATCAGCTTACAAGCACTATTTGGCATCTTTTTATTCAGAGCTTTTCTACTTTTTGGTCTTCAAATGATCACTTCAACTGAAGCAGGTGTTTTAATCGGAACAGCCCCAATACTAACGAGTATTTTAGCGTATACCTTACTTAAAGAAAAGGCGACATTAAAAGGTCTAACAGGAATATTATGTGCCGTCTTGGGGATTATACTACTTCAAGGAGCACATTTTTCAAATTTCACATTAGCACAATCCATTGGCACCCTACTCGTTTTAGGGGCAGCTGCCTGTGAATCCTTATTTAGTATTCTCTCACGCCTTCACAGCTTAAATAAAGCAACCGGTAATATGGACCTAATACCGCCAGTCATTCAATCTTTACTTGTTTCTGCTGTTGCCTTTATTTTTTGCCTTTTTCCTGCTCTGACAGAGCACCCTGTTCCAGCATTGTATGCGCTAGATTATATGGGCTGGATTTCGCTCCTATGGTATGGTCTTTTTGTCACTATTTTATCTTATGTACTCTGGTATGCCGGCATTAAAAGATGTACTGCACATACGGCGGCTGCCTTTTCTGGTCTTATGCCCTTCACATCTATGATCTTATCACACTGGGTTTTAAGTGAAAGCATCACAATTTTACAATGGATTGGCGGTGGACTGGTCATACTCGGCATAATCATAATGGGTATTTCACAATCTCAAGAAGACAAAAAAACCCAATTTCAGACCTGAAAATTTATCGAATACAGCTCCGTTTCAACGCCATTTCAATAAAATTTTAAGTTTTTATATCATTTTGCCTAATATTTGATTGACTATATGTAAATCTGTTTACATATTTAATGTTTTATCGGATAATATATCATTATCAGGCAAAATATAAGGAGGACTGAAATGGATAAAATTGATTATGAAATTTTAGCACTTTTAGATCAAAATGGTCGTGCATCTGCCACTGACATCAGCAAGCGAGTAAATTTATCAATTCCAGCGGTTTCAGAACGTTTAAGAAGTCTTGAAGATTCTGGCATCATCGAAGGTTACTCAGTGAAAATCAATCGAAAAGCACTTGGACTTCGTTTAATGGCATTTATCTTCGTCTCTATTGATACACCAGACAATACCGAAAAATTTAGAGAAATCATCATCACCTTTCCCGAGGTACTTGAATGCAATCACATCACTGGTGAATATGGTTATCTCTTAAAGGTACTTCTAGAGGATACTGAGGCTCTTGAAAATTTCATCAGTAAAAAACTTAAGCGTATTAATGGAGTCCAAAGCTCAAATACAACTATAAATCTATTGACGTTAAAAGAGAGTCCCAATCGGGTGATAACCGGTGATATACAATGATTTATAAAGGGTTCAGGCTGGGAATGATCCTCCAATTAGCCATTGGCCCCGTCTGTCTGTTCATATTTCAAACTTCTGTTAATGCTGGCTTTTTTAATGCCTTTCTCGGCGTTCTCGGTGTTGTTTTAGTAGATGGTGTCTTTATCATATCCGCTATATTAGGGCTCGATGCACTTCTTGAAAAAAATAGGTCACTTAAATCAAAATTAGGTTATTTGGGAGGGGGGATTTTAATCATCTTCGGATTGAGTACGATCATGAATATTTTTGGTATTGCCATGATACCAAGCTTTAGCCTGGCCACTAGAGCTACATCCAATATCTTACTTAAAACAATCCTCATGACCTTATCAAATCCCCTAACCATTATCTTTTGGGCAGGTGTATTCACAACAAATCTCGAGACAGAAAACTTAAGCAGTAAAAAAGCTTATGAGTTTGGACTAGGCGCTGTATCTGCGACATTGTTCTTTATGAGTTTCGTAGCCCTATTAGGCAGTTCGCTATCTGTATTCATATCAGCTTCACTTCTCAATGGACTCAACTTTTGTACAGGACTATTCTTGATAGGGTTTGGTATAAATTCTCTATTTAAAAATTATAAAGTTCAAAAAAAGGCTGAATGATATTTTAATTTAATATCACTCAGCCTCTATCATTAAATGACGACTTATATTAATGCTTTTTATGCACGATGCTTAACACATTATGCTTCACTTTTGCGCATAAAATCTTTATGAATCTCATATGCACATTGCTTACCTGCGCCCATGGCATTAATAACCGTTGCGGCACCACTTACAGCATCACCACCTGCATAAACAGCTATATTGCTCGTTTGACCTAATTCATTGGTTTCAATAAGCCCTCGATTATTAACGTCAATCCCCAAAGTTTTGATCAAAGGATTTGCCAATGTCCCTATGGACATAATCACATTATCTACTTCTATAAGATGTTCTGAATCTTCAATTTCATGCGGACTTCTTCTACCATTAGAATCGGCTTCTCCAAGCTCCATATTGATACACTTGATACCAGAAACATACTGCTGTTCATTTCCGATGATTTGCAGTGGATTACATAAGAACTTAAATTCAATGCCTTCTTCTTTAGCATGCTCTACTTCTTCTCTTCTCGCTGGCATTTCTGCTTCAGAGCGACGATAGATAAGATAGACGTGGTCTACACCAAGGCGCTTCGCCGATCTTGCTGCATCCATTGCAACATTTCCGCCACCTACAACTGCAACTTTATTGCCTAAATATAAAGGCGTATCACTTTTGGCTTCGTAAGCTTTCATCAAATTAACTCTAGTTAGAAATTCATTGGCTGAGTAAACACCCAACAAATTTTCACCTTCGATATTCATAAATCTAGGAAGTCCAGCACCTGTCCCAATAAAAATCGCTTTAAAACCATCTTCTTCAAGATCTTTTAAATCTAATGATCTGCCAATGACCACATTTTTTTCAATTTTAACACCCAGTGCTTTAAGTGCATCGACTTCACGATCAACAATTTCTTTTGGCAATCTAAACTCTGGAATACCATACCTCAAAACACCACCAGTATCATGCAATGCTTCAAAGATCGTCACATCATATCCCAGTTTTGCCAATGTGCCTGCACACGATAAACCTGCAGGTCCCGAACCAATAATAGCGGTTTTAATACCTTTTGACGCTTGAGGTACAATTTCTAGAGCACCGCTATGATTATCTGCAACAAACCGTTCAAGCGCCCCTATTGAAACTGGTTCACCCTTAATGCCTTTTACACAAAGCGCTTCACACTGTGTCTCTTGAGGACAAACACGTCCGCAGATTGCCGGTAATGAAGTATACTCTGATAGTGCTTCAAATGCTTTATCTATATCATTTGCCTTGATTTCATGAATAAACTTAGGAATATCAATTCCAACTGGACAGCCTGTCACACAGGGCTTATTTTTACATTCGAGACATCTACTCGCTTCATTCAGTGCCTCTTCAAGCGTATACCCAAGTGCTACTTCTTCAAAATTAGTGATCCTCTCTTTGGGATCTTTTAACTTCATGTGCGTTCTTTGAATATTATTTGACATTTTCGACCTCCTTAAGTAAACGGCAGTCTTTATCGTCATCTAGACTATGATTAGGTTGATTCTTAAATATATTATTACGACTTTGAGCTTCATCAAAATCTACTAAATGACCATCAAATTCAGGACCGTCCACACATGCAAATTTTGTTTCGCCACCGACTGTTAGGCGACAACCACCACACATACCTGTGCCGTCAATCATGATAGAGTTCATGCTGACAACTGTTTTAACACCATATTTTTTGGTAACAGCTGCTACATTCTTCATCATAATAATAGGGCCAATCGCAAAAACACAATCAATATCCTTATGTGCTTCTAAAAGTCCTTCTAAACCTGTGGTCACAAATCCTTTTTCACCATAAGAACCATCATCTGACATAAGTACCATCTTATCTGAATGGCTTGCAAATTCTTCTTCAAGAATAACCATATCTTTGTTTCTAAAACCTACGACAGAATATACCTGCGTATTTTGCTCCGATAAGGCTTTTACAATTGGGTAAGCAATAGCACAACCAACGCCACCACCTACTACGATTGCCTTTTTAAGATTTTCTATCTCAGAAGGTTTTCCAAGTGGTCCTACAAAATCATGGATAAAATCATCCGCTTTTAGATTATTTAGATCCATAGTTGCTTTTCCAACAACTTGATATATAATGGTAATCAATCCATCTTCTCGGTTATAGTCTGCAATTGTAAGTGGAATTCGCTCACTATTCTCATGAACTCTAAGAATAATAAATTGTCCCGCTTTTGCTTTTCTTGCAACATATGGCGCGTGTACCGTCATTTTAACCACTGCCGTAGCCAGAGTCTCTTTTAACACTATTTTATACAAAGAAATAACCTCCAATAAATAATTTTATACTCTGTTGATTTTTGTAATTCTATTCATTGTTACATATGCTATTAAAGATTGCAATATGCAACCATTATCATTTTTTGCATAACCAAATCCTATTTCAACATATTTATGCATCAATATACATTTTTATGCATTCACATACATTAGCTTCTATAAATAATAGCACTTTTTCTCACTACTCACAAGGCTTTGTATAAATCTCTTCCTATTTAATAGTAGAAAATGTACAAATTAAATTCTTTTTTTATGACGTTTCAGTAATAATTAACCATTAATCTCCATTGACTTACAAAATGTGCTGTGGTACTATTTTGTTATTAAGTTCATCGTGAAACAATGGATTGTGACTGCAAGTGCGGGCAAGACCATGATTTAGAGACAAAGGTATTTTGTTTCTGAATTATTGGTCTTTTTTTGTGTCCTTTTTAGAATTGTTTCCTTGAACGACTAATGTGTAAAAAAAATATATTAGGGAGGCGTTAAACATGTTAAAAAGAAAAATATTTACTTTAACACTTGCACTGATGCTGTTACTGTCAACATTCACGGTATATGCTGATGCAACTCCTCAAAATGGGGATATTGAGGGACGTTGGTCTTTCAGTATTATTAACAAGTGGATGGAAAAAGGGGTTATCAAAGCAAATACAGGTGGTAACTTTAACCCAGAACACTTGGTAACAGGAGTTGAGTTTCAAAACCTTCTAAAAAAAGCACTCAATATGGATGTGATTCTGGAAGAACCTTCTAATAATGTCACAAGAGAAACCGCTGTTAAAGCCATCGCAGATGTACTTTACTCAGGATTATCCTCTAATGTTTCAGGTGTTTCCACGGCATTTTTAGACGATGCTGATATCTCATCAAACTCTAAAAGTGCCGTTATCAAGGCTTCCTCAGAGGGTATCGTAAATGGCTATCCCGATGGCACCTTTAGACCTAAAACACCATTGACATTTGAACAAGCTATTACTCTAGTGGATCAAATTACCATGAAAGATTTAAAATATACCAAAGGTACTTTGCAAACGACTTCTTACGGTCAGGTTGAAGGTCAATTGTCAAATACCGATTTAAGCATTGAATGGCTTGGAGTCCCATACGCTGCACCACCTATAGATGATCTTAGATGGTCAGCACCTCAACCACCTCAAAATTGGACTGGTGTACTTGAAACAAAAACTTATAAAGAAAAGTCTATGCAACTTAGTGGCACAGATGTTATAGGCAGTGAAGATTGTCTTTATATGAATATATACCGTCCAAATACTGCTGAAACAAACTTGCCAGTTCTTGTCTTTATTCATGGGGGGAACAATCAAACAGGAACCAGCCAAGATTTTAAAGGCGAAAAATTGGCTGCAAACGCAAATTGTATCGTCGTTTCAATTGATTATAGATTAGCCGCACTGGGTTGGATTAACTTACCTGCCCTAAAAACTGGCGATCCACTAACGGATTCTGGTAACTTTGGACTACTGGATATTCATGAAGCTTTAAATTGGGTCAACGGCAATATAAAAGCCTTTGGCGGTAATCCTTATAATGTAACAATCTCTGGACAATCTGCTGGTGGTCGTGATGTCATGGCAATTTTGATTTCACCAATCTTCAAAGGCGATTTCCAAAAGGCATTTGCAATAAGTGGTGGTATGACTGTTACAGAGCCTTCTGTAGGTCAAGCAATTGATGCCAAAGCTTTTGCATCATTAGTCGTAGAAGATGGGATTAAGGCAACTGAATCAGAGGCAATTGCTTGGTTAAATACCGATGCTCAAGAAGTCAAAAATTATCTTATTGGTCTCTCAGGTGAAAGAATCGCACCATTGATGAATAATGCTGCCATCAGAATGTCTGTATTTCCACACCTCTTCTCTGACGGCTATGTCATTCCTAAAGAAGGCTTTAAAGTACTTTCAACTGGAAATTACAACAAAGTCCCTACATTACTCGGCAGTTGTAAAGACGAGTTCTCAGTGTTCGCAGGGACTGATCCAATGTTTGTCAGTGCACTTTTTGGCGGCACATTAGCAACAGATGAAGTCTTATTACCACAGTTTAATTTTGCAAGTACTTATGGCAGTATGCTCTACACGAGTTTCAACGCAGATCGTTCTGCTGAAATCATGGCAGACGTCAAAGGACAACCTGCTGTTTATGCCTATAGATTTGCATGGGGTGAAGATCCATCGGTTATTGGCCCTGGCCTCGGAAATCTTCTTGGTGCTTTTCACGGCAGCGATATGGATTTCTTAAAAGGACGTTACGATTCTTTCGTAAGCAGTAATTATACTGATGAAAATCTTCAAGGCAGAAATGCTCTCGTATCTGCTATGCAGACTTATTTGAAAAACTTCTTGTATACGGGTAATCCTAATGGTGCTGATCTTCCCGTTTGGAATGCATGGTCAAATGCTGAAAACGCAGGTAAATTGATGGTCTTTGACGCTGATAAAAAAGAAGTCAAGTTAGAAATGACTCATGATTCCATCATGGAAAGTGATGTTTTTAAAGCAATTGATGCAGATCAAACACTTCCAGCAGATCAGAAACAGAATATGATTTCCGACATTATGTCCGGTCGATTCTTCAGCGAATCGTTTGATGCACATTACAATCAAAAATAAAAATCAAAATTGGAAATAGAAAAAAGAATCCCTCAATGTGGAATAAAATTCACTTGGGGGATTTTTTATACATACGGTTTCATGAAGTTATCAACTCAGAAAAATGCGTTTTATGTGACAGTTTTGTCTCAGTTTAAGCAAGTATTGACAATGCTTAAGGAGAATTTTACATATAAATTGACTTTGTTTTTCTTATGTCATATTATGTACTATAAGATAATACTTAATACAGCAGTTTAATAAATTTTATTCAGAAAGGGGTTTTTAATGATTTTTGCTAAAATACTAAAACCAGGCATATCACTGATTAACAAATTTAATTTGCTCACAAAATTTATCTTCACAAGCTTTATTCTTTTTATTCTACTAGGCATCAGCCTATTTCAATTTTTTTCAAATAATCAATCCAGCACTGTTTTTAATGAAAAAGAGTATATTGGAGTCGAATATGCCACACTTTCAAAAAAGCTACTTTACGATGTCGCCGAAAGTTTAAAAGCCAGGATTGAGAACGATCAAACTAATATATCGCGTCTAGATGCAAATATTTTAAGTACCTTTGATGCATTGAATCAAATAGATCAACACTATAAATATGCATTGGATAATGCTGCTTCAAACATTATGGTATCTAGTTCTATAAATGACTGTCTATCGCTATATAAAGGGATCATTGCGAATTCAGATACACTCTCAAAAGATAATCTCGTCAATCAATATGAGCCTTTGTTTGAGGGCATCCACAATCTTCATACCAACATCTCTGACAACTCAAACTTAACACTTGACCCCGATCTTGACTCCTACTATCTCATGGACACCGTCATGTTCAGAAATTTAGCCCTAACTGAAAAATTATATCGTTTAGACTTAATATTAAATGATGCCATCCAAAATAAAATGATCTCAGATCAAATGCGTAAAGAGGCAATCATTCTTACAACACAGATTTCAACTCTTGTAGATAACATTAATGGTGACATGGAAACTGCCATTGCTTTTAACAACTCAAAAGAAACTCGAATTTTAGAACCTATAAAAGCGGACTCACTTACATTCACAGAAACTTTTAATACATTGCTCTCACAACTTGATGAAGATCTCTCTTTAAGTCAAATGAGTGCTTTGACAAAATCAATTGGAAATGCCATTGTGTCGAACTCAAGCTTTTACGACTCTCTTTCTGATAAGCTTTGGCAACTTTGCTTTATTCGAACAGAGAGCTATCGTGCGCAAAATAGAATGGTTGTGATCTCTTTAATGATTTCACTCCCAATACTGCTTTATATTTATAGCGCTTTCGTCTTGTCCATCATGGGGGCTGCAAAAGTGATCAACTCTGGTTTAGATCGAATTACTTCTGGTGATTTGACTTATGAGATTTCTCTCAATTCAAGAGATGAACTCAATACCATCAGTCTAAGCATCAATAAAATGGTAACTGAAGTCAAACATGTCATTCTTGGCATTATGAATACGTCCACTCATACTAAAAATTCATTTGAAGATATTGATCAGAGCTTACTCACATTGGATGAAAACATTGCTAAAATTTCAAACACGCTTGAAGCCATTTCCAGTGTCTCCGAGGAAACTGCAGCTTCGGCTGAAGAAATGAATGCCATCTCAGAAGAACTCGCCGATACAGTGGAAAACCTCACTTCTGATACAAAATTGAGTAACATGATTTCTGTCAATGTCTCCAAAAAATCTGAAGATATTGTAATTAACTCAAAAATGGCTAAAGAAAAAGCAGAAGATATTTTAACGCATTCGAAATCTGAACTCGAAAAGGCATTGCACGATGTTGAAGCTGTAGATCAAATTCATGTGCTCTCTGATACAATCATGCAAATTACTGCTCAAACAAATCTCCTTGCACTCAATGCAGCCATTGAAGCTGCTCGTGCCGGCGAGTCCGGCAAAGGCTTTTCAGTCGTAGCCGAAGAAATAAGAAAACTTGCAACAGAATCCAAAGATGCTGCTAATTCGATTCAAGAATTGACAGGCATTATAGTGGCCTCAGTAGGGCAACTTCGCAATGCGTCTCAAAGTGTTATCGATTTCATCAGCCAAGAGGTTATCTCAGATTATAACACAATGGTTGGCTTCGGCGAAGACTTTAATGACAATGCTACTCAGATTTCAGAAACAACTCAACGCATTACAGATTCAACGCTTCAAGTGGCACATTCAATTCAAGTACTTTCTAAAACAATTAATGAAATCTCCTTAGCTAATAATGAATCTGCTAAGGAAGTCCAAATGGCTGTATCCCAAATCAATGAAATTGCTGAAGACTCTCACCATATTGTCGGCAATACGGTCGATGTCAGTTCAGATATTAAAAATCTTTTGGATAATGTCAATAAGTTTCAGGTTTATGCACAATAATCTCTAAAAAAGCTACAACATCAATGTGTTTTATTTTATAGGCTCATTGATGTTGTAGCTTTTTTATGGTGCTTTCACAGGCATTTCTAAATACGTTTCTTCAATTTTTCTTTATATAATTCTAAATCTGCATCGATTAAGGCTTTAGAAGCACTATTATAATTCTTAAGCGAAATCATGCTCGTACTTACCCCAGCTGTCTCCTCATAAAGAGAAACATAGTCTTTAAATAAATGCTCTATATTTTCAAGTTTTTGAGCCAGTTCATCTTGATCTCCATAGTAGATAATTGCAAATTCATCGCCTCCCCAACGACTGACAATATGCTTTTCAGTTCCAAAGGTCCACCTCAAAATCTCAGAAAGCTCTTTTAATACATCATCTCCAACGGCATGCCCATGACCATCATTTATGCGTTTAAAATGATCCAAATCTATAAAAACGAGTTGGATTGGCTCCTTGTCGTTTTCAATGGCAATTCCCATGGCTTTATCAAACATTCTTCTGTTATAAAGGCCTGTAAGTTCATCGAAAGTCGCATACTGGGTTAATTTATGATTTGTTTTTTCGTACGCTCGAGAAAACTGTAAAAGTACCAAAAAAGAGATAATCATTAATAGCGGAATCTGAATCATTCGATCTATAAATTGATTCCAATCACTATAAACCGCTATCATCTCTGGATGATAATACTCTAAACTATGCATCACCATAAACACAATAACCAACGCAATCGTCAAAAAATAGCGCTTCCAACCGGCAAAAAGATAAGTAATTGATATCAAAAATAAAAAAATATAGGCGATCGTATTGTTATGACTACCACCTGAATTTGCAAATGAAAACGGTAAAAAGACACATACCAAAAATGTAAACACGCCAAACATAATGTGAGCTGTATTTTTTTTATTTTTAGAGAATGCAAGCGCAACGGTAAGTATCAAAAAAAGAACAACCCATTTCAAGCTAATCCATGCTGGAAATTCAGCAATATAATTGCTAACAATATTTAGGATGGATAAAATAGCGCCTACTATTAAAATAGATCTATAAAGTTTTAACTGAATATCTGACAGTTCCATATTGCCTCCCCAATTTATTATGTGCATCCCCCACTCATAATAGAATTGTTTCAGTTTTCTTTGATATTATATCATTTTATACTCTAAATAGTGCCATTAATATTCAAATAAACGCTGACAAATTGGCACTCGCAGCCTAATTATTGATCTATTGATACCCATATAAATTCAATTCATAAAAAAACTAGGCTGTCCAAGTCCAACCTAGTTCTAAAATTTATATGTTATAGCGTTCTAAGTACATCACAAGCTTTTTCTCTGTTAACACTTCATTTGTAACAAATTCACCATTTATAAATAAGGTGTATATCGTACATGGCGTCGGTGCATTCTGAGCCTCTGCCACTTTCTCTAATTTGATAATGCGATGTTTTATGCCTCGCTCTTTAAGGATATGCTCTGCCAAGGGGACGTATTTATCTGTATGCGGACAACCATTTGAATAATAGATGACCACACCTTGATCCTCAATTCGCCCTGTTTTCACACATGCTTTAAACTGTGGCATTTCCTCTTTTTGTTCATCTACAGGGTCAAAGGGATAATAGAGGAGTTCAAAAGAAGGGTTTGCTACGTCACAAATTTTAAAGCCTTTATATTTTAAAAACTTTGGATCGGTTAAAAAGTGCATTTTCTTTTGAGACCCCAATGTCACAAGGCCTTTTTTACCTTTTGCCTTGGCATCCTCAATACAAGCCTCTAAAAGTTGATTTGAATAACCTTGACCTTTATATTTTCCAGATACCCATAGGCAACTTATATACATATAATCTGGTGCTGTAATCGGTGCAAAGCATTTTTCAGCTGGCATATACTCAATAAAGACTTTACCGCGTTCGTTTAATTTCTTAAAGACCATGCCATCTTCAAATCGTTCCTTTAACCATGCTTTCTTACTGCCTACACAATTTTCACCCTTCTTCTCTGAAATGGCACAACAAATATGTTCCGTCTCTATATTGCTTAAATCTACCGTTATCAGTTCACCATTCATGTATATCAACTCCTTTTTCCTTTGATTATAGACCAATTACTCTAAGAAACGCCATTTATAATATGGTGGATATCCCTAATTTAATCCAATATAAATTTCAATTGTCTGATGATTCATATCTTCACTATCATTATGATAGAGTTCAAAGTCATAAGAATACTTTCGATCAAGGTCCATTGCCCATATGACTTGCCATGCTTTGCCTACAGATTCCACAGCATCTCCTATTACTGTAAACTTTGCGTATTTGCCCCCCGCTATGGTTCTCGTCTCAAAATCCTTTTGATCGCCTTTTGATACTGCCACACAACACATAAATCGATATGGTTTTGTAAAATCTCCTTCGTAATCCGTATAGAGACCTATGCCTTTACCCGTGGTCTGGTTTTCAATACGTTCAAAAAGACCTTCACCGATAAACTGTTGCCACATAGCACCAATGTCGTTCATAGCTTGTCCATTTTCATTGGTCGTCATGATGGATTTCCCCACAACGGTGATTTCTTCAAGTGTTACGATTTCATAATTCATATCATTCATCTCCTATTCGCTAAAGTTATGCTTCACTATAACTCTATTATAGGCGAGTCAATATGACACCAGTGTGTCATATTAAGTTTAGATTATTCAATTTTATAAATTAATTATTTTTTGCGCTTTGTCTTTCAACTGCTCCTTTAAAATGCTAGGCTCAATATCAATCAAATAATCGGCGTAAGTCATGATGTAGTTGAGCAACCAATCATCTAGCTCTGCTTCAAAGTCAACCACCAAAGTGCCTTGATCCTCTTGATGCCTAATTCCACTCAAAGGAAACTCTTCTTCAACTCTAAAGAGTGCCTTCTCATTTAGTGTTAAAACCACTGGTTTCGTATGCTTCATTTCATGAGACTTAAGCACCCAATCCGAAATATCATAATCTTTTCTATCAAAGACTTCAGAAGTGATTTCAGTATCTAGTACTCTTGATATTCTAAAGGTTCTATAGTCTCTTCTCTTATGACAATAAGCCACAAGATACCATCTCTGTTGCTTGAAAATGAGTTTAAGTGGATTGATGGTGCGCTTCGTTTTTTCACCACTATTATTTTTATAGATCATTTTTATAGTTTGATTTTTTTGAAGTGCCATTTTGATATCTTCAAAAATCTTAGGTTGTCTTTCATGACTAAAATCCGAAAAATCAACCTCAATATAGGTATTCTTTTCACCATCAAATAGATGTTTAAGTTTACTCATCGCTTTGTCCGATGTGTCATAATGAGTTGCTTTTAAAACTTCTAATCCCATTAGAATACTGTTCTTTTCTGCTTCTGAAATAACAGTTTTATTGAGCACATAATTATCAAGGAGACTTATACCACCTCCTGTGCCTTTATCCGTGTAAATCGGAATACCACTCATAGAAAGTGAATCTATATCTCGATAAATAGTCCGTGTAGAAACTTCAAATTGATCTGCCAGTTCTTTAGCCGTAACACGTTCTTTGTTGAGTAGTATGTGTACAATGCTAAATAATCGATCTGTCTTCAATTGAATTCACCTTGCCCTTCTCGTTTTAAAATATCTAAAAGTGTCCTATATCGATTTTTCTCAGCGCTCAAATAGATCAATCATTAGACCTATTACTATTTATCATAGTATATTTACACTTCTAGCCATAGTATAAAACTTGTGATACGATACTTCAAGGAACACCCAGTCAATTTTTAAGTCAATATAAAATGAGGAGGTTATCTGTTATGAAATTTTTATGGACAACGATTCATGTAAAAGACATGGAAAAGTCAATTGCTTTTTATACCAATCTATTAAAACTTAAACCCCTTAATCGTTTCCCAGCAGGTCCCGGAGTCGAAATTACCTTTATGGGGAATGGCGATGATCAAGAAACACTTATAGAGCTTATCCATGATATTAATACCGATGAAGTAAACTATGGGGAATTTATTTCGATTGGCTTTGCAGTTGATTCTATGGATTCAATGCTTGAGACTATAAAAAGTTACAACATCCCTGTGCACAGTGGTCCCTTCGAAACCCCTGGCTCCAGATTTTTTATAATCAAAGATCCCAATGGTCTTAATGTTCAATTCTTTGAAAAAAAATAACGGAAAGCACGTGATACAGAGTAGAGTGGATGGTTTATGCAAAAGTGCTGTTACTCGTCTAGAACACTAGAGTTGCAACAGCACTTTCTCTTATTTTCCTAATTTATTCTGAAAAGCCTTTAAATGACTCTCAGAAGCTCTTTTTAAAGCTGTAAACGTATTCTTCACATCATCTGGCAATTCCTGTTCTAAAAATCTCTGATACATATCAATATTCACAATTTCTGCTTCAACGCCAGTTTCGAGTGCTTCATTTACACTTTCAGGTACAATTAGATAATTCGCAGAAAGGTCTTCTGGAATGGTATAATTATTGGCTTTAAAAACAGCCTCTAAAGATGAAATATGTTCTTCTTCTGCTTTTATGATGTTGTTAAATGGGGTTTGATCTCCAAATGTCTCTAAAATATATGCGTATTCACCATGTGCAAGATACTCATCCTGAATTGCATACACCAACATTTTTTCCACTGTCAACGCTTCATCTTCACTTGCGGCAGCTGCACCATATAAGGACACCTCAGAATCATTAACCATTTCATCTTTTTCAATTTCTACTTTGGTTGACAACTGTTCTGGCGCTGCCTCTTGCGTTTTTGCACATCCCACTAAAGGTATAAAGGTAAAAATTAAAATACCGACCAAAAAATATGAAAATCTCATTTTTTTCATTTGTAGATAACCTCCTCAGTCCTTTCATAATATATGGCTCTTCTTATTCATTTATACCTTTTGATTTCAGCTGTAACCATTTTTAATTTTAGGGCTCTCTTACAAGCCCCATAAACAACACCGCATCGCTTTTATCATCTTTTATGATATATAAAAAAGGCTTATCACATTTAAAAGTCACTTGTTCACTTGGCATTGCAGATGTTGTTTCACCTTTCACCACTGTCACTGCAGAGGCTTCGGTTCCCTTTTCATCTAGTATAATGCGTGCATTTTGAAAGATAGAACTGATGTAAACATTTTCATCTTCTATCTCAATCATAGCTCCAAATTCAGCTTCATCACTAGAGAATGCACGTCCCATCCCCTTCTCCGTCAGCAAATCATTTAACTCATTACGCACTTCGTAATCAAATTTTGGCAAACTCAAGTCTAAGCTCTGCCATTGTTTTTGTTCTGAATGAATCATCTTTTGAAAGTCGTCGTACTTCAAATGACTCATAAAATCACTTAAGTTCCCTTTAGGCAAAAATAAAACCAAACTACTGCCACCATAGTAAGGTAAACTTGTCATTTGACATAACTCATCTTCATAATAGGATAAGCGATGTGTCATATGCATCATATTGACCATGGTCTTATCTGTTTCAGTTTTAAAAAAAGGTTCTTCTTTTGTGGCTGATTCAAAGAATTCATGAACCCAAGTCCCTTTAAAATACACCGTGTTCATCAAATAGGCTATTGCCTCTGCCTCAATTTTATCAAAGGTGCCTTTAAGCAGATGATTCGTCTGATCTTCAACCCATTGATTCATTTGATCTACTGTTTTGGGATCACTAAAATCAGAACGATAGACCTGTGCGTCATAAAAAGCCTTTAAAATATTCACAAATTCTTTTTTGGGTTCAAATTGCTCTTTAAACCATAATGAATTTGCAATCTTCATCTTTATCCCAGGCGTTTCAGAATCCTCTCCCTTATCAAGATCATTTAAATAATTCATCCATATATTATAACGATCATTTATTTCGGGCTCTGCTTCGCCCAGCACTTTCAAAATGCCTGATTTGGTTTCGCCTTCTGCACCATTTTCAAGCATTGCCAGTGCAAATGCCAAACTGGTTGGAGAAAACAACAAATTTTTATCTTGGTTTTTTTTCACCATTTCTTGCATCAATTCAAATCCCATTTGGTTAGAGGATATAATACTCTTTTTAACGGTATTATCAAGTTTAGGCATATCTTCTTTTATGACTTTAAAGGATTGGTCTGCTTTAGCTAGTCCTTTATTAGCAGTCACGCCACCATTATCACTTGAACATCCTACTAGTGATACCAAAGATATCATAAGTATTACAACCAGACTCATATGTAAACTTCTGAAATTTTTATATCCTTTTTTATCCATTATGCACACATCCTTTCAGAAAAGCATTAGTAGGTTATACTTTTTGGGTATACACCGCACACATCATATACTTAGTTTGACGAACAAACTCATAAAAAGTTCCACTTCTCTTCCATCAAAACTAAGTTCTATTCTAAGTCTTGGATACTCATCTTATCAAGCTCTAGATTTTTTTTGCGCTTTTCACGGCAACCTAAATAGATAGCATAGAATATAAGTGTGGTAGAATCATCGCAAAAATTGTATTTTCCATCTTATTTATTCTCCTTTATAACTTTCTTATATTCTGTTATCAAGATCTTTGCAGTGGCAAAATCCACCTTTTCATTTACTGCAAGTCTTTTTATAAGTGCAATATAGGGTTCATTAGCCGTATCTTCGCTGATCTTAATTTTTTGTATTAATCGATCAAGTCTTAATCTCACAGTGGGATAAGTGACATTATACTGCTTGGCAATTTCCTTCAAAGAACCTGATGCCATTATAAAATTCCTTACAAAAGACACATCTTCATCCTCCAGATTTACCATCCAATCTGGAATAATTTCTATCGCCATAGGACACCTCCTTTAATAAAATTAATGTTATACTTTATTTTTATTAAAGTCAATATTCAAAATTATTTAAATAAAATATCATTTTTTTCTTTTGAAATTTTATGAGCTTGCAGTATTCAAGTCAAATAGTAGACCTTTTTCAGACAATTCAAAAATGTTAGACTGGAATTAAAAGTTATATTTATGAAATTGTGATTAAATTATAATACTTGGAGGGGGAGTTACTCATGTCAGAAAAAGAATTAAGAAGTGAAGCATTCGAAATGTCAAGCGACTTGCAAAATATCGTTGATGCCGCAGAAGTTTACCTCAAATTGTTTCCATTAGATTGTTGCACTGTTATTTGTGACAATGATGGTAATATAGTTGGCTATAGACCTGCCAAAACATTTGATATTGGCGCTAAAGTTGGTGGTCATGCAACAGCTGATGGCGTAATGGGCAAAGTCTTATCTACAAAACAAGAACAAATGAGCATTCGCTCTAAAGAAAGATATGGTTTTCCTGTCAAATCTGTAGGACATCCTATTAAAAAAAATGGTGTTCACATTGGTGCTATAGTCGTGATCATGGCTTTAGATATTCAAAATAAACTACATGAATCTTCCCAAGCTATCGCACAAGGCACTGAAAAAACAACCGCTATGATGGAAGAAATTGCATCTACTGCTAAAATCTTATCCTCACACATTGGTTATTTAAAAGAAAAAGGGAATCGTGTTATCGAAGAAACACAAAAGACTGGAGAAATATTAAATTTTGTAAGTGCTGTTGGTCGAAACTCTAATTTGTTGGGCCTTAACGCTTCTATTGAAGCAGCTCGTGCTGGTGAACATGGAAAAGGATTTGCTGTGGTGGCACAAGAAATCCGAAAAATGGCCGATGAGAGCACTGTGGCAGTTGAAAATATTAAAAATACCCTCAACACAATTAGACAAGAAACCGATGAGATTATAAATGCCATTGATAAAGCCCTTGTCTTAGGTGAACAGCAATTACATGCGTCTGATGAAGTTGCTCACGATATGGAAGAACTGACACATTCTGCATATGAAGTCGAAAAAATTGCAGATCAACTGTAATAATTTAAATTATATATTTTTTACTTTCCTCCAAATGCCTTTATATCTGTTACGGTACAGTTGTGTTATTTGCACATTGATTACAAAAAATCAATCCTATATCATTAACGTATAAGAATAATATATGCCATTTAGTTTAAAGGATAGGAGGATAACATGACAAAAAAACCTGTTAAAATCGTCACCATAGGAGGTGGTTCTTCATATACGCCCGAACTCGTAGAGGGATTTATTAAAAGATATGATGAGCTTCCTGTAAAAGAACTCTGGTTAGTAGATATTGAAGAAGGTAAAGAAAAATTAGAGATCGTAGGTAATCTCGCTAAACGCATGGTTGAAAAATCAGGCTTACCTATGAAAGTTTTTTTGACACTTGATAGAGAGGAAGCACTTCCAAATGCCGACTTCGTAACCACTCAATTTCGTGTGGGTTTATTAGATGCTCGAATTAAAGATGAAAGAATTCCACTTAGCCATGGCCTCATTGGTCAAGAGACAAATGGTATTGGTGGTATGTTTAAAGGCCTCAGAACTATTCCAGTTATACTGGATATCGTGAAAGACATTAAAAAATATTGTCCAGATGCTTGGCTTATTAATTTTACAAACCCAAGTGGCATGGTTACTGAAGCCGTTCTAAAATATACAGACCATACTAAAGTCGTAGGACTCTGCAACGTCCCAATTGGCATGCAAATGTCTCTAGCACTTATGCTCGACGTACCGCCTGAAAAACTGCGTCTTCAAATTGCTGGATTAAACCATCATTTTTTTGCTACTGATGTCTTTATAGAAGGTAAAAGCGTCATGCCAGAAGTCCTTGAAAAGTACATTGCATTCTCTAAAGAATATAGCATTAAAGAGAGAATGAAAATGATGAAAGCCAGCCGTGAAAACATTGGCAAGGAAGGTCATAAGGCTGAAGAAAGTCTTTCTAAGACACCTATGCTCATGCCTTTTAGCGAAGCATTTCTGCGTGGTATTCAGGCAGTTCCTTGTGGTTACATGATGTATTATTATCACACTAAAGAAATGCTTGAGATGGAAGTTGAAGAATATAAACAAGGAAATGTCCGTGCTGAAGTCGTTAAGCGCACAGAAGCTGAATTATTTGAGCTTTACAAAGACGAAAACTTGAATATTAAACCACCTCAGCTTGAAAAACGTGGTGGTGCACATTACAGTGATGCCGCATGTAATTTAATCGCCTCTATTTATACTGATAAAGGGGATATACAATACGTTAACTGTAAAAATAATGGTGCTGTAAGTGGCATCGACAACAACAGTGGCGTGGAAATCGCAGCTGTTATTACAGCAGATGGTCCAAAACCAATGGCAATTGGTGCATTACCATCTACCATTCGTGGCACAATCCAAAATATAAAAGCATTTGAATCATTAGTATGCGAAGCTGCTGTTACTGGGAGTAAAGACATTGCAGTTACAGCTCTAAACAACAATCCACTCGTACCTTCAGACACAATGGCATCAGAAATATTCGAAGAAATGTTAGAAGCACATAAGCGCTATCTTCCTAATTTCTTTAAATAATATAATCCTTAAGAAGATATTCCTTACGTCTCAAAGTGAGAGGTCATAAAAAAGAATCTATAGCATAGCGACTTAAAAAGTTACTACGCTGTAGATTCTTTTTCTATATCAACTGCTCTATCTCTGACATGATCATCCCGATACCTCTAATGATCTGTTCATTATTTGCACGAGTGATACATATTCGAATCCCCTTTTCAAAAGAAGATGTATTTAAATAATAAGGAGCTCCTGGGCTCACCAAGACGCCTTTCTTTTCTAAGTTATCAATAAGCCTTTTTTCGTCCATGTGCATAGGAATCCGTACATAGGCATAATAACCAGAACCATAAGACCATTTACAGCCGACAGGTAAAGGGTCTAACTTTGAAATTTCTGATTTCAAACATTTGATTTTACTTAAATACTGCTTTTTTAAAAGGTTAATATGACTGTTAATCATACCATTTTTAATGTATATTTCAAGTGTTGCTTGCGCCACTATTGAAGAAGCTACATATGAGTAATAATAATGATTGCGCTTGTACGTCCTAAACAGATCTATGAGATGTGAAGGCATGACACATAAGCCAATTCTAATCCATGGAATAATTTTCGAAAAACTTTTCAAATAAATATGATGATAATGATCGCCATAAGCATATATAGGATCGTATTTCATATTAAAATCCATTTCTGCTAAATAGTCATCTTCTACAATATACACATCATATTTTTCAGCAAGCATTGCTATTTTTTCTCTTGTCTTTTTAGAGTAGCATGTCCCCAGTGGGTTATGATGTCTCGGTACTGTATAAAAAAACTTGATCTTTTCAAACTTAAACAGATGCTCTAAGACCTTAAGGTCCAGACCATTTTCATCTCTTGAAATGGTCAGCGTTTTAATGCCCGCTTGCTTTAAGAACATGATATAGAGTGCATAAGTAGGTTCTTCAATTAAGATAACTTCTTTGTTATTTGGAAAAGGCATTTGTGATAAAATAGTAAGCACTTGCTGAATACCCAAATTGATAAAAATGTTCTCGTAGGATGAAAAAACTTGATATTCTTTAAGATATGTTGCCAGTAATCGTCTTAATGACGCGATCCCTTCGATATCATGATGTAAAGCAATATGGCTATAAATATCCACCGCCCTGTTAAGGCAATGTTTAAAATCATCATTGGGCATTTCATCGATTCGAGGTACACCGGTGGAAAAATCAATCAAGGATTGATCTCTTTCAGGGGCAACAAAAGCAGCTTCAACCACAAAATAGCCACTTTGAGGTACTGCATAAACAATATGCCGTTCTACTAAATCTTCATAAGCTTTAATTGCAGTGGACATGCTACAATCACATATCTTAGATATTGAACGAATCGAAGGCAATTTTTTCCCAGGTTCAAACTTATTGAGTTTAATTTTTTGTTCAATACTCTGAGAGATTTCTAAGTACTTGTACATCTAATCAACACGCTTTCTCAATTTTATAAACACTTATTTACTGCGCTGGTACTGTCTTTCATGATATCAAATGAGCTCTCTATATGCAATTTAAAGCCCTAATTTATAAGTATAAAAGCAAGTTTACTTTCTGTTTGTTCTGGTTGTAGTGGTATGTTAAAATAGTAATGTAAATATACAATACGTTAGAGGAGTTATAAAATGATAAGTGGTGTAACGGCAAAAATGATAAATATCGTACCCAAAAAAATGAGTCAATATATATCTAAAAAACTGGTCAATAAATACCTTGAAAAATATGCCAATATAGAAGTAACTGGACAAGAAAATTTAGAGGGTATAAAAACCCCCACAATTTTCGTATGTAATCATTTGAGTAATTCTGATGGATTGGTTTTAGATAAAGCTTTAAAAGTAATTGATCCCACTTTTATAGCAGGTGTAAAATTATCGAACAATACGTTAACCAGTATAGGCATGAATGTCATAAAGACTACAAATATTACACCCAATTCATCCGATATAGAAGGCATTAAAAAGGTTATTAAACTGGTTAAGAAAGGAGAAAGTTTATTAATTTTTCCTGAGGGCACTCGAAGCAGAGTTGGCAGTCTAATTGAAGCCAAAAAAGGGATCGTTCTTATTGCGCGAATGACTGGAGCACCTATTGTGCCAGTCGGTTTACATGGGACAGAAAAATTATTACCCATTAATCAAGACGGTGATATGAGCTCAGAAGCTTTTAATTATGCGGATGTTCATATCAATATTGGAGAACAATTTGAGATTTCAGCACGATCCAAAGAGCAATCGAAAAAAGACTATGAATCTCAGGTCACAGAAAATATAATGAAGAAAATAGCCGCGTTATTACCCGAGGCCTATAGAGGGGTCTATAAATAGAAATTTAGGCATAAGTGACTATAAAAAAGCACTCGTCTGTAGTGAAACCTAAAAGTTAGGCTTAGACGAGTGCACTACAATTTTACATGTGGCCACCAGAGGTACGACTATAAAATGCCAGCTTAAATTTATTATGATATTTCGTTTAAGAAAAAGTGGATGAAATTAATCAAAATGGAAAACAAAAGAAAATCAACTAAATATAACATGATAAAAATGTAAGGAGAAACTATGAAGAAAACAAAAGTATATGTGATATTTATTATAGTAGTTGTTATAGTAACATACATAGTTTTGCCTAAGAATATCTATCAAATAATGGGCGTTAAAATTGAAAATTACGATATAACAGCAGTAAGAATAAGCCATAAAAATGGGATTTTAGATGGTGGGGTACAGATTAATGTTACAGACGAGTTACAAATAGAATCAATTAAAAATTTTATGAAACGGTATAAGTATTTTATAATTCCATTTAAACACTACAAAGAAATGGATAATGAAAGTTTTTATTATTTTAGTTTTAAAAATTCAGAAATGAAAGAAATAAATTTCACAATTTTCAATGAAAATGAAATTTTGATTGAAAATTATTATGGATATTATGGAATGTATAGAGCTACTGGTAATGGGATCGATATGAATTTTGTGATAGAGTATTTTGAGAAACAAAAAAACATTCAGCAATAATTGCTGAATATTTTTTTGTTAAGCAGCGTATATGACTTTCACATCTACTAATTCAATTTTCGTAATAGTTTGCATAGTAGCTGAACTAGTAGCAAATTCTACATCCAAGTGATATCCGCATTTTTTCTTGGAACTGTTCTCTCATATCTAACTGCTGGATGGCCGATTACCATTGCACACACAACTTCTTTGCCCTCTTTAATTTGAAGGAAATTTTTAATATTTTCATTGCCATGTGCAGCTTTTGCTAAGAATCCACTGAAAAAAGTGCCTAGTCCCAGCGTATTTGCCATCAATTCCATATTAGAAGCCGCCAGTGCACCATTAACTTCCGATGTAGCACTGATAACGATAACTGCTGGTGCCTTAAAGAATAAAAAATCACTTCCATCTGGATTTTCATTATATGATTCATACATTTTAATCCACATTTTTGCGTAGTTTTCATACTTTTTATTTTCTGGTGTCAAATTTGCTAAAATATATTCTCCAGTGTTTTTTAAGCTTTCAAGCGTCATCCCTCTTAATTCTGGCAATCCCTTTTTGATCACAGCATAAGATACATCTTGCATATTGATACCCGTTTGTGTAAATCGACCAGCTTCGATGATCTTAGAAAGCATCTCTGATTCAACATCTTGTTCTTTGAACTGTCTTACGCTTCTTCTGAACTTTATAAAATTAAGTAATGTTTCAGACTCAATGTCAAAGCGCTCTTTTGAGTATTCTTTTACCTCTTCCATATCATAATCTTCAATTGTAACTGCATTTTTAGGACAGATGGCTATACAATGTCCGCAGTTCACACAAGTTACATTTCTAACAACGGCCTTTTGATCTACCATTTCTATATCTCTCGCAACACAGTCTTTAACACATAGACCACAACCAATACATTTTTCACTGTTCACTACTGTCATAATTTTTAACTCCTCTATCATCCTCAATAAACTCAGTTTCACATAAACCATTGCTGCTACGCTGTATCAGGTACTTTCTGAAAGCACATCAAATAGCATCTGGTTACTCAATTTTCGACTTTTAACACGCTCACTATAATTTCATTACTAATTTTTCTTCTAATGCAGTTATACCTTCTGGAGTATGTGTTGACAAATACACCGTATCATTTTCTTTTATAAAAGTACGCACTTTCTCAAGTGTTACTTTCGCTAAATCAATATCTTCAAAGACAATTGAAAGTTGATTTCTCTTTAACGCCTCATCTGTATAAGTGATGTCACCATGAAACATATAATGCAAGCCTTCAAATTCTAAAACAGCAATTGAGTTACCTTTTGTGTGTCCACATGCAGGTAGCATAACCAAGTTTTCTGCTATTATTTCACTTGCTTCAAAGTTCTTATAAGCACCATCTTTAAAATTAACACTTACAATGTTGTCGCCATCCAACTTCATAGCTTCGGCCTCTGTTTGAGAGATATAAATCTTTGCGTGATCAAATAATCTCAATTCACCACTATGATCTGGATGTTTATGTGTTAAAATCACTTTATCAATATCTTCAGGCTTATAGCCTACATTTTCAAGAGCTTCAACAAAGTTTGCTATTTTTTCACCTGTATATAGGGACATATCTGGTTTTTTTTCAAAATCTGGTGTTTCGATTTTAAGACCTGTATCCACTAAAATAACGTCACTTCCAGTATCTATTAAATAGTTTTGTAAACTTGCTGGATATTTCTTCTCTGCATCTATTTGCGCTTTCGCCATTGAGCCGCCAAATGCAAAACCTTCTGTCATTTCGCCATTTCCATAAAATTTTAATGCATGAATTTTCACTGCTATTACCTCCTTTTTCTATTGCTATCTGTGCATTCAATTTTATATCGCGCACGATATAAAACGGCTTTTCTAGTCTACCCTTTTTATCTACTAATGTCAACCTCTTATTAAAGACTTCTGCTAGACAATCTGAGCATAACATGCTAATATAGCGCATGAGAACATATAAATCATATTATGACAAAGGAGGATTTCATGGCTAAAAAAGAGGCAGACATAGACGCCTTAAAATTAGATAACCAGCTCTGCTTTAGATTCTATTTAGCTTCTCGTTTAACGACCCAGCTTTATAAGCCCATGTTGGATGAGCTCCACTTGACCTATCCTCAATATTTGGTTATGCTTGTACTCTGGGAAACAGATGCAGTGCAGATAAAAGTAATCAGTGAAAAACTCTTTTTAAATACCAATACCCTAACCCCTTTATTGAAAAGACTAGAGTCAAATGGTATGATTACAAGAACACGTTCCACTGATGATGAAAGACAAATGATTATAAAATTGACTGATCAGGGCAAAGCATTAAAACAGAAGTCGAAACAAATTCCACTGAACTTATATAACACGATCCTTTCAAGTGGAGATATCGACGCTGAAGACTTTAAAACATTAAGTCAATTATTAGATAAAATCACATCCGCTATGCTCAAATCTAAAGATTTATAATGCAAAACGCCACCGATACCATTCTGTATTAGTGGCGTTCTTATATTGTGGAATAAGATCCTATCATTTAGCCTTAAAATCTTTCAGTTCTGTTCTACTTCAGCGACACATTCGTTTTTTATCTTCCCCACAAGAAATTGCAGTGCATCCACAACATGCGGCCTTATATCACCGCCTATGAGTACATACATAATATCATCTCCAACGTTGAGATCCCCTTCATTAAGCCATGTCCTAACATAGTAAATCCCCTCCATGTTATAAGTTTCTTTTACGGCAGCGTCTACCTTCTCTGCATCAAAACTAAAGGTCATTCCAACTACTAATGAACCGTCATGGACACCTTCTCTGACTTGGGCTTTTGGTGTCTGTCTCACAATTCCATTGTGAACTAAAAACATACCTTCCTGTGATACATTTGGATCAGCTTTAGCTTCTCTTAACCATGCATCCATTGAAGGGGATTCTTTTTTCAGTTTTGACTCACTCATCTCTTTCACCTCGTAACCTAAATTTATTAGCTTGCTCTTCAATATACATAGCCACAAGAAAATATTTCAGCTCAATTCTTATTGTTTTAATAAAAAAATTCGTTTAAGGATTACAGGCAGTCATGCATAACTCTTAATGCATTTTTATAAAATATCTTTTCGATTTCTGCTGATTTAAAGCCCACTTCTTTTAGAGCATCTTCGAGCAAATACATTTTATCAGTACTGTCAATCTCTAAGAGGCCACTGATGCCATCAAAATCACTTCCTAAACCAACCACATCTATACCACCAACATTCGCAATGTATTGTGCCATCTCAGCATACGCTTTTGCATAACCATGCGTCTCTAAAATATCTGCATTTGAAAAAGCAGGTGCAAAGTTGATGCCTGTGATCCCGCCATGTTTTGCAAGTACCCGGATCATATCATCGGTTAAATTTCTTGGATGATTGCTGAGGCTTCTTGCATTTGAATGTGTTGCCACAAAGGGTTTTTTACAAATTTGAGCCACATCATAAAAACCACCATCTGACAGATGAGACACATCTACAATCATCCCCAAGGTTTGCATATATTCAACAGCTTCTTTGCCAAAATCTTTTAGACCTCGACGCATGATCTCAGGCTCTTTTGAATTGGGATATCCAAAACAATTTTCAAAATTCCATGTTAAGGACATCGCTCTAAAACCCATATCATAAAATTCTTTTATTCGGCTCAATTTACCATTGACATCACGACCATCTTCCATAGTCAATACAGCACTCATTTTTCCTTGTGCTTCATTTTCAATAAGATCCTGTGCGTTGTATGCTATTTTAATCAGTGCTTTATTCGCTTCAAGATTTTTCATTAAATAGCCGTGCAAAATGTCAATGTATTTACGATCTGTTAAGCCTTCAATTTTTAACGTATCATAATAGTCAGGCGGTGGCAAAAACACAGCGAAAAACTGGGCTAACTGTCCAGCTTTTTTCATTCTTTCGAAATCGACAGCTGTAAATTCTGATTTTAATAAGTTGGCCTGATCTCTATCATGAATCAAAAGTTGCATCAAGGTATCACAGTGCATATCAATAAATTTCATCGTGTTATATCTCCTTTTTTTATCACTTGGAAGTTCTAAAAACATAGCGACTTCTTCTAGATGTACGTCCCAACTGGCCTTACTTTTCATATAAATATGACCTTCAGGTCTTATATTAATATCGGCGTCATTATCAATGCTTCCAGCCGGAACTACAAGCAATTTTCCGTCCATCTGAATATTGGGCAATGCTGAACCACAGTTTTGACAAAAGCTCTTTACATGCCCTTCTGACTTATAATTAAACGTTTTTATATCTGATTCACCCGAAAGCCACTTCAACTGAGCTGTTGAAGAAAACAAATTTGAAGCATGAGCTGAACCCGTATCTTTACGACAGCGTCCGCAATGACAAAGAAAAAAATGTTCAAAATTGCCAATAATCTCAAATGTAACGTTCCCACAAAGACACGATCCTGTAAATTTCATAATATCATTCCTTTCCTAATTCTGTCATAGTAGTACACTGAGCACTAAATCAAGTAGCTTCCAAGGATCAATCGCTTTACGAGTCATCCGTCCTGTGGTGACGATGATCATATCTAGCGTCGGTATACAGGCAATAATATTGCCCCCATATCCTAAAGCCGCGATCACAAAGACGCCTTGAATCTCTTTTAACCACCATAAGTATCCATAACCCTCAACTTGCTCTTTTGTGGCATCATTTATCCACTCTTTTGAAATAATACGCCTGCCATTGTACACCCCATTATGCACTATTAGTTGTCCTATCTTGACCATGTCTCTAGGAGTCAAAGAGATTCCCCATCCACCTGTATTAATCCCCTGTGGATCAGTCACCCACCCACTCAATTTTTCACCAAACAAATCTTCCAATTTAAAAGAAGTCATCTGAATAGGCTTTATTTCATTTATCTCAATTGGGCCGAATAAATTTTGATTGGCGAAGGTCCTTGTGGATAGACCACTGGTTTTAGTGATTATTGCAGATAACAAATGTGTGCTCGGTGTTGAGTACTGAAATCGACTGGTCAAGTCCCCTTTTCCCATTAGACTGATGATGTATTTGCCCCAGTCTTTTTGTCTTCTCAGTCTATCTAGTGGTTCAAAAGGACGCCCGTCCATGGATTTCATAGAAAAAGCAAATGGTGCTGTCATGGTTAGCAGCTGTTTGATACGGATTGACTTTTGAATCATTGTGGCTTGAGCACTGTATTCTGGAAAGTAATCGAGTACTTTATCTTCAACGCTATGAATCAAGCCCTGATCTATGGCAATCCCCACTAATAAGGATAACACACTTTTGGTCACAGAAGCTAGATGTTGCGGTTCTAAAGGCTTATAACCATTAAAATAATTTTCATAGAGTACTTGGTCATTTTTCACAATAAGGATGCTGTTAAGCGACGAATAGTCTTTATGAATCTGATTGGATAGGTTTTCCATTACAAATACCTCCCTGTTCTCGAATTAAGGTTAGTCTTTAAATCCTCAGGTGTCCCTTCTGCTACAACATAACCGCCATTTTCGCCACCTTCTGGTCCAATTTCCACTAACCAATCACAAGTCCTCAGCACATGAATATCATGTTCAACGACCCATACAGAGTTGCCCTCAGTCACTAACTGATCTAATAATAAAATCAGTTTGCTTGTGTCATAGAGACTTAGACCGGTAGTCGGCTCATCTAATATATAAAGCGTATGCCCTCTTTTTTTCCTAGATAGCTCTTTAGCAAGCTTAATCCGTTGAGCTTCTCCGCCACTTAAAGTAGACGTGGGTTGTCCTAGCTTAATGTAACCCATACCAATAGCATCCAACTTTTTTAAAACTTTAGTGATATTAGATTCAGACTTAAAGAACTCTATCCCCTCAGAAATGCTCATTTCCAGAACATCATAAATATTTTTCCCTCGATATAAAATCGATAAAGACGCCTCATTAAATCTCTTTCCCTTACAGGTCTCACATACGGATGTAATCTTTTGGTCACCTCCTAGCCAAATGGTTTCTGTACCAGAGCCACCGCATTTTTCACATGCGCCATCTGAATTAAAAGAGAAATGACCTGCCTTAAAACTTTTAGCCTTAGCTGTAGATTGGTCTGCAAAAAGTTTCCTGATTTTATCCCATACTCCTGTATATGAAGCCGGTGTAGAATTTATGTTTCGACCAATCGGTGCTTGAGAAATTTCGCAATAACTATCAATATTATCCACACCAAGTAATAATGACTTTGATGTGTCCAGCCCATTAAAATGCGCTTTAAGACGCTCTATAAGGGTTTGTGATATAAGCGAACTCTTGCCACTTCCAGAAACACCGCAAATACCAACCAATGCATTTTGAGGCATATGAACTGTAATATGTTTTAAGTTATTTGTGCATGCGTTCACAATAGAAATCTTTTCAGAATTAATGAGCATTTCACGTGACTTCAGTTGTCGTTCTGGCAACTTCACTTGACCAGAAAGATAATGTCCTGTCACTGATTTTTCAGATTCAAGAAGACCATCATATGATCCTTGATATATGATTTCGCCACCATTGATGCCAGCATAGGGGCCAATATCAATAACATGATCCGCTTGGGATATAATCAGGGCATCATGTTCGACCACTAAAACGGTATTGCCTAGGTCCTTTAAGCGATTGATAGCCGTCATGAGTTCTATTTTTTCGGACTCATGTAACCCCACAGTGGGCTCATCTAAGACATAGATCAAAGAATCTAACTTACTCGCTAAATGATTATAGAGGAATAAGCGTTGTATCTCGCCACCACTTAACGAAGGCATTTCTCTATATAGCGTTAAATGACCTAATTTAGCTTCAACCATCCCCTCTAATTTCTCTATTACTGCATCTGTCAGTTTCTGGCCACTATAGGGTAAAATAGCATTTTCTTTATATTGCTTTATGAATTCTAACAGTTGACTAACCGACATCTGAGCAAGTTCCCCAATATGCTTCCCTTGTAATAAGTACGCTCTGGCATCCTCGCCAATTCTTGTACCTTCACAATCCTCACAGTATTTTTTAAAGTAGATCTCATTTGTGTCAAACTCATCTCTCGCCATTCTACCTTGAAAAAGCCGACTTAAGCAAAAACTCACTTTGTCAGAAGCATTAGATACTTGATGTCCATATAAGACGTCGAAACGCACATCCTCAGGAAGTGACCAGAACGGTATATCTAAATATTCACCAAATCTTCTTTCTACAAGTCTCATAAAGCCACTGGTCAGCTTAACAGAATCAAAGATTTGTCCAAGTGTAATCCCTTGATTTGGTACTAAAGCTTCTAAATCAAAGTCATAAAAATAGCCTCGGCCAGAACAAGTTGGACACATGCCATTTGGATGGTTATAAGAAAAGTAGTTTAAACTCAATCTTTCCATTTCTGCACCGCAAGCTTCACAAATCAAGCCATGCTCTATCATAGCATCACAATTACTGCATCTGATATGACCATATGTAGAGAGCAACATACTCAGCATATTAAGTAACCCTGTTCTTGAACCCACCGTTGATCTAGGATTACTTTGCCTGATTATATTTTGCTTAACTGCAATTGTTGGACCAAGCCCTTCTATCGCTGTGAATTTTTCTACGGATTCGATGTCACTGAGTATTCCTAGGGATTTTAAGTATTGTTTTCGACCTTCCTCAAATACGATATCGAACATAAGACTTGATTTCCCTGAGCCACTAACACCTGTGGCTACAACAAGTTTATACTTAGGGATTTCGATGTTCATATTTTTAAGATTGTGAAGCGTTGCACCTTTGATTTTAATTTTATCCATGTTGTCTCCTTTTCAAATCATATCCTTGAAAGTTAAGGCTTATTTGATTGGAACCCATAATTCATCTTTTGTGGTACTGAAAGGACTAAAAATACATTCAATAAAAGGCCTTTGATCTAAAGTATACCCTAAAGTTGGAATCCACTCGGAAAAAAGCTTGCGTCGAGCCTCAGAAATATTTGTGAAGACAAGCCATCTACCACTTTTGATGAAAAAAGACCTAAACGCTTGAGTTGACACACTATACTTTCTCGCACCTATAAAATAACGGTATTCTCCAGTTAGAGACTCACCTTCATCACTGTAAATGCCAAGTATGCCATTTAAAGAATTAATTGAATCATCTCTCTGATTGGCTAATACATCTAACTGCCCAGAGGCCTTTAATTCATGCCAGGCCATAGGGATTTCTTCCAATACTTTTTCAGCTGAAATCCTAAATGATTTACCTATCACTTCTATCTCCGAGCAAGTAGATTCGATTCTATACTGAATTTCTGATTCCCCTTTGATGTCAATCGCCACGGACAGCTTTGGAAAAGCAACGACTTTCGCACCTGCTTTCTTAGCTTCCGTTGGCGTGATATTGTGAAGCTTTTTAAACGCTCTTGAAAAAGAATCAGCAGATTCATAACCGTACTTAAGCGCAAGGTCTATAACTCTTATTTGAGTATTCTGAATCTCATATGCTGCTAGAGTCAGTCTTCTACGTCTGATATACTCTGATATACTAATGCCAAAGAGCTGCGTGAATAGTCGCGAGAGTTGATATTCTGACAAATAAGCTTTTTGAGCCGCCGCTTTCAAGTCCAGTTTTTGATTCAAATGCGCTTCAATGTATTGAATGACCTGATTGATATTATTTAAACCTTCCATTGGATTCCCTTCTCTTTCCACTCTACATGAATATAAAATAGATTGACCGACTTTCCTTGCACGAATTTGTCGGATTTACTCTGTATAGAAAAAGGGTATCATGATTAAAAAAGGATATCAATCAAAAAAGCACCTTGATGTCCATCCCTACTAAATCTGATTTTTCAGGGATGAAATTAAGATGCCTAGAAATGGAATCACTGCGTTATATGCGCTTGACGTTATTTTTGAGGGCCCGTTTGAGCATCTATCATAGTTGCCTTGATAAAAGCGATAGAGTCTTCGAGTTTCTGTGCTTCCCAGGCGTTTAAAGCCACTGGCAACTGTTTTAAAATACCTTCACGCCCAATGATGCAAGGCATGCTAAAGGCCACATCCCCATCATGACCGTATTGCCCACGCAAAGTTGTAGACGCTGGATAAACACTTTTTTCATCCAACAGCACGGCCTTCGCCATGGTCACAGCCGCTTGAGCCACCCCTGCGTTGGTCCACCCCTTGCCATTAAAAACTTTATAGGCGGCACTGATAATTGAAGTTTTAACCACTTCAGGATCTTGAATGTCCTCAGTTGGTTCAAAATACTGGTTTAATTCACTAAAGGGAATACCTGCAACATTCACATGACTGAGAACAGGAAAAGCTGTGCTGCCATGCTCTCCCATCATATACCCTGTAACAGACTTCGGATCAATTTGATATGTGTCCGCGATTAATTTGCGTAGCCTTGCTGAATCCAACATCGTGCCAGTTCCAAATATGCGTCCAGCAGGATAATCAAATTCATTTTCAGCGATATAGACCATGGTATCCAATGGATTGGTGATCAAAATAATAATGGCCTCTCTCGTGTATTGTGTAATGCCTGTCATAACCTCACGAATCACCTTACAGTTAGTTTTAGTCAGTAGAGTACGATCGGGTTCACCTTCAGGATCGTCAGGATTTGGTAAGACACTTGGTCCTGCTGCTACGATAATGACATCTGCATCCGCGCATTGCTCATAGCCACCACTCTTTACAGTCACATTCGTCATATAGGTTAAAGCTGTGGCTTGTGCTTGATCAAGTGCCTCGCCAAAAGCGACATTTTCTAAAATATCAATCGTGTTGATCTCTGCAAACAGTCCCATTTTCATGGCATCTGCTAAGACATACGAGCCCACGTGCCCAACGCCAACAACAACTAGTTTATTTTTATTCATATTTTTCACTCCTATTACTTAAATTTATTCTTTTAATGATTTTATATTAACATAATGATTGATATCTTCAAGTCCCTACCACATAAAAAAGGTTTGCCTATGTGAAAAATCACGTAAGCAAACCTTCTCATCTTTATAAAATCAAACGATTGAATAACACTTTAGAGCCATTATGGCTGTATTGAAGCCTCATAGATAGATTGAATCGACTGACCAATCATCTTATCAAATTCAGCATCACTTTGCTGAGCACTTAAACCTTCTGTTAATGCTCTAGAAAAACTTGCGATCACTTTACGATTTCTAGAAAGTTTTGCATTAGCCTCTTCTCTAGAATAACCACCTGATAATGCAACAACTCTCACGACGTTTGGATACTCATTGAGCTCTTCATACAGATTATCAACTTCGGGAAGCGTGAGTTTAAACATCACTTTTTGTTCTGGAGCCATTTTTTTCAATTGCTCTATCAATTCCTTTTTAAGAATATCTTCAGCAACTTGTTTATTTACTGTGTGAATATCTACTTCCGGTTCTATAATCGGCACAAATCCAGCTGCAATAATTACATTTGCAATTTCGAATTGTTGTTTAACGATGGCTTTTATGCCCGACTCGCTTACTTCCTTTATGACTGAACGCATTTTAGTACCAAAAATATGACGTTCTTTAGCGCGTTCTAACAGATCTTCAAGATTTGGAATAGGTTTCATCAATTGAACACCATTTTCTAATGCTGCCAACCCCTTATCTACCTTCAAAATAGGAACAATGCCCTTTGTTTCCCAAAGATAATCGGCACTGTATTGCCCATCCACTTTTAAATCCATTGTATTTTCAAATAAAATCGCTGCAAGAATTTTATCTTTTGTAAATGCACTACTCTTCATAATACGTGTCCGCATTTCATGTACAAGCTGAAACATTTCAGCTTCATCTTTATAAGCATCTTCCATGACACCATAGTTTGCAAGTGCTTTTGGGGTACTACCACCACTTTGATCAAGCGCCGCAATAAAACCTTTATCATTTTGCATTCTTTTTAATTGTACATTGTTCATAAAACACCTCCGCTAACTAAATTATTACTTATTGTACCTATTACCCTTTATTCATTGAATCCAACAGATTTTTTCTTATATGACAAATTCTTAACTTCTCACAACAAAACACATCATATATTCTATATGCATTAATCACAGAGGGATTAAAGGCCTTGCGTTATGTCAATGATGTCTTAAAATATCCATTTCATTTAGAGGCATTGAATAATAATACCCCTGTATTCTATCAATGCCCATTTGTTTTAATAATTCAGCTTGTTCTCTTATTTCGACACCTTCTGCAAGTACTTCTAAATTAAACTGTCTCGCCAAGGCTACGATGGTTTCTAAAAGATGCCTTTTTCTCTCGTTGGTCAATATCTCATCCACAAAACCTTTATCTATTTTCAACACATCAATTGGCAATTGATCTAAATAGTTCAAAGAGGAATACCCTGTTCCGAAGTCATCCAAATAGATTTTAATCCCCTCATCGCGAAGTCTATTAAGATGATCAACGACCAAATCAAATTTTTCTATCAACGTAGATTCCGTAATCTCTACTCCAATTTTAAATGGATTAAGTTTGTGGGCATTAATTTGCTTCAAAAACATTTCAGCAAAATTTTCACGGTCCAATTGTCTAGATGAAATATTAATGGTTACACAATAATCAATCCCCTGGTCTTCAAGTCGACCAATAAACAAACACACAGACTCTATGATGAGATTACCAAGGGCATGGATTAAAGTTGATTTTTCCGCAAGTTCGATGAATATATCTGGTGAAACTATCCCCAAAACATCGTCATGCCATCTGGCTAATGCCTCGACACTGACTATTTTCTCAGCATTCATATCGTAAATTGGCTGATACATCATAAAAATCTGCTTAGCATCTATAGCTCGATCCAATGCCAAAGTCATGCTAAATCGATTCTTAATTTCATGATCTAATTTGAGATCATAGATGAAATAATTAACCGTATGGAGTTCTTTTGTTTTACTCAGCGCAATATCAGCTTCATTTAACAACATTTCTGCAGTCTTTTCGTTGGAATCACACAATGAAATACCTACTCGATACTTAATATTAATGCCAGGTTCCTCTAAAAAGATAGAATATCCTAAATCACTGTTAATCTTTTTTTCAAGTTCAGCTATAGTTATATCCGTAATAACCACCGCAAAAGTATCATTTCCAACTCTTGCAATATGCTTCACTCTAAACTTTGGCGTCCCTAACAGCTCAGACGTCTTTCTTAGTACTTTGTCTCCAAATCCGTAGCCATAAACACTATTGATGTTTCTAAACTGAACAATATCTACAAGCAATACGGATAACGCCATCTGATGATCACTTTTTAAACAATCGTCTAAAGCCTTAATAAAACCCAGCCGATTTAATACACCTGTTACTGAATCCTTGTAAGCAATCTCTGTCAATTGTTTATTTTTTTCAGCATTATCTTTAAGCAATAAGTTAACCTGCTCGTTATTTTTGTATAGGGAATCATTATCTTCAAGAATTTTTTTCTGATAGGCTTGAAAGAGATTAATCACTTTAGGAATCGTTATTAAAAGGATAAAGATAATCGTATACATGCTTGTATAAGTTGATTTGGTCACTTCATAGTGATAGGACGGATACTTCAAATTATAAAGAAGCGTCACAATGAAATGTATTGCTATGAATAGATAACTCAATTTTACGTCCATCAAGGTAAACAAAAAAACGACAAATATAGGCACCCAGATAACGACACTTAGAATTTTACCAATAGAGACCACAGTAATAATCGCATATAGAAACAATGTCATCATAAAAAGGCCCTTGTCAATCCACTTCACTTTTCCAATTCTCTTATAGAACATATAAAGAATTACCAATGAAAGTGCAATCACAGCACTCACCGGTATCAGTTGTTTTAATTTTCCTATAAAGGTATTTAAAGGATTAGTCATTATAGAAATCGTCGCACCTAATAATCCAACAATATAAATAAATGCGTAGATCTTAATACTTAAACGTTGTCTATTCGTATTTAATTCACGCATCCGATGTCTAGTTTCTTTAATCATTCAACTCTCTCCTATAACACTTTTACAACGACTCACTTTTTTGGGAAATAGTTTAGTATCTCATAATCATACTACGTTTTACTTTATGAGTCCACCAACTTTTCATATAAGCTTACCATTTTAGCATTGGATAGAACATTTACTTTAAAAAAAGAAAAAACCTTCTCATTTCACTTGAACAAATAAGTGACAATAAGAAGGCTAAACTTTTTTTATCGTATCACTTTAGTTTTCCATACCTCTAAAAATTCTTCATTTCGTTCTTTAAAGATGTCTATAAGCATTGGATCAAATGCTTTATTCCGATGAGGCATCATAATGTCACTAATTACAATTTGAGGCTGGCTACGTTTCATGATGTCTAAAGCCTCTAGTACATGTTGCAATATTTCTGTTTCGTCAAACTGTCCTCTGCATATGCATCTGATTCCATCCCCTTTTCACCACCAGAAAAACCAGTTGCTGGTAATTCCGTATTAAAGGCATTGAGATCTTGTTTTTACAGTGCTTCATTTATGTTGTGGATATATGCCTGTATCTGCAATACAATACTGAAGTGCGATACTAGGTTGCATGTTATTATGAGGCTTTGATCCACCAATATGTTCTATTGTCCACTCCTCATCCAAATTTACTGGATTCTTGTTTTGCTTACAGAATGCTTTCAAATTTCGACTATCAGGTATATTGGCACGTGCTAACATACGTTCACTCCCACAAAGTTTTGTATCGGCAAGTTTATCCACCGTCATCAAACCATGCGTATGTGATGGCATCTGTTTAATGCTAATTTTTACCTGATCGGCGCCTACACTCTGTCCCAACCTGTGCTTTTCATTTTCATGCATAGGAATGTGACCTCTCATATCAGGTAAACCGAAAGAAGTAAGGCCATCACCACCAAAATTATTATGTACTATACTATATAAAGTCGCATGCTCCGTTATTCTCAAATTAGAACCATTGCATCGTATCCACCCCTGAGGCACAAAGTCATAAGGAAATATGCGAATTTCTCCAATAAACTGGTCTGTAGATTCCATTACTTCTGAGTTTTCAATCTCCTCTTGAGAACCTTGAGAACCTTGAGAATCTTGAGAATCTTGAGAGTCACCGCCTTGAATACGAATTATAAAATTGATGCTCAAAGTAGGTTGCAAATTATTATGCGCCATGTTCTGCCCTACCTCTGATAGTGATTTATCAGCCATTGCTACTATTGCTTCTTTAGATGTTTTTTCACAATAAAGATTAAAGTCTGGATTTACAATCAAGCAATTTTCTGGATTGACTTTATCAGCCTTCATTGTATCCACATTCATCCTATGGTTATGTTTTGGTAACTCATCCACTCCCAATTTAACAGTTTCTTCGCCTTTTTTATCACCTAATTTATACTCTGATAATTCTGCCCCTTTTCCCATATGCACAGGTACTCTTCCCCTCATATCTGGTAATGCAAAAGTACTTCTACCATCACCACCATAATCAGTTCCAATTTTACTATAGAGGTCCTGATACTCTTCTATAAGCAAAAGCTCCCCATCGCATAAAGCCCAATTGGCTGGTGCAAAGTTTCCACTAAACATTCTAATTTCACCTAGATAATCTTTCCCATTAAAATCTGACATCTTCTCCTCCTTCATCTTCAACTTTATTAGAATCAAGTTTCTTATTTGGAATGATTCCTTCAAATGCTATACAAAAGTTGACAGCTAGGCAAGGCTGAATATTGTTATGTGAACGGCCCTCTCCACTGTATCCAATAGAATCCGGATGAATTTTCATAAAATTAAAACGATTTCTGTACATAAGGTGTTCTACTTTCAGTTCATTTGGGACGCCTAGGAAATTATTTTTCGGAACCGCTTGATCACCATGACCATTACATGCACTGACGAAATGATTATGTTTGGGCATTTCATCTATATCCAAGGTCACTCTCTCTTTCCCAAAAATTTTACCAAGTGGATATTCCGTGCTCTTTCCAATTACAACACGACTTCTTAAATCCGGAAGACAAAAGTTTGTTCTGCCATCTCCACCAAAAGTACTTCCAATTATACTGAATAACTCAAAATATTCAACGACCTCCAAATGCTGCCCATCACATTTTAACCATCCATCTGGAACTTCACTAGAACCAAACATGCGTATTTCACCAACATACTTTTCCATCTTTCTGCCTCCTCCTTTTTAAATTCAACATTAGCAGACGTAAATTGTATATATTTTCAGAATATACAATTTAGATATAAAATACATGTGCCAAAAGTAATATTTTAACTGCTCATATTACTTTTGGCACATGTTCATTTCTTTTGCTCTTATCACAGCCTGAATTCTACTCTCTACTTCTAATTTTCCGTAGATATTACTCAGATGATTTTTAACGGTTCCTAACGTAATGTACAGCTTTTTACTAATTCCTGAATTTGACAACCCCTCTGAAAGCAATTCTAATACTTCTTGCTCGCGTTCAGTCAGTAATTGATCTAACGTACAAGAAGGTCGAAAATCAGTAATAGGTTGCTTCCCACTAAGAGTCTTTTTAAAAATCAAAAATGGCATTATCACTTTAATCTGTTCTAAAAAATACGCATCAAATCCATTTTTACATTTTTTTTCAAAATAAAATAAACCAACCAATACACCGGCATGTATGATCGGTGTACAAATAATAGAGATTTCATCGTGTGCCATAATGTAAGGATCAAAAGCCGCTATTCCCATAGTCTCATCTTCATTTAAAATAAAATCTTCACCAGTACGTGCAGAATAACGTATGATCTTTCGAGATAAATGGCTGACATGATTAATGTTAATCAAATCGGTATGTACTACTACTTGCTCATCGTAATTTTTTTCATAGTGCAGGTACATCAAGTCAGATTTTTCTAGTAGTATCGCTGCATATTCAGATTGACTATACTTAGCCAAGTAATCGAGAATATAGATAAATACTTGTTCTTCATCCAAACAATCCAGCTGACTTAGAAATTTCTCATCTGGGAAACCTACACTGCCTCCTTCTGAAATCAGAGTAGGCAAAACTGTATCTAAATCTTTTTGAGGCGATCTATCTCCCAAAGAGAATTCTTTTCCGATCATAGTTGAGATGTATTCAGCACCCCACTGATTAAAATAGTATTCTGCCTCTCTTGCATAATAATTTGAAAGTCCACTGCCTTTCTTATGATATCGAGCAGCTAATAGATTACTCAAAGCTAAAACATGAGTTTGACCATTTTTCTCAGAAACTTCGATGGCTTCATTATACCAATGATCTAAACGCTCATCTTGATTTAAACATTTTTTATATGTCGCTTGAGCTAAAATCATACGTGCATAATGATTTCCAGAAAAGGGCTCTATCCACTCTTTAAACTCATCTAAGAGTTCTTTCATTATGCTTAAATTCTTTTGTTGTTCATTTATAGTATACATATTATGCATTGATCCTCTTGTAAGAATACTGAATAAGAGGATATCTGGATATAAAATGTATCCGTTTAGCAATTTCATCGCAGACGCTATACGCTCTGTTAAACGAATGGCCTTAGGTATGTCGCCTATTAAATATAATCTTTGAAGCCTGAATAGATTTTGATTAAGTATTTTAGTACTATCTGGTATACCTTCACTTATAGTGTTAAAATGCTTGACTTCTGATAAACATGCCTTCCTTAAACAATCCATATGATTTTCATATGTTTCTTGAATATATTTCATTCTATTATGATCCATCCAAGCCATCTTCTTATACCGAATCATATCCTTGCTCAACTCATCTAACGGAATGCCCATCATGTATTTTAAATTAAGGATTCCAGTCACTGAATAACCGCAATAAAGATATTTTCCTGATAAGCTCCCTTCTTCAATGGCTTTTAATAGGTTGGGGATTGCATCAACAATTGGCGCTGATCGATGTTTTAGAAAAGTTCCAATTAGGAAATGTACAATTGCTTTCGTCGATATAACTTCTGATGTTTCCAGTAACTCAAGTGCTACATCCATTAACAATTTTCCGTTATTAGAATTCTTCCAAAGATTGTATTGTACGAAACTAATCCCTACATAGCCAATAGGGGCATAGGGAGAATTGCCATGTATTGCAGAGATTTCTCCAATTTTCATCAAAATGAACGTAAAGCATTTACTATCCAAAAAATAGGCGGCTGGTGCCATTTTAGTTAAGATATCTAATATCTGAAGCAACCTAACATCCTTAATATCAGTGGCCTCTTTCAACGTTCTAATTTTATTTTCCGAAAACATTTGTTTGATTCGTATAACATATGAATTGAGTTGATTATCCTTCATGTCAAATTTAAGATTTTCAAGAGCATCCATCCCAATCTCTAACACTTTTTCCGAGTGACCACTGTACTCATAAAGGTCCATATATTTGCATTGAACTTCTACCAAATCTTCTTTCGTACTCGATTGAGCCATCAGTATCTTAAAGCGTTCATCTGCTTGGTCATATTGTTTCAATAAAAACTCGCATTCGCCAAGTTCAAATTGTATTTTTCTTTCCAATACAACATTATCTTTAAAGCTACTATAGGGCAATAAATATTCACACATCTCAAATATTTTTAAAGCTTCATTAATAGCAGTGCTCTTCTTCATCGATCTTCCTGTATGATTGAGCTCAACAAACCACTTATCAGCATCTTTTATTAAAGTATCTGTATCTGACCGTATAATTTGTGATGTTAGCAAAAGTCGGTTGCTCTCAAAATACTGTTTTAAATCACTTTCTGTTAAGTACTTGACAATCCGTGTATGTATCTGAGTTCTTTTATTCGAAGGTATTTCTCTATAAATATGATCCGAAATAATGTCATGCATTAAAATGGTTGTCTCAGAATACTCACCCGATCCATCTGATTCTATTAATGTAACAAGCCCTTTTTCGCATAATTTGTTTACCCTAATGCTCATATCGTTTTCTTTTAAACCTACAATTTTCATTAAAAAATAGTACGTCGCAATACCATCTAAGCAAGCCAGTATATTTAAAAACTCCCAATCTTCTTGGCCGAGTCGCTTGAGATTTTGAATCAATATGGATTGCACATCTGGTAATAGGGTGTACTTCTCCATTGCTTCAATATCAACTAGCCAGTATTGCTGTTCATCTAAATGACTCAACACCCCTTCATCAATAAAAGCAATCAGCAGTTCCCTTATATAGAAAGGATTGCCTAAGGTAGCGCCATAGAGAAATTGAACTAATCTCTCCATATTCTGAATAGGATCACCCAAAACTGAAGTCGTATATTTCACAATATCCTTACAGCTCAAAGGCTTAATTTCAATACTATGCTCTGAAAAAGTATCAATACCCTTAGACACAAAATTTATAGGCTCTATTTCGTATGCTCTGCTTGTTATAATCAATAAAAAATCTGATTTCTTATGATGATCACAAAAATATTTTAAGACATTAAGAGAAGCATAATCCGCCCATTGAAGATCATCTACAAATACAATCAAAGGAAAGAGATAGCCCGAGACTGTTCGTATAAAATCAAAGAGTACTTTTTCTGCATGACATGTTTTCATATCAAAGGTTTTTCTAGAGTCCAGTTGTGAAGAATCTAACAATTTTTCCAGATATGGCGACAGAGAGACCATAAAATCAATATCAGATCCAAGAACACTGCACAGTGTCTTTTTCACAGACTCTAGTTGCTCAAAAGGCAATGTCAATAATTGTTTTACAATCTGCTCAACAAAGTCTGAAAATGCTGAAAAGGGGTTGCTCCCTTGTTTTCTAAATTTACCATAAATGCATTTCACATCATTCAAAACAAGTGCCTTTATAGTATGCTCCACAAATGTTGTTTTCCCAATGCCCGAAACACCCACAACGAAGCAGACATCTCCATTGCCTTCCAAAATTTGATCAAAATGTTTCAATAACACTTTAGTTTCAACGGGTCTTTTAATGACATTTTGTTCGTTTCTTTCAAGCACTTGACACTTCAAATCAGATTTACTTCTCTTTATCATTTTAGTTTGCACATCCATTCAATTATATTTGACTTATCTTCAATGATAAATTTACAACTTATGCTCTGACTATATTAGCCTAATTTTTCTATAGTATATCAAATTATCACAAATTATTACAGTTTGAATTCACAATTATGCAAACGCAATGGTCAACACACCATTCTCAAATTTGGCAGATTCTATTTCTTTGCCTTTGATTATATCAGGCAATGCAAAACAGCGTTTTTCATTTTTAATGGCAATCTGAATTTCGCCGTTATTCTGCCCTAGGTCCATTTCACTTTTTTCTGCAAAGGGCAGATAGATTTCCATAAAATGACGATCTTCCTTTTGAGTGATATTGAAGGTCTTATGCGTCACCAAAACCATTGAGGGATCTGTTTCACCATAAAAAGTACTCACCTCTTTTAAAACGGGGATTGTTTTGAGCTCATGCTTTTGGAGCATGAGCATGAATCTTGGCACATCTCTAAAACTTTCTTCAAGTTCAAGCAGACCCTCTTCTTGAAGTTTAACCCATTGGTTGAAATACCCTTCAAGTGCTGCCTTAGGATAAACTTTGTTTATAATAATAGCGTCCACATTGTAGTCAAATAGTTGTAGCCAAGTAAAATTTCTTTTGGTCTCTTTAATAACTATTTTTTCAGGTGTTGTTACGATTCTGAGTGAAACGATTTCTTTATTTAACATAAGGCTTTGTAATCGCTCTAATTTTGCCATCAATCGCTCTATATCTCCAAATACATTATCTTTTGGCATAGGCACTTTAGTCACAGTCTGGACAACAGGCCCTGCTACTTTGATCATTTTACGTTTCATTGGCAATAATTTCTCAATCATATCGCCAAATAATTCAGGATATTTAAGCAATGATAAGGTCTCACCAGTAGGTGCACAATCAACAATTAAAACATCATAAGCATCTCTTTCATAAATGTCTAATATTTTGAATAGAGAAAATAACTCTTCAAGGCCAGGAAAGACAAGAATCTCTTCTGCTTCAATGCTACTTTCAGATTTTGAAGTTAAAATTTCTTTTATATAAGTTCTCAAGTTTCCCCAAGCAGATTCACTTTCTGCAACGACATCTATTTCTAATGCATCCAATTTATCAGTGATTTCAGTCTTTTCAGAGCTGAGTTTGATATCAAATGAATCTGCTAAACTATGGGCTTGATCCGTGCTCATAATCATTACACGCTTGCCTTCATCTGCCAACTTTATCGCTGTTGCCGCTGCTATGCTCGTTTTACCGACGCCACCTTTACCTGTATATAATATAATGCGCATTAAACCCCCTCCTAACCTATGTCTACTTTTTTAACGCCATGATATTGCGCTTCTTTTTTTTCAGTTGATTTTTTTTCACTCTGTTCCAGATCTAAATCCATGATATACTCACAAGCCATCTTTTTCAGTTCATTTCCAATCACTTCTAAATGTCCCTGCATTTTTTTAGAGAAAAGCATCATTAAAGCTTCTTTCTCTAGTTTTTTGGCTTCTATCAATTTTTCTATAATCTCTACATTAGTCGCTTTCATTAGAAGCACCTTCCTTTCATTTTAAGTATTGTTTCACTTTTCAAGTAATGTTATTGCAAGTATCCCTTCATCTAACTTAGCATTTGTTATTTCATGATCTCTCAATGTACTTGGCTTAGGGATATTGCGTTTAAAGTTTCCAATTTTTATGATAATATCCGTCAATGATTCGTGGAGTTTAATGTCAGCTTTCTCCACACAAGGCACGTTTAATTTTAAAATATAACCATCTTGTACTTTTTCATATGTTTCACCTTGAAGATCGCTTATAATACTAAAGACTTCTTGATCCTTTAAGACTTCTTTTGCAATGAGATCTATTCCAGTGATGCCACTTAAATCCGTATCAAACCAAGGTATTTTATAAATCGGAATTTCTCCAAATATCATTTCATATGCCTCAATATACTGATGTTGAATTTCAATCCATTCATTGAAAAAGGGATTATCTATATCACTTGGCAGAATTCGATTGATATAGAGACCGTCCACTTGAAAGTTATATAAATTCATATACATATAGTTTCGTTTTGTTTCTTCAACGACCATCTTTTCAGGTATTGCAACAATTCGAATTGAAGTCACTTCTCTATTTTTTAATAAGGCTTGAAGTTGTGCCAATTTTAAAAACATCTTTTCAATATCAGAAATGGCCGCTTTATTAGGCAATTCAATCTTAAATGCCGCTTTAGAAATAGGTGCCAATACCCTGAGGGCTATCTTGCCCACTGGCAAAAACTTTTCCATATACCATGATAATAATTCTGGAATTTTAAGTAGTGCAATCGTTTCACCTGTTGGCGCACAATCCACAATAATGCGTTCAAAGTCACCCGTTTCGTAAATTTCTAGTATCTTTAATAGCGAAAATAATTCATCCATACCTGGAAGTATAGAAAGTTGATCTACGCTCGATATTGGTGCGCCTGATGAACTGATCATGTTAATCACCGCATTTTTCATATCACCAAATTCATTTTCCATCATGTGATTAGGATCAATTTCCAAAGCAAAAAGATCTTCTTCCACTTGGGATATTGTTTTACCAAGTGATACGCCAAAAATATCACTCAAGTTATGCGCCATATCCGTACTTACAATAAGTGTCTTCTTCCCTTCCAACGAAGAATGTCTTGCATGTGCCGCCGCCACACTGGTCTTTCCAACGCCACCTTTTCCCGTAAAAATGAGTATCCTGCTCATCATTTCACACCTACTTTCTCGAATAATCAAACTGTTACTTATTGGTTGTCAGTCGCTAGTTGTGAGTAGCTAGTTGATTCTTGTTTCGAATAGTTCTTCGTTCGAAGTATTATTTCTGATATAAGCTACCTAGTAGGTAGCCAATATCACGGTTATATATCTCAATTTATTATTTTTTTACTGCATATTCTATTCTATTACTATTTTTCTGACTGTACTTTTGCTTTTAACTTCTTTGTTACTTTCATCTTGGAGTATCGTGATCACTTTGTCAAAGATCGTCCCAACAGTAGCCAATTCTTCAGCTGACAATGCCGTTATAACTTTCTGACCATAATGTATAAAGGTACTCATCATTGCATTGATCTGCTTTTTCCCTGCATCTGTTAAAACAATTGTTACAACACGTTTATCTTCCATACTTCTAACCCGTTCAACCATAGCCTTCTTTTCCATACGCGTCACAATACCAGTTGCTGTGTTAAGTGGTATGCTCAGATAGTCGGCAATTTGAGTCATATTGATCTGAGACCCTCTGTATAACAGAATCAAAACAAACATCTCATTCTTAGTGCAATTTAGAAGAATGTTTTCCCAGATCTCTTGAGATATAAGCACTTTTATCTGATCAAAGATCTCAAAAAACGAACTTTCTATATTGTTTAAATCGATTTTCACAATACTTCCCCCTTCGAATTAATTTGATTCTATCACCGAAGTATTTTCTTGTCAATACTTTGGTTATATTTTACAGCTTAGAGATTACTTTTTAAGTTATTTTAGGTTTATTTTCAGTTTATTAATCCCCATCCATTAATTGGCTCACTTCTATCAATACACGCGTATGGTGATGACCAGTCAGCCCTAAAAATAATGTACCACCTATTTTGATTGGATGATCTATGGCATTATGTGCTACTTGCTGCTCTTCCTTAGTCATTGGAACAACCTGTATCTTTGAAAGTTCTATCGATCCAGCCTTAAGAGGTTCATCAAGTACTAAAATATATGGATATTCTTTCTTATCTGTTTCAGGGTTTTCACCATATCCGGGTGGTCCGTAAAACATTTCTGTCGTCAAGGTTCCCGAAAGCTCAACATAAAAAGATTGAAGGCAATACGTCATGGCAGTATATTGATCTAGATCCATTTCAGAATCTTACAATTGTGAAGTTTCCAAAATACTTATTAAGTATTCAACGGTCTCTCTAGGTAAAGCCTATAAAAACTTTTGCGCTTCTCTTTGAATGCTTCATTTAATTCTCCTTGATTGTTTTGACTAGGCTTTGGTTAATTATAAGCTACAGATTGAGTCGCATACAATTCATTATACGTAGTACTTTCTGAGATTAGCTTTTCATGTGTCCCATAAGCAATCACTTTGCCTTTGTCCAAAACATAAATGATATCTGCATTTTGAATCGTAGACATCCTATGAGCTATGATGATAGTCGTCTTGCCCTTTCTGAGTTTGTCCAAATTCTTTTGCACATAAAATTCCGTTTCAGTATCCAGTGCAGATGTGGCTTCATCTAAAATAAGAATTTCCGTATTTTTCAAAACGGCTCTTGTTAGTGCGAGGCGTTGCTTTTGTCCACCAGATAAAGTTGTCCCCCTCTCACCCACCTGTGTTTCATAACCCTCTGAAAATTCCATGATAAAATCATGACACAGCATTTCTTTACAAGCATTTTCAATTTCATCTTGCTCATACACCTTATCAAAAATCAGATTTTCCTTGATCGATAAAGGTATAAAATGAGGTTGTTGAAACACCACTGAAATTTTATCAGCATATTGCTCACCATAAGAATTCACAGGGATCTCGTTAATAGTGATCTCTCCATTGTTAGGTGAATAAGCTCTCAGTAGTAATTGTCCAATAGTGGACTTCCCACTACCGCTTTTACCTACGATGGCTATTTTCTTGCCTTTTGGAAAGTCAATCGTTAGATGATTTAACACGGGTTCAGACTCTGCTGTGTAACTGAAAGTAACATCCTCAAATTTAATGGATTCAACCCCTTTAGTGAAATGCATGGTGCCAAACTCAATGCTGTCGTTTTCCATTACCGATTGAATACATTCAACAGAAGCCACCAACTTTTTACCCGTCAAGGCCTGCTGAAACAATTGTCCCAGCTCCGTTACCAATTGATCTACAAAAGTGAAACTCACAACAAATGCGCCTAATGAAATCTGACTTGAAATAACAGCCATCCCGCCAAAGAATATAGCAATAAGCTTGGTGCCATAAAAAAAAGGCTCACTGATAAACAATATTTTGACAGCATAGAGCCCTTCTTTTAAAACGGCTTTAAAATACTCAGAAAATTGCTTCTCATAATGTGCCAGTTGCCAATCTTGACGATTAAAAGCAATCACTTCTTTGATGGATGAAATGCTCTCCTCAATTGCGATGGCAACTTCTGATTTTTCATCTTTCACGTGCTTTGAAAATTGTTTTGTTTTTTTGCCAAATCTATCTTGTAAAACATAATAAATTAAGGCCACAATGCTGACTATAACCAGCATCATTTTATCAATATTTGCCACTGCTAAAGCGATGAGGATAATCGACAGTATATTCCGTACAGATTCAGATAGAATCTGGTTAACTGCTAAATCACAAGATTCAGTTATATCATTTCTCATATGATTTAGAAGTTTACCCGTATGTTGTTCATTGAATCGAGCCGTTGGTAAATAGTAAACTTTTGATAAAAAAGCTTTGGTAAGAGACATCTGTATCTGATAACTTACGTGAAAAAAAGTAACTTTTCGCACTGTAAACCACAGTTTGGGGCCAAAAAAGAAAAGGGCATATAGTGCAAGTAATTTAGGAAACAAATCATATTGTTTTGCTATGAAAACTTGATCAATCAAATCACGTTGCAATAAAATCGCCACAACTGGCGTTACGCATTCCAAAATAAGAGCTGTATATCCCACTATAAACCAACGTTTTTTCTCATTATACTTAAGTAGATACAATAGGCTAGACATGATTTTCACCACCTCTTGTGACTAAAGCATAGAAAAGACCTTTCATCGCCATTAGTGTTTCATAGGTACCTTGTTCTGCAATGCTCCCCGAGTCAAGTACAATTATCGAATCGTATTCTTTAATCGTAGTAAGTCGATGTGCAACGGTAATAACAGTTCTTCCCACTAAGACCTCATCCAAAGCCTTCTTAATAGCCACTTCTGTCACGTTATCCAGCGCAGATGTTGCTTCATCTAGCAAAATAATTTGTGGTGCTTTAAGCATCATTCTTGCAATAGAAAGACGTTGTTTTTGCCCACCTGATAAGCGAATGCCACGTTCACCTACGATGGTATCGTAACCCACTTCCGTTTCTAAAATAAAATCATGTGCTCCAGCACTTTTAGCTGCCTTAATGATCTCTTCATCTGTAGCCGTTAAATTGCCAAACATAATATTATCTTTGATGGATAAGTTAAATAAGTAAGTATCTTGAAACACATAGCCAAAATTTTGTCTTAAGTTTTTAAGCTTTAGTGCCCGAATGTCATAGCCACCTATTGAAATTTCGCCTTCTGTTACATCATAAAAACGCCCAATTAATTTGAGCAACGTCGATTTTCCACTGCCACTTTCACCAACAATAGCTGTTTTTTTCCCTTGAGGAATTATAAAAGACACTTCTTTTATAATAGGATTCGCCTCATTATAGGCAAACGACACATTTTTAAATTCAACATCAAATTGATCCAGTTTAATATCAAGTGCATTTTTTGATTCTATAACATCTGGTTCAAGTTTTAAAAACTCATAGAGTTGCTCCGCATAATTAAGCGCATGAAGTTGCGCTGGAATGATGTAAAAAAAGACTGAAAAACCTCTGGAAACAAGCCCAATGAGGAAACTATATCCAATGAGTTCTCCAAGTAATAATTCACCACTTCTCACTAAATCCAACCCATAAAAATAAAATAGGCCAATAGAAATAGTTAATGTAAGTCCCACTGTTGTAAACCGAAAGTGTCTCCAAAATATCGACCACATTCTTGCAACTCTAAAGGTATCATAATCTGCCATAGTCTTATTGATAAACCAGTCTTTACTGCCCATTGCTTTAAGTTCAGGAGCAGCCGCTATGGCATCATACAAAGATTGCTGAGAAGTGTGAGCTGCTTTTGTTTCAATCCCAAGGTAATAATGTATTTTTTTATTTGTAGTTTGATTGAAAAACACATATATGATATTGCCAACCATTGTCGCTAAAAAGAACTTGGGCGCTCCTATAATCAAAACAATCGATGGCACTATAAACTGAGCCAAACTGTAAATAAAATGTGGAAATAAAAAAGTATATGTCTTTTGTGTCTCCTTAACCGCATTTTCAAATAGAGATATAATTTGCCCCGTGGGCACTTTTTCATAATACGAAAATCCAAGTTTTTGTAATTTCATCATCAAATCAGTTTGTTGGTTCTTCGTAATTTTATAAGATATGATTTGTTGAAGTAAATTAAAAATGGCTTTTGCAATTAATATAAGTATGACAATGCCACCTAAAATCAAAATTTGATAAATCAGAGCATTCATCTCTTTTTGGGGGACGACATGGTCAATAAGATATCCCATACGCCGAGGAATCATTATTTCGCCCCAAATCATTGCACCACCGCACATCACATAGAAAATTGTCAATCGTATGTAAGGCCCAAAATAGCTTAATGTCCATAAGTATATTTGAACTAATTCTCGCTTTCTTTTCTGTTTTTTTAACAATAATGCCCCCTAGAATATCCCATTAAAAGCACAAACTCTCCAAGGTAATCATGATCTATCATCCTATATTTTCATCAGCCTATACTTGTCACTTAAATATTCTATCATAGTTAATATTTAGAAGCTATAGGATATGTTGATATAAATGATTGTAAAATGGACTGCTCACTTTCATGCTTTACTGTTATTTTTCTTTCAGAGTCCCTATCCATGTCTCCAACTCTTGAGCAAGTCTAAATTGTTGCTGTAAAACAGCCTTTCCTGTTGAAGGGATTTCTGGGTTATTCTCTTTTGAAGTCATATTTTCTTCTAAATACGATTTTAGAAGTGCCATGTTTTCACTTATTTTGTCCAAACATGATTGCCGATTTTCTGGTGTCAAACTATCCAAATTAACGATTACAGCATTAAAATCTAAAAAAATATTAATGGACTGTGATGAAATGCCCAACATCAACTTTTCGAACTGTTTTTCGCCAGCATCAGTTAAAGTATAAACCGCTTTTTCTGCCATCTTGCCCTCTTTAACCATGGTCCCTTTAATAAAACCCCTTTGTTCTAATTGAATGACTTTTTTATAGATGGAAGGGGTACTAATTTTAACCCATTTAGAAATATTGCGATATTCCACAAGTTTTTGAATATCGTAAGCACTTAAGGACTCTTTTTTTAATATACCTAATACAATTAGATCAATCGTTGACATATAGTGTCTCCTTTTTAATAATACGCTTGACATCTACTATATTTTATAGTAATATCACCTTTGTCACAACTACTATATTTTATAGTAGTATATTATATACTATATTAGAAAAAGGAGTGAGTCATATGAATAGGAACAATAAAAAAATTGAATTATTACGAAATACACCCGTCTCAAAAGCGCTTTTAGCAATGGGACTCCCTGCGATGATCGGTATGATGATCAATGCACTTTATAATTTAGTAGATGCTTACTTTGTGGGTGGACTTGGTACGAGTCAAATGGGGGCTATAGCGATTACTTTTCCGCTGGGGCAAGTCGTGGTGGGGTTAGGTCTGTTATTTGGGACTGGCTCAGCCTCTTATATTTCCAGATTACTGGGCCATAATGAAAAAGAAAAAGCAGATCAAGTCGCTACCACTGCTATTTATAGCAGTATTGGCGTCGGTGTCGTGGCAATTATCGGTATCATGATTTTCCTAAATCCAATTTTAAGATTTTTAGGCGCCACAGAAAGTATCATGCCATATGCCACAACTTATGCCAGTATCTATCTTATGGCCTCAATCTTTAACGTGTTCAATGTCACCATGAATAATATCGTTACAAGTGAAGGTGCTGCTAAAATAACCATGTTCACAATGCTTATAGGGGCAATATTAAATATGATTTTAGATCCTATTTTCATCTATACTTTCGGCATGGGGATCGCCGGTGCTGCTTTAGCAACAGCTTTTTCTCAAATCGTTTCAACACTGGTTTACATCACCTATATTCTAAGTAAAAAGAGCCTTTTCAGTTTTAACATTAAACAATGCTGTTTTTCAAATGAAAATATGTCTGAAATATTAAAGATTGGGATACCTACTTTAATTTTTCAGCTTCTAACAAGCCTTGCTATAACACTTACGAACATGCAATCAGCAAAATATGGTGATTCTGTAATTGCTGGAATGGGCGCTGTTACACGTATTATCTCATTAGGCAGTCTAATTGTATTTGGCTTCATCAAGGGCTTTCAGCCGATAGCCGGCTATAGTTATGGGGCCAAAAATTATACCCGACTACATGAAACCATAAAAATAGCTGTATTATGGACCACTTTATTTTGTGTCAGCCTTGGCTTAATACTGATTTTATTTCCAATACCGATTATTTCTCAATTTACAAAAGGAGATGCCTTATTGATTGATATTGGACAAAGAGCACTACGAGCAAATGGTTTATCTTTTATGCTCTTTGGTTTCTATACTGTGTATTCATCACTATTTCTAGCACTGGGGAAAGCTAAAGAAGGGCTTCTATTGGGCATTTGTAGACAAGGAATTTGCTTTATACCCGTTATTCTGATACTTCCAAATATATGGGGCGTGAACGGTATCCTCTATGCACAACCTATCGCTGATGTGATCGCTGCTACCGTCACAGCTTTTGTGTCGATCAGACTTTATAAAACATTATCACGTCATACGATCTCTAGTAGTGAAAGAAATATCTCTTAATCAAAAATTTATGCACATTAACCTAATTAATACTACAGTTAGAGGTCTTATTTTTAAATTCCAAATATAGAGCTAAAAAAATATTCAAAAAGAATTTGACATATGTTTTATACTATGATATTCTCATTTTGTACTCATTACATTTTGAGAATACATATCATTTGTATGTCTTTTAGCTTTTTTTTAATGCCAAAGGATTTATGAGGATAATTTTATGAGGAGGATTAAAATGGAAAACGCAAAATTACCTTTACTAGGAGACCAGTTCCCAGAAATGCAAGTCAAAACAACTCATGGTACTAAAAATCTGCCCGCCGATTATAGTGGCAAGTGGTTCATTTTATTTAGCCATCCAGGTGATTTCACCCCCGTATGTACAACAGAATTTGTCGCATTTGCTAAGAAAAATGAAGCCTTTAAGAAGCTTAATGCTGAATTAATTGGCCTCTCAGTGGATCAAGTTTTTTCTCATATTAAATGGGTCGAATGGATTAATGAAAACACTGATACAACAATCCCATTTCCTGTTATTGCGGATGAACTGGGAAATGCTGCAACTGCTTTAGGTATGTTACATCCTGGAAAAGGAACCAATACTGTTAGAGCAGTCTTTATTGTAGACCCTAAAGGCGTTTTAAGACTTATGATGTATTACCCGCAAGAAATCGGAAGAAGTGTTGACGAAGTCCTTCGTGCTCTCAATGCACTTCAAATTACAGATGAGCATGGTGTAGCTGCCCCTGAAAATTATCCTAATAATGAATGGTTAGGTTCAGATGTCATTATTCCACCTGCAGGTACAGAAGCTCTCAAAGCTGAACGTTTAGAAGATGCAAAATCTGGCAAATTCACTTGTAAAGATTGGTGGTTGTGCCACAAATCACTTTAATGTTTTAGTTCACTAAAAAAACACATTAAAATAGAAGACGCTATTGCTCATCTAAAATACTAGATTTGCAATAGCGTCTTTTCAATATAATTATTAATCCTCTAAATACATCCTCATATAATCAAAATCAATCGTCTATCAATTATGACACCTGTTTTGGTATTAGCAAGAAAGATGTATATGAGAACTGGATTGACTGGTTATCAGAGTACCGATCATAAAATATAACTTAATATTTTACTTATTTTATCTTTGAGGGTTCTCTAACAACCCCTACAAAGAGTACCGCACCAGACTACCGTCACAGCTTTTGTGTCGATCAGACTTTATAGAACATTATCACTTCATACGATCTCTAGTAGTGAAAGAAATATCTCTTAACAAGATTTGAGCCATCTTTCGATGCCTCAAATCTTGTTGTCTTAATCAAAAAAGAACTCATACCTTGGCATATGCTAAGGTGTGAGTTCTTTGCGTATAATAACACACTATTAATTAAAATCAGACTCTGTGACAGAAGTTACATTCCCTGTTTCTAAATACTCGTCAACTGTATCTCCGAATATAAATAAATTGGCTCCATATTTAGTATATTTATTGGCATAAGTGCCTGCCAAAACGCCGTCAACTACTTCTCTACAATCTTTAACTGAAAGCTCAATACCACCAGTCATTACAGTCCCTCTCAGTGGTGCTGCATCCGTCCTAGAGAGTCCGATTTGTTCTGTAATCTCGGCACCACCATTGATCGTGAATATCCCCATATCTCCATATTCTGTCACCGGTGAACTCATTGCAGTAAAATAATTATTAACCCCTAGAGCAACTGCACTATTCACTGTTAAGAACACTTTATTCTCTGGGTTCATTGTATAAATCGTCTCAGCTGCGTTAACACCTGCTTCAACAGATTCTTCATCCACATCAAACGTAGAAATTAATTTTATTTTAGGACTATAATCTTCAATAGTCCTAAGTACATCGCCTTGTTCTTTCGTACTATCCACATTATCTCTCGTAATAAGCACTACGGGAACAGATTGATCTGCTGCATTTGGATAAGCCTTATCTATCCAAGCCGCTGCAAGATTAGCTTCTCCTTTTGCCAGTTGAACATTATCCACAGTTAAACAAGCATCATAGTTTTCTAATGGTTGAACAAATGCGACTACTTTTATCCCAGCGTCCATAGCTTGTTGTGCAACAGTATTAAGTGGTTCGGGACTCACTGCCCAAAGCACTATGACATCTTTGTCCATTGCAATAAAATTCTCCATCGCTGTTATTTGAGTTTGAGGATTAAACTCACCATTTGCAACATCCACTTCCCAACCTAAGTCATTATATTGTTTCTCAAATTCTGCTTTAAATCCCTCGAAGAATTCATTTCCCAAGCCAACAATAACAAACCCAATACTATGTGTTTCATCAGACTTTTCAGATGTTGCAGTCGGTTCATTTGTTTCTGCCTTTTCTGATGAAGAATTCACTGACGATTCAGATGACGAACACCCGCCTAATACAAATACAACCATTGTTAACAACACCACCAAAGCCAAGATACTCCAAACACTCTTTTTCATAAAACACCCTCCTAATTTTACAAACTTCTTTTGGATTAAACCTCTGTTTACATTGCTTTTAGATTTCGATTGCTCATATAAATTGAAAACAGCATAATTGAACCTTTAGCCATATACTGTGGATAAGTCCCCAACCCAATAAGTTGCATGCCGTTAGTCAAAATACCTAATACAAAAACTGCCACGACAACCTTCCAAAGCGTTCCTTCACCACCTTTTAGAGCAACACCCGCAAGGACACATGCTGTAATACCTGAAAAAGTTAAATCTGGACCCATAGTAGAATCAGCAGATCCTGAACGAGCCGAAAGTAGAATTGCAGTAATACCTACTAATACACCAGCCATCACGTAGGCCATCATCTTAATATGTTTTACCTTTAATCCAGCCAGACGAGCTGCTTCAGGATTATCCCCAACAGCATAGATATGTCTTCCAAAATACGTTTTATTCATGATGTAGCCCACGATTAATAACACCGCAATCATTATAATTGCATTAAACGGAATCCAACCCAATAAGCGTCCTTGACCTATATACATATATGTTCTTGGCAAATTATAGTAGACTTTTGAATTGCCAATGAGATAGGAAGCCCCTTGAAAAACCATCATTGTTCCAAGTGATATAATCATTGTGTGACTCTTTAATTTAATCCCCAAGTAACCATTAAAGCATCCCATAATGATACAAGCTAAAATGCCTAATAGTATCGCTAACCAAACTGGGAACCCCCAAACAGACATTGATTTAGCCACTAAAACTGCTGCAACTGATATCTGATAACCTATAGAAAGATCCACACCACCACTTACCATTAAAATCATAACCGCTGCTGCTAAAATCACAATATGAATATTTTGAACAACAATATTGGTTAAGTTAAGCTGCGTAAAAAATTTATCTGAAAGCAGTGAAAATACAAGGATACTCAACACCAATAACAATAATAAAGAAATATTAGATACAACATTTGATATTCTCATTTTTCTTGATATTTTTATCTCATTTGAATGACTTATTCCATTCGTCTCTTTACTCATTTCCATCTTGCCCCTCCCTATTTAAACACCTGATGCATAAGCCAATACACGCTCCTGTGAAAACGCTTCCTGTGTTATACACCCCATCTGTCTACCTTCGTGAAGTACTATAATTCTATCTGACATGCCAAGCAATTCTTCCATATCCGAAGATACCATAATAATCGATTTTCCCTTCTTAGTCAGATCAATCATAATCGTATAAAGTTCAAATCTTGCGCCGACATCAATCCCCCGAGTTGGCTCATCAAAAATGAGAATATCTGGATCTCCTGCTAATACTTTAGCAATAACCACTTTTTGTTGATTGCCACCAGAGAGATTTATAACGGCTTGTTTCAATGAGGGGGTTTTAATCCGCATGGCATCCATGTACTTTTCTGCCTGTTTCATATCTTTCTTTTCATCTACAGTTAAACCACGACATAATTGTTTTAAATTTGAAATTGAAATATTCCAAAAAATCGGTTTATCCACAAAGCATCCCTGCCACTTCCTATCTTCTGGTATAATGCCAATCCCAGATTTAACACCATCACTTGTTGTTTTCATCTCAACTAGGTCACCTTTAATGTACATTTTTCCAGTTGTTTTTTGCGCAGCACCATAAATTAAGTGCATTAATTCAGTTCTTCCAGCACCAACAAGCCCTCCAAACCCTAAAATTTCACCTTTGTGAAGTTCAAAGTTAATATCTTTGACACCATTACCACTTAAATTTTCTACTTTGAGCATGACTTCATTTTCAGGGGGTTGTTTTATTGGATAGGTTTCTTTCAAATCTCTTCCCACCATCAATTGAATTAACTCATCTCTATTTGTATCTTCTATATTCACTGTCTTTATATATTTCCCATCGCGTAAAATAGACACCCTATCACAAATCTCAAAGAGTTCATCCATTCTATGCGAAATATAAATGACTGTGACGCCTTCCTTTTTTAACTGTCTTATATTTTTAAAGAGATACTGTTGCTCTTCAACTGTGATTGCAGCTGTAGGTTCATCCATAATAATAATGCTGGCATTCTTAACAACCGCTTTGGCAATTTCAATAATTTGTCTATTGGCTATGGATAAATCTCGTATGAGGTCTGTTGATTTTGCCGAACAATTAAATTGGGTCAACAGTTTTTTTGTTTTCTCGTGCAATACTTTATCATCTAGTCGAATCTTATTGCCATGAAACTTCATCCCCATATAGATGTTATCAGCCACCGTTAAGGCATCTAACTGGACAAGTTCTTGATACACAACTGCAATCCCTTTTTCAATTGCCAATTTAGGATTCATCGATAAAATTTCCTGTCCGTCTAATACAATCGCGCCAGAGTCTGGTTGAATAGCACCCGATATCGTCTTTATAAAAGTTGATTTGCCTGCACCATTTTCGCCAACAATCGCATGCACTTCCCCCTCTTTAAAAGACATCGTCACATCATCCAAGGCTTTAACACCGGGATATGTCTTGCATATATTACTAAGAATCAATTTTTCCACGGATAACCTCCTGTTATATATAAAGCTTGCAGTGTCTACCGTTATTCAAAATCTACCGTTCTACCCGTTTTAGAAGACTCTCTTACTGCTTCCATTAATCTAAGCACTCTTCTCACTTCATCGCTTTTGACGATAAACGCTTCTTCATCATTCATCGCTTTTATGAAATTATCAAAAAACATGCTGTGTTCTACATTTACATCCGGTAACGCTTCTACGATAATTCGACCTTCTGGTGGTGGTCCAAAAGATCGTGTTGGACCAGCTGCAGTCATGGTAGTTTTTCCAGGGACATTTTGAAGGAGCTGAGATGTTCTGACAATTTGGCCTTCAGGTTCAAAACCATCTAAGAACATACTGCCTTTATTGCCACCTATAAACCAATGCTTTTCAAACCACTTATCTTTATTGGTTAAGAAATAAGTCCCTAATTCAATTTCAGCTGTAATGTTGTTCTCAAATTTAAGAATAATTTTAAAATAATCATCGACATTTTCATTGATGACATTTCGAAGGTCAGCATAAACAGTCTTTATCTTACTGTCTACCATCCAAAGCATTTGATCTATAAGATGAACTCCCCAGTCATAGAGCATACCGCCGCCAAATTCGGGAAAAATATGCCAATCATGCATATTCCCATTAAAACCATACAATTTAGACTGAATTGTAAAAATATCACCCAGTGTATTTTGATCATAGACTTCTTTCGTTTTTCTAAAATCTTTATCCCAGCGTCTTTGTTGATGAACTGTAAATTTAACACCACAGGCTTTAACAACCGCCATCATTTCGTCAAATTCTTTCACAGACAATGCCGCTGGCTTTTCGCAAAGAATATGTTTGCCTGCACGAGCCGCTTTTATAACAGCGTCCTTATGTACATGATTAGAAATAGATACCAGCACTGTGTTCACATTTTCATCAGCGAACAAATCATCCATATTTTTGTACTGTACAATATTTTCAGGTGCGTCTATTAATTTTTCAGGATCATTATCACAAATTGCAACAACTTCTGCACCTTCTAAACCTTGAATCATATCCACATGAATATGACCCATAAAACCATAACCTAGTACACCAAATTTGATTTGCATCTTTATAAACCTCCCCTACTTTATATGAACACTTCTGATCTTTGTCCCACCAAAAGGTACCGGAATGTAAGCAACACGAATCATTGTAGTGAGAGACACCTCATGATCGCCTGCTTCAAGACCCCCATCCACAAGCACTCTAATATAACCTTGCGTTCCGTATTCCCACTTATAAGTGGTTACAGTTTCCAGTTCCTCTAACGTAAAATACGTTTCGCCGTCTGGACTAAACCGAATCATTTCACGCGGAATTTCTCCTTGATCTACACTTACTTTTATATCTTCAATCATTGAACACGGAATCCCTCGATAATATGAAATTAACGATTTCAATTCAAATCCAATGACATGACCATCTTCTATTACATTTTTGCATGACCCTTCTGTAAATACATAGTTATCAAACATCTAAACGCCTCCTCTCTATAATGCCTCAATATATTTTTTGAGCATATTCTGATGTGCAGTTACATTTTCTTTATCTCTAACTTTCTCACCGACTAATGCAAATCGATTGCCCTCATATTCCGTTGCAATATAACCTTTATAGCCTACCTTATCTAAATATTGAATAAGCTCGTCAAATGGAATAGAGTACTCAACACCCTCATCTGTCATTTCATAAATTTTGCCATGAAAATGTTTTATATAGGGTAAGTATTCATCTAAAATAGTAAATGGACTCATCTCATAGCCATCACAGAATAGAGCGTATTCAAACTCATCTTGGGTCTCAATCATTGCTTGTAATTCATCTGGAAATTGTTTGCCTTGTCTTCTTGCTTCCATAAAGTAGTGTTTTGGATCTACACCTGAATCGAAAATATGATTTACATAATCAATAATTTCCTGCTTTACGCCAAGTTCTTTGAAAAACGCGGAAGATACTCGTGGGTGCCTTCTACAAAAAATGCCTGTATCTATTGTTAATCCCACATAAGGAGAATTTAATTTCTTCATCACCTCTAAAAAAGCCTTCGTTAATGGTTGATCAAAACTCATCCCCGCATGGATTTCCAAAGTCATCACCACATCATTTTCAATGGCATAAGGCAGTGCTGGCTCAATTAGAGATGCTCTTGTATTGGATACCAGTCTAATCATTTTAAAGCCTAGACGGTTCGCTAACTTAATTTCCTTAATTAACAAATCAAGTGCTTCTTTATCTGTTAATTCTCTATTTTTATAAAGGCAGGTGTTGATAAATACATCATTACAAACCAATTCAGGTTTATATTTTTCTACTAAATCATCCCATTCTTTTAAACTTTTTTCACTTGGTTCTGGTGTTCCCTTCATCATCTGATCGCTAATAAATTCAATTCCTGCCCCTAACTCATTAAGGTATTTAAAAATATCTTCTAAATCCATTTTGCCTCTGGCGTATTGGTCTTGTAGGCTGTACATACTGACAGCTCTTTTGATGTCACTCATTCTATTCGCTCCCTTCAACAAGCTCTTTTATATCGCTCAAATCTTTTATTCATCCAAATACTTCAGATAAGGCGCCTTTAACGCCTTTAAATCCGGGATTTGTCCTGGACCTACTGCTTGGGTTTTGATTTCAGTTGAATGCTCCAATTTACCTGCCCACTTTAATCTTGATCGATTTTGTTCCTGCTCTTGAAATACAGCTCTTATTTTGCCATGAACAAGCTCCACTTGACCTTTAATGCCACAGACTGGACATTCTATATAAGATCGATCTTTAGAAACGGTCAACATATTGCAATGACATACTGGACATGCGCCTTCATCTTCTCCACGCCATTGAGTCCGTTCTACTTCACTTCTTGCCGATAACGCGTCGACAATATTCTGCCCCATTAATTTTGCACGTTGCATTTCTTCATCATTTCCTAAGACATGTTCATATGCCATTGCACCAAAATATTCATGCATATCAATCACATCAATGCCCATAGACATGGTAAATTCATACATCGTTGGTAGCATAAAAGATAACCAATTCTGTGTCATTGCACCACCTACAGATAATAATGCGCCTACTCTTGGTTTGAAGCTTCTTACGTCTGGTAAATCTTCAAGTGACTTTCCAGCTTCTTTACCCGCTTCAAAAGTCGTTTTTCTAAAAGTAACATCGTGAGAAGGACCAATGCGATCACATACTGTTTTAAATCTACCTGTCGGTGATAACACATAGGTTGGAGATCCCACAATAACAGCATCACAAGCCATTAAGGCTTCATCAATGATGTAAAAGTCATCTTTTATTGGACAACCACCTTTTCCAGTGCCAGATGTCATACCAACGACACAGGCGATACAGCCTGTACAAGCTTTGATATCCAAATCATCTGCACGTATAAACTGTACTTCATGTCCCTTTTCTTCACATACCATCAATGCCTTTTTGATCATGATTTCTGTATTACTCATTTTTCTTCCAAATGATATTCCCAGTACTTTTTTGCTCATGTTTTATCCTCTTTCTTACTAAGAGAGAAACTGTATAGCTTAGAATCTCTCTAAAAAATTACGATACACTTTGTTCAAACGTATCTTTAGCGGTTACCTATAGGACATACTGTTTTAGATATTTCTGACTTAAAATCAAGGCATTTCTCACGTTTTCATCACTACCTTCAAACGCTTTATCTTCAATTTCAATACATGTATTGCCAGTATATCTGATATCCGTTAATGCAGAAACATATTTGCCCCAATCCACATCACCCAGTCCAGGTAATTTAGGTGCCATATATTCTAGTGGTGTTGCCATAATGCCAACATCTGCTAGTTTATCTTCGTAAACTTTTATATCCTTATAATGAACATGAAAAATCTTATCTCTGAATTCATAGAGTGGCTTGATATAATCAATTTTTTGCCATACAAAATGCGATGGATCATAATTGATGCCTAAATACTCACTATCCAAAATTTTAAATACCTTTCTCCAATTTTCAGGTGTCGTCATTATATTTTGACCACCGGGCCATTCGTCTTCAGTGAAAAGCATTGGGCAATTCTCAATCGCTATTCTAACCTGCTGCTCTTCTGCATGTTTTATAATTGAAGGCCATACAGTCTCCACGAGGTTTAAATTTTCAGACACTGTTTTTTTAGGATCACGGCCTATAAATGTCGTCACCATATTTACATCCAGCCTTGCAGATACGTCAATGAGTTGGTGCAAATGCGACACATAAACATCTCTCTTCTCTAAATCTGGGTCCAGCGTATTTGGATAATAAGCTAACGATGATATTTCAACATTTCTATCTGCACAATACTTTTTTATATAAGTCACTTTTTCATCATCCAACGTGGCAATATCAATGTGGCTAACGCCTGCATATCGCCTTTCAGCTTTCCCTTTTGGCCAACAAGCAACTTCCACACATTCGAAACCATTTTCTGAAGCAAAGTCAATCATCTCTTCAAAAGTGTAGGTGTCTAAAATGGCACTAACAAATCCCAATTTCATATAAACCTCCTAAAATTTAATCTCTGTTCCACTTTCAGCCGATTTATAGATAGCATCTAAAATTTTAGTCACTACAAAAGCTTGTTCAGGTTTTACAACCGGTTCTGTATCGTTTATAATGGCGTCTATCCATTGAGTACATTCCACATCTTCTTCTTTATCCGATTTCCCTTCGAAAAAGGCGATTGTCCCCCCTGGTGAAAGTCTTTCTTCGGTTAATTTACCATGTGTTGTTCTATTAAAAATGAGTTCATGTCCTTCTTGACTCATGCCACCAATAACTTCTGCACCCGCCTTAGTCCCACATAGTGTCGTACAAGCTTCTCTTGATTCTTTCATGTTAATCGCCCATGAAGACTCAAGAAAAATAGTCGCTCCATTTGACATTTTTACGTATCCAAATGCTGAATCCTCTACTTCATACGTCTCTGGATCCCAAGCACCGAACATATTGCCCTTAGTCGCTTCTTCTAAATGACCTAGTTTTTTAAAAACAGATCCTGTGACAGATACGGGTTCATAATTATCCATCATCCACAATGTAATATCAAGTGCATGTGTGCCAATGTCAATCAGTGGACCACCACCTTGTTTCGACTTATCTGGAAATACCCCCCAGGTAGGGACAGCTCTTCTTCTTATTGCATGCGCTTTTGCAAAATAAATTTCACCAAGATCCCCAGCTTCACAGGCTTCATGAAGTGTCAAAATCTCAGGACGAAATCTGTTTTGATATCCAATTGTGAATTTTTTTCCAGACTTATTCCAAGCATCCATCATTGCTTGAGCGGCTTCTGTATTATGTGCCATTGGCTTTTCACACATCACATGCTTTCCAGCTTCAAATGCAGCTACTGTAATCGGACTATGATCCACATTTGGTGTTAATACATGTACTAAGTCAATTGATTCATCTTTTAATAGTGCCCTATAATCAACATACACCTTGGCTTCTTCCACACCATATGCTTTTGCAGCTACTTCTGCTCTTGCAATCTCTATATCGCAAAATGCCACGATTTCTATTCTATCTCTTTGTTTTGATAATGCTGGTAAATGTTTTTGATTTGCAATACCACCACAGCCAATGATACCTACTCTCAATTTTTTCATATTAAACCTCCCATCTCAATTTCAACTTGTAATGAATCTATATCTATATTATAAGTACTATTTTTAATACAATCTCTCGCTTTTTTATGCCAAAGCCCCTTCAAATTTATCTTTTTCTCATCTTTAATCCAAAAAATAAAAAAGAGAGCAAAATATGCACTCTCATTTTTGCTCTTATTCTATTGGCTTCAAAATGCCTTTAATTAATCATATAGATAATGTATCTTAATATATTGAACTTCTTGCGCCATTAATTTGGTTTCCAAATTAAGTTTACCATCTGTTACCTTGCATGTTTTCATAAAAATATGCGGTGTACAAATACGATTTAAATACTCAATTTCATTTTTTGCCAAATGTTTACTGTACCCCATCTTCCCCCACTCATCTTGAACACTACCATTCAGTTGATTTAGATAGTAAATCGTAACCTGATAGCTACCATTTAAAATGCCTGCAATTTGATAATCTATTTTCAATTCTTTGTGATCTTCAAACAACTGATACTGTTTGTTAATACTAATTTCGTCTTCATTTTTTAAATAGTACTTATAATTTAGATGACGATAATTATGGCAAGCAATTGCAAAATTATTATGCCCCTTATCTGTGATGATGCTGTTTTCATTCACACCTAATAGATATTTACCCATATGGTTCATAAAATCGAAGGCGTAAAATGCGGGTTTCTTAATACCATCTTTACTCAGTAAGCCACAAGCACCATTCAATAAAACTTGGCTGTCATAAAATTCAGCAAAGATATCAGAGCCAATCCAGTAGCCTAAAATATCTACATTGTTTATATTATCTATAATGCTTTTCATGGTATAAGCGGACTTAAAACAGCTATCATTCATAGAACTCCGATTAGATATCGTTGAATTCCATTCGGATACATGTACTTCAACATCATGAAAGGCTGACCGATCGATCAATTCTCTTGCCATTTTCAATTGATTTTTTACAAAATCTCGATCTGTTGAAATTTTAACATACATATGATTGTCTTCTGTGCCTACAATATAAGGATAACAATATAAAGATACAAAATCTGGCTTGCAAGATTTTTTGCCCCAAAATGTCAATAAATCGGCTAGATTCTTTCTGCCATATTGAATCCCGATTCCTGGCCCACCTACTTTTATATTGTCAGATATCTTTTTTAAAGCTTTATAGGTATACTCAAAAACTTCAAAGAAGACGGCATCTTCATTGTCAATAGTCCAGCGTTCGTCGTTCCATTGTTCAAAATACCATTTTTCAATTTCTTCTATACCATAGCGATTTGCAATGTGTGCCGCAAAACTCGTGAGAAATTTTTGCATGCTTTGATAATCGTCAAATTTTGAAGGATACTCTTTTATAATCATTGGGGTTTTAATATTTCTATATAATTTTTGAGGCTTATACCCGAGTTCAATATAAGGTATTAATTCATGATCTACTAAAAAATCTAATATCTTGTCCAGTTTATCATAATTATAGTTATCCTGATGACTATTTTCATTTAAATAGAGCTCATCACTATAGATATTCCAAAAGCGAATATAGCAAAACCCTAACTTCTCCTTTAAGATCAATACATGGTCTTGAATATCAGATCGAAGTAGATCACTTGCTTCACCAATATTAATCATCTTATTCCAAGGCTTATTGAGCGGCTTCTTTTCACTTGCTTTTACGATCAGATTCGACTCCATATATTGTGTTTGATCCGGTGCACTTGTGTAATTGAGCTCAATATAAGAACTCATTTTTTTTGCAATTTGTGCTTCTTTTTCTTGAACTGCTATCTGCCTTTCTTGCATCTTTTGGGGTTTCAATTTTAGACGATACTCCGATGGGGTCAACTTATGCACTTTCTTAAAAGTCGAATTAAATGCAGCAGTACTCGCAAACCCATTTTCCATAGCGATATAAATAATGGTCTTATCTGTGTAGAGCAAATCATCCATCGCATGAAAAAGTCGTATATTGTTAATATACTCTGTAAAGTTACGTCCGAATTTTCTTTTAATATATTTAGAAAGATATGGCACTGACAAATACAATTTTTTTGAAAGATCATTTAAGCTGATCTGTTGTTTATAATTGGCATGAATATAATTGTTAATCTCTAAAATACGTTCTTGTTCTATATCTTTTTCATCTTTAAATCTCTGATCATCACTTTTTACCATAAAATTACTCACCACTACATGAAGCAACTCATAATATAAGCTTGATAAATAAATTTTACCTTGATCACTCTCTTCAAAATATTGATTAAAAATGAGTTTCATAGTTTCTCGAAGGTTATCATAAGCTCTATTTTTGTCAATTGTAGAATTACACCAAAAAAGGATCTGAGATGAATTCAGCAAAATGCTCAGCTTTTGAAAATCTATATGAAAGCATCCCAGCAAAACTTCGTCCTTAGCCTGATAAGAATGTACTTTATTAGCGTTCACAATGACGATATCATCTGCTTTCATATCAAATGTATCATTCTCAATTTGTAATGCAATTTCGCCTTCAAGAACATAAATTAATTCTATATTTTGTTGAGAATGTGTTTCTTCTCTTTTTTCAATTTGGAAATTGTAGTCCACTATAAACTCGTTGCTATTATTTACCACAAACACCTCCCAATTAAAATCTTTTATTTATGATATCGTGTTCATTTAAAAAAAGCAACTTTACAGATTATGGGTACTCTCACTACTTAAAATCATCTAGCAACATTTGAACACTTCCATATATACCAGCATCATTTTCAAGCTCTGCAAAACAAAATGGCGTATGCTTAATTGCATGAAATGCATGGACTTCATATTTTTTTTGAATGATTTCTAACAAAATAGTACCCGCTTTTGCCATCCCACCGCTGATCACGAATACTTCTGGATTTACAATGCAAGCAATTTGTGCTAAACCCTTTCCAAGATATTCTCCCACTTGATCTACAATCTGAAGTGCAAGTTCGTCACCCATTTTGGCAGCATTGAAAACAACCTCTGCCGTTAAATGCTTATCATCTCTCAATACAGTCTCTAGTCTATACTTTGTTAATTCAGCACGAGCTATTCTGACCACACCAGTGGCTGAAGCATACTGTTCCAAACACCCCTGTCTGCCACAACCACAAAACTCAGTCTCTTTATCATTCATATTAATATGGCCTATTTCACCACCTGCGCCATCGGCACCACCAACCACTTTTCCATCCATGATGATGCCACCACCAACACCTGTTCCAAGTGTAACTACGACTAAGTTCTGATAGCCCTTGCCACCACCCTTCCACATTTCTCCAAGTGCAGCAACATTCGCATCATTCCCTACTTTTACCTGCAACTGTATTTTACTTTCTAAAGCGTCTACAACGTTAAATACAGACCATCCCAAATTGACGCATTTGACAACTGTACCATCTTTTAGTACAGGTCCTGGAACACCGACGCCAATACCAGCAACGTCATTTATATCAATCTGCTTACGCTCTAGCTTAAATTTAATTGTCTCAGTAATATCATCTAAAATATATTGACCGTTATTTTCTTTACGTGTTGGGATTTCCCATTTTTCAATCAATTGTCCTATAGTTTCAAATAGACCACACTTTATTGTGGTTCCGCCAATATCAATTCCAAATGCATATTTTTTCATTACAGCCTCACTTTACTCAGTTATTTTGTATTATTCTATAACTTAACAAGTAAATTTTCATGCCCAAATTTATAATAAACACACTTCTTTTTTTATCTTCTTTATTTTAGAGGTCTCTTTTATTTTATACTTGAGTAAAAATTACCCCTTAAATTTGTCTTACAACCGAATAAACTTATGCTATTTTACGTTATAATAATCCCATAGAACCTAATTTTATAAATAAAAGGAGACTATTGTGACTCAAAAAATACTTATAGTGGATGACGATACCGCCACAGTGGAAATATTAACCCTTTACTTATCCAAAGAAGGCTTTAGTGTCGATTCTGTTCAAAATGGCAAAGAGGCACTTCAAAAGATTAGTGAAGCCGAATATGATCTCATATTACTTGATATTATGATGCCTAAATTAGATGGCCTGAAAACTATAAAAATCATAAGAGAAAATCATTTGACACCTATTATATTCATTTCAGCGAAAGATACCACATCCGATAGAATACAAGGCTTTCTTTTAGGTTGTGATGATTATATAGTGAAGCCTTTTGATCTAATGGAACTAAAACTTAGAATAGAAGCCATTCTTAAGAGAAGCGCTGTTCATGAAACCTTAAATGAGTCAGTAATCCGTATTGGCGATTTGATGATTGATCCTCTTGAGCACACTGTTCATGTCAAAGGCGATGTCATTGCATTTACCGCCAAAGAATTTGAAATTTTATACCTTCTTGCATCCAATAGTGGTAGGGTTTTTTCAGTATCTGAAATATACGAACGCATATGGCAAGAACAATTTATGGATAATGATAGAAGTGTTTTAACCCATATTGGTAATATTCGCGAAAAATTAAATGACTCTATTAAAATGTCAAAATATATAAAAACGATTTGGGGGGTTGGCTATAAAATCGAAAAAGAAAAATAGGCGAAAACTCTATATAGAATTTTTAATGGCTTTTTTAATCGCCCTGGTTATTCCAAGTATCCTCACTAGCGTTGTGGAGAAAAGATTTGGCCAATCCGGGTTTGGAAATTATGAACTCACAGATGATGAAGTCTTTGGATTGTACGAACAAAAGTTATTGCCAGATGTTATGCGCTTTTTTTCAGAACATACAAATTTGTATTCAGAAAAAGAGAGCTTAAACGACGACTTAAAAGTTGCTTTTGAGTCTCCATATATTTCAGATCACAGAACTCTATTTGACATCGCCATTGCTGTTGTAGATGTTGACGGCAACCTATATCATAGTAACAGACCTGTGCTGATCATCAAAGACACGGCGCAATTCACAGGTGACGCCACTTCATTTCTGAATAATGGTATGATCACAATCGAAAATGAATCCACTAGTATTAAACCACTTACTTTCGCCCCTGCTTCTAAACTTGTGGTCTATAATCATAATTCAAAAAATTACAGTCTTCAACATACATTCTCTTATGGTGATAATGGCTACATCATTGTTTATGCAAAACGTGAAGACAACAGTCCATTATTTATGTTTGCCTTTTTCATCATATGCTTTCTGGTATGCGTGATGCTCTTACTCAGAGGCCGACTGAAATACATTGGTGAAATCGAACAAAGTTTTTCAAAAATCTATGACAGCCACTATCAGCATAAAATTTCAGTAAAATATAATAATGAACTTACACAGGTAGCAGAGTCCATCAATGAATTTACCCTTCTACTTGAAAAAAGTGAAGAACGGGAACACTCTTTTTTGCTCAATATCTCTCATGATTTAAGAACCCCACTTAATAGTATGATGGGCTATATGCAATTAATCAAAGATAACAAATATGACTCTGACGAAGAACTAAAATACTACTTATCCCAAATAGAACACAAAACTCAATACTTAAAGGTCTTAATTCACGATTTTTTCGATATGATGCGTTTAAAACACTCTCAATACGAACTCACTTTAACCACGATTTCGATTGAAGAACTTTTGCGCCAAGTGACAGAAGGATATTTACCTACTCTATCAGAGGCACAACTCACCATAGAATTCGATTTTAATATGATTAATAAGGATCAACTCTGCGATGTAACTCTGATCAGTCGAGTCTTTGAAAATCTTTTATCAAATGCCATTAAGTACAGCTTCAAAAATTCAACGATTGTTGTAAGAACCACTATAGATTCTCGAATTATAGTTCAAAATCTACCTATAGAAGTCTTTGAAGAAGGTCCCCTAGATACATTATTTCATGAATTCTATAAGGGAAATCACGCCAGAACAGATGAGGGTACAGGACTTGGCTTGTTTATTGTTAAAGAAATTATTGACCTTCATAATTGGCAAATTAAAGCATTTCAAGAGCAAAAGTATTTTACAATTGAAATCACTATGAGCAATCTTGATTAAATCTTGATATTTTGCTGAAATTCTCTTGAAAATTAAGTGTTATCATAACCTATATCAACTGATGTAAAAAAATAAGGATATAGGAGATTTACATGAATACAAAATTCAAAAAAATTTTATTGGTTTTAACAATTTTAGCCCTCATCGCTTTTATTGGCTTAAGACACGATCATAGCGTCAAAGGCATGGCGCTCTATGAAACAGACCATTTTGCTATTTATCATCATGGTCTAAAAGAAACTACCTTGATCGACATGACAAATACACTTGAGCATAATTATATTGTCAGCAATCAATTTTTTCACTCTCAAAGTAAAGCGAAAAGTAAAGTTATCGTCTATAAAGATATTGATACCTTTCAGAGAAAATGTTACGGTCTGTTCATTTCATGGATTTTACCAGAATGGGGTGCCGGCGCATCTTCAAAGGCAGATGTCTTGATGACTTCACCAGAATATGCTAATGCAGATCATACTTATGAAGACATGCTCGAAATCGCCAGCCATGAATACGTTCATACTTTAGTTTGGAAAATCAAAGCGTTTGCCGACATTTGGCTAGACGAAGGTATGGCAGTGTATTTTTCGGGTCAGAAGCAAGCAATTAATGCACCTGTTCCCACTTTTAAAGAGATGCAATCTCAACAAATAAATGCTTTTGTTGATGCAAATGGCTATTTATTTTCTTATTATTACATTGAGTATCTTTTAGCGACCTATGAAGATGAGCAGATTATTAAACTGATTAAAACAGATGATTATGACGCCTGTTTTGGTATTAGCAAGAAAGATGTATATGAGAACTGGATTGACTGGTTATCAGAATACCCATCATAAGATATAACTTAATATAAAATAGGGCTAGATACATTTATAAAGTATCTACCCCTATTTTTTCTTTACCTCAGATATTATTTTAACTGTCACAACCGATCTTTTTTACTTATTTTATCTTTGAGGGTTCTCTAACAACCCCTACAAAGAGTACCGCACCAGTCGTATCGTCTTTTATAACATACAGGAATGGCTTATCACAATTAAAAGCAACAGGCTCACTTGGCATTGCTGATCCACACTTAAACTCAACTACCGTTACAGCAGCAGCCTCTGTGCCTTGCTCATCTAATATGATTCTTGCATTTTGAAAAATGGAACTGATGTACACGTTGTTATTTTCAATTTCAATCATCTTACCGAATTCTGCATCCTTCTCAGAAAAAGATTTAGCCATACCTCTTTCCGAAAGTAATTCATTTAAAGGATTATTCACTTCATAGTCAAACTTAGGAAGGCTTAGCGCCAAATTATGCCATTCATTTTTATCGACATCAATGATCTTTTGAAAGTCATCATATGTCAAATCACCTAGGAAGTTGTCTAAATCTCCTTTTGGTAAAACTAAAACCAAACTGCAATCCCCATAGTAAGGTAAGCTGGTCACCTGACATAGTTCATCTTCATAATAAGGTGCATTGTCTGTTTTATGCATCATATCAACGTTAATCTCATCCGTTTCTGATTTAAAAAAGGCTTCTGCCTGAGTCGCTGATTCTTCAAACGCATCGATCCAAGTCCCCTTAAAATAGACTGTATTCATTAAATATGCAATAGTCTCGGGGTTAATCTCGTCAATCGTTTCTTTTAACATATGGTTGGTTTGCTCTTCCACCCACTGATTCATCTGATCCAATGTTTTTTTATCATCAAAATTACTGCGAAAGACTTGTGCGTTGTAAAAAGAATTCAGTGTATTCACAAACTTTTTTTTAATATCTAAAGATTCTCTAACCCATAGTGAATTGGCCACCTTCATCTTAATGCCTGGTGTTTCAGAGGACTCATCCTTATTCAAAGCATTTAAATAATTCATGAGCAAATTATACCGTTCATTAATGCCCTCTTCCACTTCACCTATCGCTTTTAGTATGCCTTCTTTTGTTTCGCCTTCGGCACCATTTTCAATCATGGCAAGTGCAAATGATAAACTGATTGGAGAAAAGAGCATATTTTTCTCGCGATTCAATTTAGCCATTGCCTGTATTAATTCCAATCCCATTTTATTAGATGCTGTAATACTCTCTCGTGCACTATCATCTATTTGGATAGCTTCTCCACTTAAAACCTTATAAGGTTCATCTGCCTTGGCTAAGCCCGCATTACTTATGCCGCCACCTACAGATGCCGAGCATCCAGATAATGTGATTAAAGATACGATCAACATCATGAAATAAATATGTAATCTGTTGTAACCTTTACGTTTTTTCATGTTTAACATTTTATCAACCTTTCTCTTCTCAATAAAATTCATTAATACTATTTGTAAATGTACGCCTCTAACGATTAGACGTATGAAAATATAAAAAAGTTCCATAAGAAAGTCGTCATTGATTGTATAGAAATCGTGTAGAAGCCTTATTACGCATTAGAACTATCGAAAAAATGCTTGTTTAAGATATAAAAAAAGAAGCTTCAATCGCATTTGCAGAGAAAATGTCCACAAAATTTGACGTTAAAGCTACTGTTTATGATACTGCTGAATAGATGCCTCTTGAAGAGGGCTTAATCCAGAAAGGTCATCTATTCGGTGAAATTAGAGATATCTTGTTTAGATTTTTAATATCTTTATGCAATAAAAGCTCTAATCTTATCTTCTGATAAAGCAAACAAATATTTAAACCAATAAGTATACTTCTCAGGATACCTTTCGATGTCCAACTTTATTGTATTAATATCAACCCACTGATATTCTGATACTTCTTCAGGATTTACAACCACTTCACCATCATAGAATCCCACAAAAACGTGATCGAATTCGTGTTCATGTAAATTCATTTCAAAGGTGGTCTTATATAAAAATTCAAAGAGTTCCTTTAACTCACATTGAAAACCCATTTCTTCTTGTAATCGTCTATGAACTGCATGCTCTAAATCTTCCCCAAATCGTGGATGACTGCAACAGGTGTTTGTCCAAAGTCCTGGTGTATGATATTTCGATAAACTTCTTCTCTGCAAGAGCAACTGCTTGTTCGAATTGAAAACTAATATAGAAAAAGCTCTATGAAGTATACCTTTATGGTGCGCTTCCATTTTCTCAATGGGGCCTAATTCACGATCATTTTCATCCACCATAATAATCATTTCCTCTATGCTTTTCTGCATAAACGCCTCCTTAATATATTTTTTAAAAAAATTATCCAATCTAATTTTGAATTTATAGTAGCATTTATAGTAAAAGGTGGATCATTATAATCCACCTCTAAAACCAATGCATTATTCATTTGATTTTACTTATTTAAATAACATGTCACACAAAATGTTTCGCCCTCATCACTGCTATTGGTCATATGCTTAATTTCTTGACCACATTTTGAGCACTTTGAAATCATAAAATTAGCTTCTTCCTGATCTTCTTCATAATGTTCACATGTTAAATCGCATCCCTCTAATTCACAGGTTGTACAGTCTTCAGACGGAAATCCAAACTCGCAAGTTTCTGAAATCCCATTTTGATCAAGATCACTTTCATCAATTATACTTTTTAAATGCTTACAACTGCCACAGATACATTCGCTCATTGTATTGCCTCCTTAAATATACTGCCGTGTCCATGAATTATATCAGATTCAGATTATGAATACAACTGTGTCCAGTGTGTATAAGTTACTTTATATATCGTAAAACTCAGCTGGGTTTTGGGTCATCATTCTCAAAATTTGAGATTTACTAACGCCCCTTGCCTCACAATAGGGGATGAACTGTTTGAAAAAGCTCGTACAATTGTGATTTGTGCCATTATTGATCCATTCATCATACATTTCATAGTCTTGAGACAGTAGTATTCGATCGTCATGACCAGCCTCTATAGCTTGTTTAATGTATTCTACTTTTTGTTCATAAGTACCCACTTGAATCATATCAAAACCAATCCACATACCTTTATCATAAGCCAGTTTTATGGTTTCACTATGTCCCTCTTGATCTGCGTGTGCCCACAAAAATTTACTAAAGTCAGCCTCTACATTTTCTAGGAGTTCAATGACCTCATAGACCATCTTGTAATCTAAAATATGACAATGAATCGGCAATCCCGTTTTTTTATTCGTAATAACAGCTGCTTCTAGCAACGCTTTATCGTGATCTGATAACACACCTCTTTGCAAGAGTAGCTTGATGTAACCAGGTCTGATGATTGTGCCCTCAATAGTATCTAAACCTTCTTCAAAATCTCTAGTCCATCTTTTAGATATTTGAGAGATAAAAGTATCTCTGAACATTTCATAGATATGTGCAGGCACATTGTGACCAGTACAAGGGATGATGTGCATCTTCGAATCCACGGATAGCTGCTTTAGTAATTTTAAATTCTGTCCCCCAATTGGTGGTGATGTTTCCACAACTGCTTCACATGATAATTCAGAGAGCTCTTGAAGTATAGGTAATATCATATCATGAGACTTTTTAATATCCGCCTCATCATATTTTTTATCAAAATACATTTGATTCGCATATACTTCGTTATATTCCCATTTGAAATGCTCATGTCCAAGTGTAACGCCTAACTGATCTTTATAAATAGGTCCATTTACTGTATAAATCATATTTTCATCTCCTTTAATGTTTTATAGTCTTCATAATATCAAACAAACCCTGACACATACCTGTCAGGGTTCTAAAATTGTTTATATTTATTTTTAAGTTGATTAACGATCGTATTAATTTTAGTAAGATACGCATTTGGACCAAGCACCGTGACTTCTTCTGGGTTTTCTAAAACGATATGGGTAATGGCATGCTCTTGTGTAGTAATGACTTCCAATTTGATCCAATCATGCTCGCTCAAAATCTGAGCCTCTTTGAAATAATAATTCTCTTTTAATACGCGATACAAGCTTTTGGTCATTTCAAGTGTATATGCACGCGGTACATATTTATCAGAAGTAGATGAAATCACTTCATCCATATGTACATTATTCTCCTTAAGTACTGCGATTTCCACTATTCGATCTAACCTAAAAACTCTTTTGGCTTTCCTCAAATGACAAAATGCAGTTAAATACCAAGCACCCTCTTCAAAAAACAGCTCTTTGACAGATATTTTTCTTTGAACGCTTTGATCGGTTACAGGTGTATAGTATACAATCTCCAGCTGCTTTTTAGATGTGATCGCATCCATAATTGTTTTTAAAATCCCCTCTATATAATGAGCTGGATTTATATTTGAGACATAAAAGGAAACACGCTCTAATAATTGCTCTGCATCACGACGTTCTTTCGGACTAAAGGTGTTAACTATTTTACTTCTTAACAATTCATAATCACTTTTGTAATTTGGAAAATTAATAATTCTCCCCAGTTTTAAAACCATCAACAGGAGCATGGCTTCATCTTCACTTAATTTTATACTGGGTATAAAATAAGCGTCATCAATTTCATAGCCACCATTGAGCCCTTCATAAGAAATAAGGGGCACCTTTAATTGACTTAGCGCATCTATATCTCTGTATATAGTGCGTTCACTTACTTCAAAGATATCTGCCAATTGTTTTGCAGTTAATCGACCTCTCTCCTTAAGCGCAAAAATAACACCATTTAATCTTTCTGCTTTTTTCAAAAGAAGCCTCCTTACCACAATCCTCATCTATTCGTATATGATTTAGTCCAACACAACTTAGTTAAAAAGGCGATCAAATTCTGCATAATTACGATTCTACCTCTTTATTATCATACCTAATTAATGATTAAAATAGTATCTCTTTATGAAAATGCTCAAAATTTATTTAACTCGTATCATTTCTAATTCATTCTGATATAATTAACTCAACTTAGAATCTTTTTAACTGTAAGGAGGCTAGAAATGAAAAAATGTAATGCCAAGCGTTATAAAATAATTCCACTGAGTATCTTCCTTTACATATTCATAAGTACTTACACGATGTCATACGCTAATTCCGGTCCTACCATCGTAGAAGCATATCCAGGGTCTGAATTGATTGTAGATGAGTCTAGTGAAATCAGTGTTAATCATGAACTTTTAACCTTTGATTTGGCAAGTGAATTGTATACACAAGGCGCAAAAGTTAATGCTTCATATTCTATGGTAAATACGAGTGATAAACCCCAAAATGTACATATGGTTTTTCCGCTGATCTCCACCATCAATCGTCTTCAAGACACCGTGAGCATCACTAACGATGGTAACTCTGTTCCCCTTGAAAAGACCTATCTGGATCATGTAAATTCTCCTAAAAATTTGCCAGATTTTAAAACATTAATCAATCAAACCACAGAGAAATCGCCTTTTTTAACATCCGATTTAGTCTGTTATGAATTTATGCCTCAAACGTCTATTGATGAAATGAGTGTGGAAGTTCAATTTAATCTTACAGATAATGATTCCCTTATCCTCGTACAAAATGCAAATGGATACGGCTATGATAATGGCAAATTTATAATTAGTGGCTGGTTTAGCACTTATACAAAAACGCGCAATCCACTAATGATCTATATAACAAAAGGAGACCTTAAGAATTTAGAATACACCGTTACGGATAGATCCAGCGATAAGATCGTGGATCAAAATACTCAATTAGAGAGTTTAAAAGTTAAGCAAACAACGCTTTCAATTTCAGATATGGAAACTCAACTCGAAAAAATACTGTTTGCACAAGAAAAAAGTGAATACACCCAAACAGAAAAAGAACGGATGCTTAATGAAGCTCTATATGAACTACACGATATGTATAATATGTCCACGATCATGTTAGATGAATTGGCGCAGTATTTAAACCGAGATCGAATTGTACTTTTAAGTTATGAGATCCCCTTTGAACCCAAACAAACCCATGAAATAACAGTTACCTATCCCATGAAAGGTACTTTTGATAGAAGCAATAGCACTGAACCAACATATACCTTTGAATACTTTCTAAACCCAGCCTCCTATTGGAAATCTTTTGAGAACCTTGAACTTAAAATCAATTTAGAATCACCCTATAACTATATCCTTTCGAGTAGCTTGCCACTTGAAAGAATAACCACTGCAAATCGAATTTCATATCAGGCTGTATTTGATCATTTACCAGAGAGCGATTTGATATTCACTGTTTATACAGCAGAAAAAATCACCGCTCTAGATGAATTAAAGGGCGATTGGAATAGATCTTACAGTTACATCTTTTTTTTAATCGTGTTACCTATTTCGGTAATTATTTTGGTTGTCGGTGGGCTTGCATGGCTTATTCATAAAGTGCGTAAAAGATAACTAAACCGTTTAAAGATTTATATTTTCACCCCATCATCTAACTATTTCATAAGTCTTCCTTTTATTTCATAAGTCTCCGCTATAAAACTTGATTTGAATCAATGCATCCTTATCAATTTCAAGTTATAATTTATAAAAATTATAATTTGTAAAAAAACTACCTTCGTAACCCTTGTGCAATCTGTTAGGATTGCATTCAGTGGGCGTTTGGACTCTCAACGATTTTCGAGTGCAGAAGAGATCATATCGACAATGAGTTCAGCGTCCATTGCCCCTGTCTCTTCATTAGGAGAAAATTCGGTCACTACCATACCAACAATTCTTTCATCTTTGCAAACTGCTTTTATCAACTGTTTGACTGTCTCAAGTGGCATTCCTTTAGGACTTGGCATATAGACACTACTTAGATCTGTTTGATTAATAACATCTAGGTCAAGATGAATGATTACTTTCGCACTTTGATCAAGTCCACTAAAATAAGACTTAGCCACTTCTGCTGGCCCTTGATCTAAAATAAGTTCTTTATCCAACATTCTTATGCCTTCTACTTGGAAAGTATCATCAATATTGTTTTTATCAAACCCCATAGAGGTTATCTTCGTATTATTGAATTGGCTCGGTTTTTGTATCCATTTATTTTCATGAGCAAGAAACCACAATGTATAGGCAGTAGCCCCCATACAGACTTCTGGATTTGGTATTTTCATATCAATATGATGATCTATTGAAAGTATTTCTGCACGCTCACCATAGTGATTATAGAAATTCATAAACACACCTGTAAATACACTGCAACCACCGCCTATGATCAACGTAAAATCATCATTATCAAACCATTCATTTTGATTGATTATCTCATGCCATAGTATTTTGGGTGCAGGCCAATTTCTAACAGGTGCAATGTTATGTCTAAACGTCACATTGTCTACATCTAAATCACCTAAATCTAAAACTTGATGGTGCTTTTCAAGTTGTTCTCTTAAATTTGCATTTCTAAAGCACTTTGGTCCTAATTCAGTTCCAGTATTCAATGCCCCTACATTAGATGGTATTCCAGCAAGTCTTATTTTCATTTTGCCCTCCTTGAAACTAGTAAAATCCGTTTTAAAGTGTTACAATCAACTTAAGCTTACCACATCTCACTGTAACTATCAATATTATTTTTAGGAGGTTACTAAGATTGAATAATAAATCTATTGATCTTGCCAATACAATTTGGTTCATAAATAACAATCAAGAGGAGATCCTCTACAACGAAAGTTGGTTCATAAAGCATTTTATGATTGAGGATACCTCACACGAAATAGAGCTAGAGGATAGCTTCATAGCACAGTTACTCACGCTTAGGACATTGATTCTAGAAATATTGTCCACAGGTGAAATTGCTGCACCACAATATGAACAACTGAATGCATACCTTTCAAAAGCCGTTTATCAGCCTAGAATTTCATATACAAATGGCGCTATTGCTTCAGATTGGGTTTGTGTATCTGATTATAAAAGCCAATTACTTAGTGAAATTGCCCAAGACCTTGTCTCCCTTTTCTCTGAAAATAGAATAGAACATGTAAAAACATGTTCTAATGATGAATGTCAGTATTATTTTATAGACAATAGTAAAAACAAAAGTAAAAAATTCTGTTCTAGCAAATGTAATAATCTGATAAAAATGCGTCGATATAGAGCAAAGTAAAAATACGCCTATGCACTCCTATCAGGTCTTAAGATTGCGTTCTTTTATTTCATACAGATCAAGTCTTCTGTTTTTTAATAGGGTCACTGTGCCCGACTTTCTTGAACGCTTCAATAATTCAAGATCTATATCGCCTACTATAACCATCTCAAGGTTTGGGGTACATTCAGCCATAATCCCATCTCTTGGAAAAGAAAAGTCTGAAGGTGTGAAAATAGCCGACTGGGCGTATTGAATATCCATATTTTCAACATGTGTTAAATTGCCCACAGTACCAGCAATCACTGTATAAACTTGGTTTTCAACGGCTCTCGCCTGAGCACAATACCTCACACGCATATAGCCTTGTCGCTCATCTGTACAAAATGGTGTAAAAATAATATTAGCCCCTTTTTCTGTGACAATCCGGGCGAGCTCAGGAAACTCAATATCATAACATATCAGGATCGCAATTTTACCGCAATCTGTTTCAAACACATTGATTTGATCCCCAGTTGAAATCCCCCACCACTGCTGTTCATTAGGCGTAATGTGTAATTTATATTGCTTTTCTATAGTACCATCTCGTCTAAATAGGTATGAAATATTATAAATTTTACCATCTTCTTCAACAAAATGTGACCCTCCAATAATGTTGACGTTGTATCTCACTGCAAAATGCGTGAAAATTTCAATATAGGACTCTGTAAAGGTTGTCAATTTTCTAACTGATAAACTGGGGGTATCTTGATCCATAAACGATAACAATTGTGTGGTAAATATTTCAGGAAAAACCACAAAATCAGATTTATAGTTAGAAGCCACATCCACATAGTACTCACATTGATGTGCAAATTCTTCAAAGGAATTAATTTTTTTCATCATATATTGAATGACGCAGATTCGCACAGGATAAGCGGTTTTAAAGTGATGTTTACTGTTTGACTGGTATTCTATGTTATTCCATTCCATAAGTGTGGCGTATTGGAGAGAAGCACGATCATCTGGTAAGTACTTCTTGATGATCCGTTTCAGAACAAAACCACTACTCAATTGGAAAGTCAAAATTGGATCATAAAGATTCAGAGAAATGACTTCCTTGACATACTCTCTGGGTGTCATTTCATCCGCATATTGAGCGTAACCAGGGATGCGCCCGCCAATAACAATACTTTTCAAATTTAACGCCTCTGCAAGCTCTTGGCGTGCTTGATAGAGTCTCTTACCAATTTTCATATTTCTATAATCAGGATGAACCATCACTTCGATACCATATAGATTGTGACCCTCAGGATTATGATTTGTTATATAACCATTATCGGTTATTTCAGCCCATGAGTGCTGATCGTTATATTCATCAAAATTAATAATCAAGCTTGAACTAGACCCTATAATAACACCTTCCAGCTCTACACAAATTTGACCCTCAGGAAAAATATCTAAATGACTTTCCAGTTCTGGAATTGTCCACGGCTCCATATTTGGAAAACATAACTTTTGAAGATTGATAATAGCTTCAAAGTCTTCTCTTTGAATTGTTCGAACGGTTACAACTTTCTCGAATTTTGACAAATCTAAATCTGGCATATGACCTCCTCGAATGCTAAGTTCAGTACATCGTACCTAAGAATAGATACCCTCTAGAAGCTTAAAGAAACAGTTTTTTCCCCTTTTGTATGCTACAATAAATATAAAATTGGTGTAAAAGGCTGTTAATTAAAATGGGGGCATTATATGTTTAAGACTAAAAAATTAAACTCAATTTTATTTTTTTCTTTCTTAATAAGTATTAGTATTGTATGCAAAATAAGCTTTGAAAGTTATGTCAACTATGAAAAAACAATTGTGAATCAACAGCTTCAACAACTGATGACAATAGCAAAATCAATATCTCATAGTATCGATATCTATTTGAATGGAAAAATGAGTAACCTCTATGTTTTCGCCCATAATTCACAATTTGAGAACGCTTTAACTGACATTTACAATATCAAAAATTCTGAGCAAATTCTACAAGATATTAAAGTGCTCTACAATTCACAAAACGATGAAATTAAATCAATATTCGTTATCAGCAAAGGCGGAGAGATTATTTCTAAATACGCCAATGCTTCAGATTTTAGCAACTACAAAGAAGCGTATAACCTAATTAAAAATGACATAGACACAGTTCTAAAAGAAGGAAAGCCTTATATTGGAACGGCATACATGGACAACTCAGGAGAACCTTTACTAAATCTGATACAACCTGTAACCATAAATCATGATTTACAAGCAATGGTCGTTGTTGCAATAAAACTGAACAAAATCTACAGTACTCTAGTGTCACCTGTTCAAATTGGAGAAAAAGGCTATGCTATCATAAAAGATAAGAACGGTGTTGTTCTTATGCATCCTGATGTGGAGTACATTGGCTATCAAGTCACTCAAAGGATTAAGGATCTATACCCAGGTGATGACATCACTGAAGTTGAAGCATTGGTTCAACTTCAAATTTTAAAAAAAGAAGGCACCTATGTATATCATTCGTACTGGTGGAGTGAAAAAGATGAAAAAGTAAAAAAACTAAACGCTTTTGTATCGGCAAACCAGCTAAATTGGATTGTCTCAGTCGTTATGTCGTATGATGAGGTTAAAAAACCAATTATTAAATTTCTTGCCTATATCACCAGTATTGCTATTATACTCATATTCATTTTTTCATTTTTCACTTTCTTTCTACTTAAAATGAAAAAAGACAAAGAATCGTATATACGAGAACTCAACTATCAAAAAGAACTGAGAAAAAGAGATGCTGACCTACAGCACTCAAGACGGTTAAAAACAATTGGGATTATGACAGGGGGCATCGCACATGAATTCAACAATATCCTAACCCCTATTCTTGGTTATACTGAACTATTAATCAATAGAGTTCCTGAAGAAATAAAAGAGGATATGGGGGAAATATACAATTCAGCTTTAAGTGCTAAAAAATTAATAGAACAAATAATGCCTTACAGTTGCAAAGAAGATAAAGATATCGAATTTGAAATCCTTCAAATCAATGATGTGATAAATCGCTCCTTAAAATTAACCAAAACACTACTTCCCTCATCATGTACGATCGTAAAGAATATTACGGAAGACTGTGGCTTTATCTACGGCAACAACATGCAACTGAATCAAGTTATGATGAATCTATGTACAAATGCATTTCATGCAATGGAAGAAAAAGGTGGGCTCCTTACCGTAAATATGAGCACCGTCGATTCTCTCAACGAACCAAACTTGGATACGCTTGAATTAAAAGCACAAAAATATATCAAAATATCTATAGTTGACACTGGATTTGGAATGGATAAGCAAACTCTTGACCATATCTTTGATCCATTCTTTACAACGAAATCTGCTGGGCAAGGTACTGGCCTTGGCTTGTATATTGTATATGGCATTATCGCAAAACATAAAGGAAAGATATGCGCTCATAGCGAGAAAGGGATTGGTAGCGCGTTTCATATCTATCTTCCTCAATATAAAATATAATCTAACCAAAAAGATGCGAGATAAGGTAAAGTATACTGCTTATATCTCGCATCAATTCATTTACTGGATATACCCTATCCATAAGTCTTACTGAATCTTGTTCTTATGAAACGGATCCCTTGGTCTTTTTATCCGTTTTGAACATGTACCCAATGCCCCAAACTGTTTTAATGAAAATTGGGTTTTTGGGATCATCTTCCAGCTTCGAGCGAAGGTGACTGATATAAACCATAATAGCATTTTCATCAACAATTTCATTTTTCCATATATTTACATAAATTTGTTCCTTTGAAAAGACTTGATTTGGATTTTCCATAAAAAATTTGACCATCATCATTTCTTTTGATGATAATATGATTTCCTCTCCATTTTTAAAAAATTGAAAAGTATTCAAGTCAAACCTAAAAGGACCAATTATCAGATTATTGAGCACTTTAAAATTTGACGTCAATTTCTGGCGCCTTCTAATATGAGCTCTTACCTTTGCAGATAAAACGCTTGGACTAAACGGTTTTGTTATATAATCATCAGCACCTATACCCAGTCCTATAATTTTATCACTATCTTCGCTTTTCCCACTGAGAATAATAACTAAGATAGCCCTGTCCAATTGCTGAATTTGACGAATTAAATCTAAACCATTCATATCCTCTAACATTAAATCCACAATTGCCATATCAAACGTTTCCAATTTAATATGCTCTAATGCTTGATAACCCGATTCGCAATCTGTTACAATCATTTTTTCTGCTTCCAAAGTTTTTTTGATCAATCTTCGGATAGAGCCTTCATCTTCAATAACTAAAATCTTGATTTTGTTCATATGGAACACCTCATAATTATGAAGATCGTGCCAACACCGCAACACGTCTTTTTTTTAACCCCTATTAAAACTTATTCGACCTTATATTTCCACCTTTTGCATTAAAAGACTTATATTATGTCTAACTAAACCCAAAAGGCTTTATCTCTTTAAATCAATTCTATAGGATCTGCTTCTGTCCTATCTGTTTTATGTTATCACAAATAAATAAGCACATCCATTTGTAAATTGAATATTCTAATTTTAAAATCTTAAAAAAAATTAAGAACTCTCAGATTTTACTTTAAGATTTATCCCCTACTATAAAAGTATATTCAGATTTCCAAATAAATAAGTGTGTCATTTTTACCCTAAATGACCAAAAATCTGCTTAAATCTATTTAATGTGAAAGGAGTGAACTCAATTAATAACATCAACGTCAGGAAACTGAATAAATATTTTTACTAAGTTATCAGAAACTATCAACCCATTAAATGGAGGTAAAAGGATGAAATTTGATATAATCGGATGGATCATGAGTCCATATGTACTCGTTTTTCTCACACTTTTTACAGGTATGTGGTTTGGCAAAATCAATTTCTATAAATTTAAATTCGGTCTATCTGGACCATTATTTACAGGTCTTATTATCGGTACATTTGTACTAAAATTTGCTAACGGTGTTCAAGAAGGCGATGCAGGATATAAAGCTACAAGTAGCTTGATAAGTTCTGGCGTGGTGCCTAAACCAATGTACACTCTATTCCTAATTTTATTCGTTGCATCAGTTGGTCTTCTTGCATCTAAAGACCTTGGCATTGTCATAAAAAAATATGGTGCTAAGTTTGCCATATTAGGTATCCTTATTACATTGTTGGGGGCAGGTTTGACTTACTCCGTTACACTGCTTTACCCAGATGGAAATCCATATGAAGTAGCCGGGGTTTATACAGGTGCACTGTCAAGTTCTCCTGGTTTTGCGGCCGCTATTGAAACTTCAGGCGTTCATGCTGAAAAATGGGTTGCATCCTATGAGACAGAAAATACGCATAATAAAGAAAAAATTCTTCGTATTCTAGACCCAACAGGTCAAATGACACCTGAAAACACTCCAAAACTTACTGCAGAACAACAAAAGAACTTTGTAACCATGGCAACAGGAAGTACCGGTGCAGGTCACGCAATCTCATATCCTTTTGGCATTATCATAGTTATTCTTGCAATGGGACTATTCCCCAAAATCTTTAAAATTAATATGGATGAAGAAAAAAGGCTATTCACAGAGGAAATGAAATCACTCCACTCCTCTTCATCCAAAAAAGAAATCGAAGAAGGTCCTTTTGATCTAGTTGCTTTCGCTTTTGCATGTTTTGCTGGCTACACAATTGGTATGCTTAAAATAAATATGGGGCCTCTCGGCTACTTCAGTTTAGGTGCAACCGGAGGCGTTCTTATTGGATCGCTTGCACTTGGTTATATTGGTAAAATAGGCTCCCTCAACTTTAGAATGGATCCTAAAGTAACCGCTGCTATTAGAAATCTTTCCCTTGCCAGCTTCGCAGGTAGTGTAGGCTTAAAGTATGGCCTCAAAGTAGTCAACTCAATTACAGGTTCAGGACTCAACTTAGTTATTATTTCACTTATAGTCTCTATTGTTTGTATGCTTGTTGCATTCCTTATTGGCAGATACGTCATGAAAATCAATTGGATAATGCTTTCAGGCGCAATCTGTGGTGGTATGACATCAACACCAGGTCTAGGTGCAGCAATCGATGCATCTGGTAGTGATGATCCTGCTGCAGGATATGGAGCTACTTATCCATTTGCTCTGATTGGCATGGTGCTCTTTACAATTATATTGCACAATCTGCCCTATTAAATCAACCTGTATATCGGTGTCCTTAGGTAATGCTGAGGGCACTTAACTTATTTTGAACAAATATAAAGGAGCTATTTTATGAGTATGTTCTTTAAAACAAGTGATGACGTTCACATTTCATATAACGTGTGTGGCGCAGGAAGACCCATGTTGCTTTTGCATGGCGCTTATCTATCTTCAAAAGTATGGGATAAAAATTTTCCAAAACTAGCAGAAAACTATCAAGTAATCACCATGGACTTCCGCGGCCATGGTCTATCTACAAAAGAGCTGTATGGTCACTCTGTTGAACGTTATGCGAAAGACGTCCGCGAACTCATCGAGTATCTAAATCTAGAAGATGTATTATTGGTTGGATGGTCTTTAGGAGGCGCAGTTGTATTGAAATATTGGGAACTATACAACGATAGCAGCCGCCTTAAAGGCTTGGGATTAATTGATACATCCCCTTGTCCAGCTGGTAATGATGACTGGAATGCTCATGTATTTAGAAATTATAATATAGAAGGCCTCTGGAATAGAATGTCGGGTAGAATTGACAACTTTAAAGAAGAAAATTTTCAGATGGCTCATAAGTGGTTTTTGAACCAAGAAGATCATGAAGAAGACATCAAGGAAATGACTGCCGCTATGAATCATACGCCACCATGGATCAGTAGCGCCATCTATAGCAATTTTTTCTTCCAAGACTTGAAGGATGTATTGAGAACAATTACAGTCCCGTGTGTATCAATGGTTCCAAGGAGTAAGATAAAAGGCGCTGAATTCCAAAAAGCAAGCATTCCAAATTGCACGCTGCACATTTTTGATACTGGGCATGCCCTCTACCGTGAGGATGATGAAGCCTTTAATCAATATCTGCTAGAATTCGCAGCTCAATGCTATCATTAGAATTGCTACTCCTCTTGCAGTGGAGACAGATATAGTGAATGCAAAAGAACAAAAATGTAAGCCATAATTGACATAAAAATTATTAAGTCGTTAAAAAAATGAAATTTTTAACGGCTTTTTTATTTTATCAAATATCTCTACATTACTATTTTTTACGCCTATAACAATTAATAACGGAAAGCAATATCTATGATAAAATTAAACACATCTTATTAGAAAAAATAGTTTATAAATGTTAAAATAGATGGAAATAAGCTAAGAGCGTTATTCCCAAATAAAAATTATAAAGGAGGCAACATGAAAATAACCTTAATTGGACTAGGCGCAATAGGTGCTTCCTATGCAGCGCTTCTCAACAACTGTCCCGAAGTGAAGCTCAATATCATACTTGATGACGAAAGGCTAAAACGTTATCAATCAACCCCATTCATCATTAACGATGAAATCCAAAATTTTAGCTATTCTAGCAAAAAGACAGCGGTAGAACCTGCTGATCTCGTTATGATTGCAGTCAAATACAACGATTTACAAGATGCCATAGATGCTGTTAAAAATCACGTTGGAAAGCACACTGTGATCATGTCCTTATTAAACGGCATTGACTCCGAAGAAATCATCGGTGAAACCTTTGGTATGGATAAAATGCTCTATAGCATGTGCATTGGTATTGATGCTCAAAGAACTGGGCTCAATGTAAAATATGGCTCTGTGGGGAAAATTGTATTTGGTGAAAAATCTGGTGAAATGACGGATCGTGTCAAGACGATTTCTGAAATTTTCAAAAAAGCTTCTGTCCCATTTGAATGTCCAAAAGATATGTATAAAAAGCTGTGGTGGAAATTCATGATCAATGTCTGTGGCAATCAACCTACGGCAATTCTTGGTGCAAATTATCACTTCATAAATACGCCTGATGGTCATGAACTCATGAGATTGATTATGGAGGAAGTCCGCATGATTGCCCTTAAAAAAGGCGTCGAAATCACCGACTCCGACTTTAATGCTTGGCTAGACATTTTAAATACATTGGTCCCAGAATCAAAGACTTCTATGCTTCAAGATATTGACGCAGGCAGATTGACGGAAGTAGATATGTTTGCAGGTGTTATTAGAAGCCTTGGTAAAACCTATGGCATACCAACACCCTATAATGATCTCATGTACCATATGCTCAAAGTAAAGGAACAAATCCGATAATGTCCTGAAGTTAATATTCTGCATACAACTGGGGCTAATACAGCTGTGCAACCGCTGGTTGACAAAAATGCTAAGAGCAGATAAAAAGATGGCTAATGCGCCATCTTTTTCTATTGTATCCTTTGACATAGGCTTTACTTGAGCTCTATTTTTAAGAGTTGATCCTTTGTAATCACAGAATGCTCTGCATTAGGTGAACTTTCTTTTGAAGCTGTCAATAATAACCCTGTCTCAATCAGCGAAAAATTAGGCACACTTTCGAAATTCGAATCTGATACAGCATTAACTTTATCCAGTACATTATCCTTATCCGATTTTAACAAGGCCTCTAAAGTCAAAAGTACGCCATTTTTTAGATCGAGATTTACAGTCTTTTCAGTATAATGTGATTCGCCATCCTCTGTTAGATAATTATCGTATATTTGAATCGTCACATAATCGCCAAACAAATATGATTTATACATATCTATTTGATAGTTAGATGTTACGCCTGACGATTTTACAAGTTCTTTTAATGCAGATTGAAGTATCGCATTAATACGCTCTGTTACAAATACGTCCATCCCTTCATAAATGAGTGTCGTCACCTTAACGTCACCCTCTTCTGCAACATTTTTTTTAAATCGGTGTTCAATATACGGATTGTTTGCTCTATAAGCGTCTACAATAGCCATCAAATGATTATTCGTATTCGGTTTTTCAGCCATCATTTCCTTAGCAATCTTTGCGAAGCCGCTTGTCTCATGCCCTTCTATTGCAGCGGTCATTTTTTGATAGTAAGAATCCACTGGATCTACCAACCTGTAGAGATAGGTCCCCTCTGGTCCAATGAGCATTCTACTCACGTAGGTCTTATACAGCTCTGTCAATTCATCTTTTGCAAAGCCTCGTGGTGCTTTTAATAACATTGCTTCCATTTCATAAATTCTATTAACCAAAGCCTCAACATTTTCTTCACGGAATAAGTTCTGATCATCATTAAATTCAACCACCATTTGAAATGGCTCTGTGAAACTGGCTTGATCCCCCCCTATTTTCACCCAATCAGTTACCAAAACAGGCGTCTCTTCATATCTCACCATTGTTAAATCACTGGCCACTACAGATTGATAAAAGGCGCGTACTGTTTCATTTTCAATTTGGCTGATCTTATCAGGATTTAAAATCCCGCCCATTGTGGTGTATAAAGCATCCATGTACTCAGGTTCATATAAGATGCCTTCATGACTTTGCTGAATTAGTGGCTTTTGCATCTGAAGCAATATTTCAACCATTTGATCAGCTTCTTCAGGTGAAGCTTCCTTGATGTTATCTCTTACGTAGTCTGCCACCAAAACACTATCAGCATCACTTCGTACTAAGTTTTCTAGATTCTCAATTCGTCCACTTTGGATTGGTGATACTTCTTTATCAATTGTTTCACCTTGAGCAGTGACATCTTCTTGAGTGGTGATATCTTCTTGTGAGGTCGTATTGGCGCCTTCCTTTTCTGTACTTTTTATATTTTTTTGGGGATTATCTATGGCACAGCTACTCAAAACAAACACAAGCATTGCAATAGCCCCTATTTTGATTACATTATATTTCAAAATGACCTCCTCTAAATCTAATTTTGTATCACTCCAGATTATCTCCTTATTGTTGCCTTACTCTATTAGACGCATTAATTGGACAAAAAGTTTCGTTTTTTATTTTTTTGTACACAAATCTTCTGTATCCTGTTACACTGATAAGGTCACAATAAAATAGAAAACTAATGATGTTAATCTATTATCATAAATAAACTATATTATATCTAAAGGAGATGGATATGTTTAGACTCTGGGGACAAATAGTAAAGCAAAATACGGTTATACAAAATTATGTTTTTGAGATGGATTCTGAAAATTTAGGTTTTGAGAAAATGCTATCTATAGGCATCGAAGATTTATGTAATCGTTTTGATATTGCAAATCCAATTTGGATGCAAGATAACACATTGGAAATGAACCAAGTCAATAAAACGAGGTTTAAAGCCCAACATTTTATTGAGGAGATTGATTTTGATTACTTTGAGATTGAATATTTTGTTGAAAAAGAGTAATCTCAATAGCAGGTCTGAAAAATGGAGCCAGCGCCAGAAAAACTGGGATCAAATAATAAATGAGTTATCAATCATTCAGTCTTGATTGATAACTCACTTAAAGTTCATATATGCTACTTTCAATAATCAATATCAACATATCCGAGCCCTCTAGAAGCTGTACCTTCTCTAACGGATATAGGATAAAGGAATAGAACTACTTACATTATTTATTTTTCCAAACAGGTTCTCTTTTATTTAAAAAGGCTTCTACACCTTCATGTGCGTCTTCTGTTGTACAAAGAGTTGCAAAATGATTATTCGTTAAATCCAACGCCTTTTTAAAATCCAAATCTTCCATTTTATAAAATGATTTTTTACCAAGTTGAAGTGCTAAAGGACTTTTACAGGCGAGTTTTCTGGCATAATTTAGCGTTTCTTCTTCTAAACTTTCTGTCGGAACCACTTTATTGATCAAACCAATTCTCTCCGCTTCAAAAGCATCTATCAAGTCTCCCATCATGATTAATTCCAAAGTTCTTTTTCTGCCCAAACTTTTTAATAATGGTACTGCTGGTCCCATACAAAATAAGCCTACATTAACAGCTGTGGCACCAAATTTAGCATTTTCCGCTGCAATGGCTAAATCACACGCCGCCACAAGTCCAATACCGTTTGCAACGGCTATTTTCTGCACAGATGCAATAACAGGTTTTCCCATACTCGCAATGGTTGTATTCATTTTTTCCATTAACCCAATCCATTCTAAATACTCAATATTACTTTTGCCTTCTAATGCATTGATATCTATCCCAGTACAAAAGTTTTTCCCATTTGCATTGATAATAATGACATTGATCCTATGATCATTTTCAAATTCAATAAGTGCATTATTTAATTCAATTGCAAGTGAAACGTTAAATGTATTATTAAATTCAGGTCTATTCAGTGTGATAATTCCAATATTTTCATTTCTACTCATAATAACACTTGTATAATCCATATAAACACTCCTTTTTAATGAATTGTCTTTCAACCTCATAATCATATGCCTTGTTGATAAATTCGACAATTAAAATTAAGCCATCCTTTATATATACCCTTTGCAAGCAAATATACTTCATCCAAAAGGGATATATTCTTTTGTTTTTTCAGTTCTAAATGCAGTAATAACGGCTCTGGATACATCAGCCCTTCAACGCGAAATAGTGTCCCCACTATTGTATCTTCTTCAATATTAAATGGCATCATGATATTTCTATAGGTCAACTTATCTTCGGAAGTAACAGCCCCCTCAAGATGACCTTCCCCTATTGAATAATCGTTCTTAACATTTATGAACCTTTCAAAATCATTTCTATTTAGTTTAATAACACATTCTTCCAGTGCGGCCTCTCCCACCGTACCCTTAACAGCCCCTGATTTGTCTATCCTAATTTTCACCTTAATTTTTTCCAGTTCTCCAAATTGTCTAGTTTCTCCAGTGCCTGTCCATGTGCCAACGATGCTCATATCGGGAGTCCAACTTTCTAGGCGTTTATGATTCACTGTCACACCGACGAAAACCAAAACACTCATACAAATAAAGCCGATCAACAAGAATTTAATATTCAGTTCAACTCTCTTTTTCATATTACACCTCACAAATCTTTAACCCTTAGCTTTCGCATATCCCTTTCATTTTTATCTTTTACCCTCATTCTACACACCTTGTAAATCCCAAACCACATAATGATCGGTAACAGCAGTACGATAAAAATAAAATATCCCATGAAATAATCCGTGCCCATCATCCCTAAAATCGTGGCCATCAGCGCATTCAAACCTGGTATCAGTAGTCCTGGATAAATGCTTTTTCTTAAAGATAATAGAATTTGAATACCGCATATTGCTGCAAACAAAAGTATTATCAGACCAACTCCACCCACTTTACTTCACCTCCATATCACTCTTGTAAGATTCAATTAATAACTTAGCTGTTTCAATATCCATTTTATCCTCAATTGCAAGCTGCTTAACTAATGTGACAAATGGTTTTTCATCATCAGTATCATTAATCTTTATTTTTTGAATCAATTTATCTAGCCTCAAACGTATTGTCGGATATGTTACATCATAATATTGGGCAATATCTTTAAGTGATCCTGATGCCATAATGAACTGCTTAATAAAGTTTAGATCTTCATTTTCTAACCCAATTAACCAACGTGGTAATGCTTTCATAACGACCTCCCAAAAGAAATACTTTAATAAAACTATTATATACTTTAACTTTATTAAAGTCAAATTTAATTTTTTCAAAATATTATTAAAAAAATCATTTCAAAATACTATTGATAATATAACACCATTTTTAATCAAGTTCGTTTTAATTAACCCATAATGTCTGTAAGATCATCCACAATAAATTTTTATTATAAAAAAATATGGGTGTAGAAATTTTCTACACCCATATTTTAATGGAATACATCTTAATTTAAAGTTGAAATTTTTAAGTTTTAAAATTTATTTTTAAGCGTTTTTTTCTATCACTTCCAACCAACAAGCAACATGATGTCCTGGAGAGACTTCAATGAGTTCAGGTTCTTCAGAACGGCACTTTTCAGTTGCATATTCACATCTATTCGCAAATCTACAGACTTTTTTAGGTTCTATCGGAGATGTAATCTCTCCCTTTAGAATTATTCGATTCGGTTTGTAGTGAATGTCAGGAATCGGTATCGCTGATAATAAAGCTCTCGTATAAGGATGTAGAGGACTATTAAACAGCTCTTCTGACGAAGCCTTTTCAACGATTTTACCCAAGTACATAACGGCAATATCATCTGAAAAATGATTCACTACAGATAAATCATGGGTTATGAATAGATAGGTTAAACCTAGTTCCTGCTGCAACTCTTTCATCAAATTGAGTATCTGCGCTTGAATGGAAACATCAAGTGCTGATACGGGTTCATCACATACGATGAACTTAGGATTCAATGAAAGTGCCCTAGCTACACCTATACGTTGTCTTCTACCGCCATCTAATTCATGAGGGTACGTATTGACTAAACGTTCTGCTAATCCAACAATCTCCATTATTTCAAGAACCTTTTCCATCATTTCAGCCTTCGTCTTGTATAACTTGTGAATGATCATAGGTTCCATTATCGTTTGACTGACTGTTTTTCTAGGATTTAAAGAAGAAAAGGGATCTTGAAAAATAATCTGCAAATCTTTTCTTTTTTCTTCCATTTTAGCTCTACTAAAGCTCGCTACATCTTCACCTTCAAAAAATATACTGCCGTCTGTTGGCTCTAAAAGTCTCAAAATCGTACGACCTGTCGTCGATTTTCCACATCCTGATTCACCGACAAGTCCTAATGTTTTGCCTTTATGAATCTCAAAATTAATATCATCAACGGCATGAAGCATACCATGAGGCGTCTTAAAATATTTCTTTAAACCCTTTACTTGAATTAATGGCTTATCCACGTTTGATCATGCCTCCTTCCTTTATGTTGTCATCGTTATAAAGATGACATTCAACAAAATGTTGATCATTTCTACATGCTTTTTTAGGATATTCTTTTAAGCATATATCCATTACATAATCACATCTTGGATGAAAAGGGCATCCTGACGGAAGATCTGTAGGATCTGGCATCAAACCTTTAATCGGCTTTAGTTTTGCCTTCCTATCCTGTAAATTCGGAAGTGAGTTGAAAAGGCCCTCAGTATATGGATGTCTTGTATGATCAAAGATATCTTCCAAATTGCCATGCTCAATGATTCGACCCGCATAAACAACAGAAACCTTGTCACAAATTTCTGCAATAATCCCCAAATCGTGAGTAATCATAAGCATAGACGTATCATATTGATTTTTAAGGTTCTTCATTAAAGTAAGGACTTGAGCCTGTATCGTCACATCAAGAGCAGTCGTCGGTTCATCCGCTATTAACAGTTTTGGTCTACAAGCAAGCGCCATTGCGATTACAACTCTTTGTTTCATCCCCCCTGAAAATTGGTGAGGATATTCTTTACCTCTTTTAGGAGGCAAACCAACCAAGGTAAGCATTTCATGAGTCTTTTTAATCGCCTCTTTGTAGCCACCAGGTTCATGGTATTCAATCACTTCTGCAATTTGATCTTCTATAGTCATTACTGGGTTTAATGAGGTCATTGGATCTTGAAATATCATGGAAACATTATTCCCTCTGATTTTTTCCATTTCCTTGTCCTTTAAACCTCTTATATTCTTACCTTCTAACTCAATCGTTCCGTTTACGATGACACCTGGGGGTGATTGTATCAAATCTAATATAGAAAGAGCAGTCGTCGTTTTACCGGCTCCAGTTTCTCCAACGAGACCATGTGTCTTCCCTTTTTCAATTTCTAAATCTAAGCCATTTACAGCATTAACCACACCATCTTCAGTTCTATATTCAACTTTTAAATCCTCTATCTTTAATATGAGTTCGTTATTTTTATCCATGATGTCCCCCCTTATTTCAGTCTCGGGTCTAAAGCATCTCTTAGGCCATCACCCAAAAGATTCAAAGACAAGATTGTTATCATTATAGCTAATCCTGGAAATAGAGTCATATAACTATACTCTCTCATATACGTTCTAGCACTAGACAACATAGCCCCCCATTCAGGTTGCGGTGCTGAAACACCGAGGCCTAAAAAGCTAAGTCCAGCTATTGTTAGTATAATAGTTGCCACACTAAGCGTCGTCTGAACGATTACTGGTGCTAAACTGTTGGGAATGACATGTTGCGTGATTATTCTAAAATTATTGGCTCCAATAGCTCTAGCAGCTTCTACAAATTCCACATCTCTAACAGTCATTACTGAGCTACGAACAATTCTTGCAAATCTAGGCACATTAGATATAGAAAGCGCGATCATTAGATTCAGAGTACTCGTCCCAAGAGCTGCAACGATGGTTATCGCAAATAAGGTTCCGGGAATCGCCAGGAAAATATCCATAGCCCTCATAATAAGGTTATCTGTATAGCCACCATAAAAGCCTGAGACCGAACCCAATATGCCACCCACAACGAGAGAAATCGCTACTGTTATAAACCCAATGGATAAAGAGGTTCGAGAGCCATATATAATTCTAGCCATAATATCTCTGCCCATTTCATCTGTTCCAAAAGGATGCTCCATTGAAGGACTCTGTAATCTTTCACTTATATTTTGGCTAATAATATCTTCATCATAGTCATATATAAACCCTGAAAGGATTGAAAGAATTATGATGAACCCGATAATTAACAACCCTAATACAGAAGTTTTATTCTTTTTAAGTCTATGCCATATTTCTTTTAACTGATTTTGCTTTTTGTACTTCTTTTTAATCTTTAAGGCATCAAAAGTTTTTTTATTGTCGATCATTATGTCCTCCTTTAAGAATATTGATTTTTAATCCGTGGGTCGACAAATGCATATATAATATCGACGATTAAGTTAACAATTGAAAACGCTACCGTAAATACAATGATGCACCCTAAAACCATAGGAATATCCCGACCTTGTATGGACTGTATCATCAATCTGCCAATACCAGGAAGTCCAAAAACAGTTTCTGTGAGAACAGACCCTCCTAAAAGCGTACCAATTTGTAGTCCTGCAACTGTAATTGTTGGTATTAGTGCATTTCTAAGAGCATGCCTTGTGATAATTTTTTTGTATGGAACCCCTTTACTTCTTGCAGTTCTAATATAGTCCTGACGAATAACTTCAAGCATTGAAGACCTTGTAACCCTTGCGATTGAAGCCATACTTAAGAATCCCAAAGTAATGCCAGGTAGAACGAAGGATTTCCAACTGGATGCGCCAGAAACAGGAAACCATCCTAACTTAAGAGAAAAGAATAAGAGCAACATGAGTCCGAGCCAAAAGACCGGAATTGAAACCCCTAATAATGCGATAAACATCGTCAAACTATCAATCCAAGTATTTTGTTTAACAGCTGCAAAAATACCTAAAGGGATTGAGAGTACAATGGCAATTAAAATTGCGATTACCGCTAACTTTGCTGTAGTAGGTAGCCTTGCCCCAATTTCTTCTGCTACGCCAACTTTACTTTTATAAGATGTTCCCATATCACCCCTTAAAAGACCGAAAAAGTAATTTTTATATTGAACTAACACATTATCATTTAAACCCAATTCTTCTCTTAATTCCTCTATGGCTTCAGCACTTGCCTGTTCTCCGAGGATTGATTTAACAGGATCTCCAGGTGCCATATTCATTATTAAAAATACGATAAAAGTAACTCCGATAATAACGGGGATAAGAGAGATAAAACGTCTAAATATGTACTTCCACATATTCCCTCCTCAATTGCTAAAAATTTTTCTAAAGAAAATGCTATTTCATCAATATCAATTGATGAAATAGCATATAAGACTATAATACTTTAAAAGACTATTTCCAACTCCATTCTTGAACTCTAAAAGATCCACCAGCAGTTATAAACGTATTTTCTAAGTTAGCTTTATGTGCACTTATGATATAGTTTTGATATAAAGGCATCTGATAAGCTTCTTTATTCAATATTTTAGAAGCTTCTTCAAGGATCACTCGACGTTCTTCTTGATCTACAGTTTGGGAAGCTTTTTTTATCAATTCATCAATTTCAGGATTATTTGTTCTGGTTTTATTAGATGCGTTTATATTATCCGAAAGATATACACCTTTTAGGAAACTAACCATATCATTAGTCGTATACCCACCTATAAATCCAGTGAAATTACCTGCTGCTGTTTCTGAAAGATAAGTTGCCAAGTCCATTGAACTCAAAGTAGCTTCAATACCAAGTTCTTTTAGATTTGCTTGGATAACCTCTCCAGCTCTTCTCTTAGTGTCATTTGAACAAATGATATCTAATTTGATGGTCGAAGGATCTCCACCCCAAGCTGCAAGATGCGCTTTAGCTGCTTCCAAATCATAGTTATCAAAACCCTCTGATGAGAATCCCAATAAACCTTCAGGTGTTTGTCCACCAGCCGGAATACCAGCACCGTTTAAAGCTACCGTTATAACGTCATCTCTATTGATTGCACTACAAAGTGCTTTTCTTACATCCACATTATCAAAAGGCACTTTTTCATTATTGACAGTAAGCCAGTTATGAGAAACACTTGGCACTTCTAAAACAGATACATCTGGATTTGCTTTAAGACTGTCTAAAGATGTTGAATCCAATTCAATAATATAATCAATCTCACCAGATTCTAATGCGATTGTACGCGAAGAACCTTCCGGTATTATTTTCCATATTATGTTTTTGATTTTAGGTGCACGTTCAGGATCAAAATAATCTTCATTTGCCGTAAATTTAAGTTGTTCCCCTCTTGTCCACTCTACAAATTTATAAGCACCAGTACCTATTGGATTCGCATTAAAATCATTCCCAGCATCTATCAATGCTTTTGGTCTGATCATGTTACCATGATGACTTAAATCATATAGTAAAGCAGAAGACGCACCATCTGTATATATTTTGAAAGTTAAATCATCCACTTTTTCAATCTTCACTACAGAACTTGTATAAGTTCTTACTTCAGGCTTAGTTTGAGCATCCAATATTGAAGCGACTACATCATCTGACGTAAGAGTGCTACCATCATGGAATTTAACGCCTTCTTTAAGTGTCATAACCCATATACTTTTTTCGCCATTTTCATCTGCTTCAATGGTATAATCTTTTACAAGATCAGGAACAGGATTTAAATTATCATCTAGACGAAACAAACCGTTATACATTAATTGATTTACATAATCCCCAGCAACAGCATTGTGCCCAGTTGCAGATAAAGAAGGCGTTTCATCAGCAGTCGCAATTACAACTGTATCTTTATCTATCGCAGGTCCTGATTTAACATTATCAGATGGTGCTTCCCCACTGGCACCATTAGAGGAATCAGCATTAGCAGATTCTACCTTTCCAGAATTAGAGCATCCAATAACAGACACTGCTAACGCTAAGATAACGAGCATAATAAACATTACTTTCTTAATTTTAAACATTCTCCCACCTCTTTCATTTTTTTGATTCTTTTAATTAATACATTCCTGTAATTAATTAATTATATATTCGTAATATCTTGAGGTCAACCAATTCTTTTGGGGCACGTAATATTGTATCTGTCACCTTAAAAGCCTAATCCCCCATATTTCAAGGCCTAGAACCTTTTACATTTTTTTTATGAATTTTAAAAAAAATATTAGATTCTACATAATAATCCTATAAAAACAACTTAATAAATGTGCTTCTTTTCATCTTAAAAACGTACTTTATATTATTTAAATTTGTCGCCTACACATCCCCATTCTTCTAAATAGGATGACTTGGTATATACTGGTTCAAAGGCTTTAATGACGCTTTCAGCTTCTTCTGCCTCATCGTATAAAAGATCAATAATGCTTAAAGTCAAAGCCTTAGCGGCACCTAGATAAGCCAAGTCTTTATCCACAAGGCGATAATCATCTGAATGAAAATTGCCTAAAGCACCTCCAACCCTGGCATGCACTGTAGGAATAATACTAGCGACATCGCCCACATCCGAACTCCCACAACTGTGCTCGCCATACTTTCGTACATTTTCTTCGCCTAGTAATCGTTTCAAATTTTGATACATAATCTCTTGTAAATCTTCATTTGGTTTAATGGGTAAATAACCAGGTAATGAATTGACAATACATTCTGCACCCATTGCATCAGCACCTGCATGCCACGATCTGGTTACTCTTTCAGTAGCCTTTAAGATCGCTTCTACATTTGAACCCCTAACATAATTTTCTAACCGAACATCCGCAGGAATAACATTTACAAGGTCCCCACCTTTCGATATAATCGGGTGAACCCTGATATAATCTTTTTCTCTAAAGGTTTCTCTTTGAGCATTAATAGCTGTTATTGCAATCGTTGCTGCATTTAGCGCATTTACGCCTGCATGTGGCGCACTGCCCGCATGAGCTTCTCTACCTATAAATTGAATTTCTTGTCCTATAAAGCCATTTGCAGGATAAGCGGCTTCTGCTTTAATCTTGTCATTGCCTTCATTTTCACTGGAAAAAGTATGTTGCATGATGGCTATATCCACATCATCAAACGCACCTAGCTTAATAAATTCTTGTTTACCGCCTAAGAAACTAATCTCGCCCTTCTTAATCAATTCATTTCTATACCCTATTTCAACAAATTCTTCTGCTGGAATTGCCATGATGCTGACATCTCCTGAGAGGTTTTCCATTATATCAGTATCTTTTAGTGCATAGACAACCCCAATTATCCCAGCAATCATACAATTATGGCCACAACAATGTGCAGCGCCAGTTATAGGATCACTATCTGGATGTTTGGGTGATATTACTGAATCCAATTCGCCCATAACAGCTACGTTATACTTAGATTTTTTGCCTCTAATAAGTCCTTTTAAGCCCGTTATACCAATCTTATCTTCATAAGGTATGCCCATTGCTTCAAAGACCTGCTTCACTTTTTCTGCTGTTTTAAATTCCTTATACCCAAGTTCGGGTTCATTGTAAATTGAATCCCCTATACTTAAAATTTCTGATCTTCTCTTGTCAATCGCTTCAATTGCGATCTTTTTAAGTTGTTCCTTTTCCATCTTCATAATACCCCCTCCTTTTGAGTCATCAGCCATCCTATAGAGATCCGATTTCTGGATGTGGTACAGCTATATCATCAGTGATCGGACATTTATAAGTTCTGCCATTCATAACTTCATCAAATTCTGCCTTTGCCTCTTCAATAATACTTGGATTTTCTAAAGCTTTTATGCCAGCAGCTGCCATAATTTTAGCTGCAAAGAGCATCCCCTTTGCGCCTATCGAACTGCCTGAACCTGCTGTTATTTGCCAGCTGTGACCTGCTGCGCCTACATTGTAAGCAACCGTATGAAACATAACGCCAGGAGCGATGTGCTGAACGTCACCCACATCCGTGGAGCCATAGCTATTCTCTTCTACAATTGAACCATTCTCATTGTAAATGTGCATCCCTTCAGAAATCTCACCCGATTCTACTAATTTATCATAATTGGCACTTAAATGGTTTAATGCCTCGGCAAACTTAAGTTCCTCTTCGGTCCACTTTGGAACATGCACTTCTTGCATAGTCTCATAGATCAAATTCACAAGAACTTTGTTTTGCAATGTATTATAGCATCCGCCTAAGAATTCTATTTCCACTTCAGTTTCAGTCATTGTAGCCGCACCCTTTGCGACCTTAATCAATCTATTGTAGGTCTCAACAACCCCTTCTCTTGACAATGCTCTCACAAAATACCAAGACGACGCTTTGTCAGGGACAATATTGGGAGCAACCCCACCTTCTAAAGTAATATAGTGAATACGAACATCATCTGTAACATGTTCTCTCAAGTATTGTGCACCAACATTCATCAATTCAAGCGCATCCAAAGCACTGCGCCCATTATGTGGGTCTCCACCAGCATGGGCCGTTTTGCCCTTGAAATGAAATTTGACACTATTGAGACCTGTACTCACACCGGTTGTTACGCTATTTTTTGAAGATGGATGCCAGGCTATCGAAATATCCAGTTCTTTAAAGGCACCACCTCGAGCCATAAAGCCTTTTCCAGTGAGAACTTCCTCTGCTGGACACCCATAATAGATGATCGTTCCCTCAAGATTTTTTTCTTCCATTTCCTGCTTCATCCCTATAACAGCACCAACATGTGCAACGCCAAGAAGATTATGACCACAACCTTGACCGGGTGCATCAGCAACTACTGGGTCTTTAATCGCTGAAATTTTTTGGCTCATACCTGGTAGAGCATCATATTCACCTAAAAATCCGATTACAGGTTTACCACTTCCCCAAGTTGCTTTAATTGCAGTTGGAACACCCGCATACTGACGCGTTACTTCAAACCCCTCGGTTTCCAGAAAATCAGCAGTCCACTTAGAGGCTTTTACCTCTGTGTAAGCAATTTCTGGATTTTCCCAAATCTTTTGGGCTAAATCTGCTAGTAGTGTCTTCTTTTCTTCAATCTTTTTAATGGCTATTTCCCCAGTCATTTTAATACCTCCCTGTTCATCATTATTATTTTTTTAAAAAACAACCCTATCTATAAACACATTATAGACAGGATTGTTTCTAGTTACTTGTATGGTTAAACCCTAAAGGTTTAAATTTCAGACCTTTCCACGCTGTATTAAATTACAAGCTCTATATTAGGTCACTTGCTATTTTAAATAGTGGTCAAACCACTCTGTTATTTCTTTAATTCTTCTGATTCGATGCTTTGGTTTGCCGGACCTACTGAGTTCATGATTTTCTTCTCTAAACAAGCAGAATCTGGACTCTACACCATGGTATTTTAGTGCCGTAAACATCTGTAAACCTTCTGCCATCCAGCATCTATAATCTTCTTCCGAGTGTATAAATAAAGTAGGCGTTTTCACTTTATCAGCAAATTTAAGTGGTGATTGATCCCACAATTTTTGCATGTCCGTCCAAGGTGTTGCCGCTTGTTGATCCGCAACAAAATAATACCCAATATCAGTTGTATTAAATTTCGAGATCCAGTTAGAGATGCTTCTTTGTGATGCCGCCGCTTTAAATCGATCCGTTTGTCCAATGATCCAATTGGTCATATAGCCACCGTAAGAACCCCCGGTTACACCTAATCTAGTTTTATCAATAAAAGCATATTGATCTAATATGACATCTGTGAACTTCATTATGTCCTTATAGTCTATATCTCCAAATTTACCTCTTATATCTGAAAATTCATTCCCTCTTCCATCACTGCCTCTTGGATTACAGAAAAACACTGTGTAACCTTCATTTGCCCAATATTGCATCTCATGAAAGAAAACAGATCCATATGCAGCTTTAGGGCCGCCATGTATGTTTAGTATCCCTGGATACTTCTTATTTTCATCAAAATCAACTGGTTTCATCAACCAACCTTCTATCATGATACCCTTATCGCTTTCAAAAGTTAATTTCTCAGGCGTCGATATTTTTTTAGTTTCCACTACCCATTGATTAAATTTAGTCAACTGAGACGCTTTATTTTTCTCAAATTTATAAAGTTCCTGTAGCTTATTACCTCTTAACCCTATAAAGGCGATCTGCTCTTTAAAAACATCAAAGCCATCTACGGCACCTTTTTCTACAATAACACTTTCACGATTTCCGGCACGATCTATTCTGTTTACATAGGAACTATCATATTCTGTCGTGATAAAGTAAAGATATTCCCCTTCTACTTTAGTATTATTATAGCTTCCATATCTCGTATCAGACCCTACAGAGTTTCTAAGACTATAATCTAAAGAGTCATCTGTCAATGCCTTAACTGCACCTTCTTCATCCATTATATAGATAAGATCATTTTCATTGATCCCAAACTTTTTCATCTCAGAACCTGCAAAGATAATATCCTCTTGTAAAAAATCAGCAAAAGTATAACTGAAGATTTCTTTCGTAGACAAGTCTTTAAGACTATCTTCTTTTACGTTGTATACGCATAATTTTGAGCTAAGGTCCATCTTATCTTTAAAGGTATTTCCAATTAATACGATTTTTGATTTATCTCCTTTTAATTTGAAGTTTTCAACATTTGTATAGGCATCTGTAATCGGTTTTACTGTATTTGTTTTTTTATTAAAAACATACAATCGATTTCTTTTTTTATTAGAGTAACCCTTTCCATTTTGCCAAAAAGGAATTTCATCTAGAACTTCATAATCCTTATCTTCTTTTATTTTTTCTAATGTTTTTTCTTTTTCATGCTCTGAAAGCCCTTCTAAAATAGGAGCATAATCATCATACAATGCTTTCACGACATAGCACTCTTCATCTATCAACGCTATCTCCGAAACTTCTAAACTCATCTCAAACACTTTATGAGCTTCACCACCTTCTAGCGATATCTCATAGTAACAAGTTAATTTTTCACCACTTTCTTTTCTTGCTTGATCTTCTTGATCTCTTATGGCTGAAAAAAGCAACGTTTTTTCATCTTTAAATATAAAATGGCTTGCTTTGTTGCCTGAAGTGAGTTTAAAGGATTGGTCTTTTTCTAAATTATAAATATGAATGTTAGAAAGATATCTGTTATTTTTTTCATCCATTTCATGAAGAATAAAGCCGATGTTCTTGCCATCTGGGGCGTATTTTATGCTCGATAGTGATTTGTACTTTGTCATGTCCTGTAATTCTATTCTTTCCATAATAATCCTCTCCTTCTGTTCTATATTAAATTTTAACAACTCAATTTATACGCCATCCGTGACATTATTCTGATATGCCAATATGTATTGGTGGCACATTAGTCAGCCATATATTTTCTATTATATCAATAGTACCATATATGATACCACATCTGCAAAGTTAGCTAAGCAATGTACTATTATGCCTAATCTCAGCGAATCTTTTTTATACACAAAATAGTATAAGGGTAACATCATAGCAATCCTTGTAATAACAAACCAAGGTTGATAAAAATGATAAATTGAAAATAATATTACATTAACAAGAACGCTATATTTTCCCATCCACTTCATTCGAGCTAGTAAAAATCCTCTAAAGTAAAGTTCCTCAACAATTGGTCCTATAAGCGTAAAGATGAAGAAACTTACTAAAACGGCTATGATGATATAATATTTATTAAATAGACTCAAATCTTGAACAAAATTATACCAATCTGGAATCCAATAAAATACAGTTTCTAAGATATAATTTGAAAGTGGCTTTAAAGCCATTAAAAATATCATGCCAACTATAATCAACAAAAGAACGTAGAGTATCAATGCTTTGATTTTCAACTTACCTTTTAAACCAAGTATTTGAAATATATTTAAAGTGCCTTCTTCCTTCTTTGCAACATAAAATAAATACCCAAGTTCTAGAGGAATTGTTGAGAAAATCACAGAAAATCCGAGTACAACCACCTTAGGGTATCCTGCTAAAATACCCACCTTCGAAAAAAATATGTACATTATACTTAACACAATTCCGGGAAATAAATGAAGGCATACAAGTTTTTTCTTGCTCCTGATTTCCTTATCCATATTCATACGCTACTGCTCCTTAAATTTTATTTATCATACTCATAGTAGCATTTATTATCCTATATTTCTATAGCAACTCAAACCCCTGACTAAAATTCAAAACAACATTTGAGCCAGCTTTCAGCTCAAATCTTGTTGTCTTAATAAAAATGCAGCCATTCTTTTCAGAACTTAGCTGCATTTTAATATTGCCATAGCCAATGAGAAAATCACTTTAGTCTATTCAAGATCTTCCCCATTAGATGCTATTACCTTTTTGTACCAGTAAAAAGAATCTTTACGCCATCTGTCAAGGCTTCCTTTGCCTTCATTGTCCTTGTCAACATAGATAAAGCCATATCTTTTCTTCATTTCTCCAGTTGAAATACTAACTAAATCAATACATCCCCATGGTGTAAAACCCATTAAATCCACACCATCTTTAATCGCTTCTTCCATCTGTTTGATGTGTTCTCTGAGGTAATCTATTCGATAAAAGTCATGAATTTTGTTGCCCTCTTCCACCACATCAATAGCCCCTAGGCCATTTTCAACGACCATCATTGGAATCTGATATCGACCATACAGTTCATTGAGTAGGTAACGAAGACCTTTCGGGTCAATTTGCCATCCCCAATCACTTGCTTTTAGATATGGATTTTTTACACCCATAACGACATTACCGGAAGCTTTTTTGGCCTCTTCATCCACAGTGGTACAAGTACTCATATAGTAACTAAGACTGTAGAAATCAACAGTACCCTGCTTAAGAATTTCTAAATCATCTTCTTTTATCTCAATTGAAATTCCCATTTCTTCAAACATACGCTTTGCATAATAAGGATAACTGCCCCTTACCTGAACATCTCCACAGAAGTAATTCATTCTCATTTCCTTTTGTGCCAACACAACATCGTCAGGATTACAAGTATAAGGATAAACTGCACCTCCAGCAACCATACAACCAATTTTAAATGCTGGATTAATTTCATGGCCTAGAATAACTGCTTTTGCACTGGCAACAAACTGATGATGAGTTGCTTGAAATCTTTTCTGATTCTGATCTTTTGTCGCAATGGCATTAAAGTCCATCAAAGGCCCATCTTCACTTGGAATGCCTCCCGATAAGATATCGCCAACCCCCATGATCATGCAGTTTATTTCATTAAAAGTCAGCCAGTATTTTACCAGATCTTTATATTCTTTGAAAACTGTCTCACAAAAGTGCAAGAAAAAGTCAATACATTCGCGACTTAACCAGCCCCCATATCGATTCATTAACCCATATGGAATTTCATAATGTGAAATTGTCACCAACGGCTCAATACCATATTTTTTACATTCTTCAAACACAGATCTATAAAAATCTAATCCTTTTTGACTAGGTTCTAACTCATCACCTTTTGGAAAAATTCTCGTCCAATTAAGTGATAATCTAAACACTTTAAAGCCCATTTCGGCAAATAATGCAATGTCTTCTTTATATCTGTGATAGAAATCAATTGCTTCATGAGATGGATAATTGTTATCCTTCTGAATCACCTTTGTAAATTGACGCGGTGTACTTACAGTCCCAGCCGTTATATGATCACAAACACTATCCCCTTTTCCATCTTCGTTCCAGCCACCTTCAAACTGGTTAGCTGCTGTGGCTCCACCCCACAAAAAATCCTTTGGAAAACTCATTTTCATTCCTCCTAATTATTGATATATACTCTCACCTTTATAAAGAATCAACGTCGTTATAAAAGTTATTATTATGCCTAAAATAATACTGATTATCATAAATATAAAATTAGAACTCTCTGGCCCTATAAAACCTGTAATACCTAAAAGGCCTGCACTGCCACCTAAAGTGTACATATATACTTTCGTTAAACCTGCAAAAGCGGCTGAGCAGAAATTGCCAAACATTGACGCATACAAAGGTTTCTTTAATTTCATATTAACACCGAACATAGCGGGTTCCGTCACACCGCCAAAAACTGCTGTTATCGCACTGGAAGCCGCCGTTGATTTTGTCGCTTTATCCTTACATTTTATTGCCACAGCAGCTGATGCAGCACCTTGATTAATATTGGATAAGACATTTGCAGTCGCAACGATTGGTTCATAACCAATTGTAACTAATGACTGGAACATGTATGGGAACAACGCACCATGCATACCTGTAAGTACTAGAAGTGGATAAATTGCCGATAATACTGCTACTCCAAAAAATCCAGTTGTATTGTATAACCACATGACTGCTGCCGCTAAATAATTTCCAAAGAAAGCACCTGCAGGCCCTATCAGACATAAAGTTAATGGTAACATAACCAATATGGTTCCAAGCGGAACTACAATTGCCTTTATAGACTCAAATGCTATTTTCCTAAAGAATTTTTCCACATATGACATGACATAGACCGCCATGATCGTTGGGAAAATAGTACTTGTATAGCTAGCAGCGTATACTGGAATACCAAAGATGCTCATAGGTATACCGCCTGCTACATTGGCTACCATAGTTGGATGTATCATAATTGCGCCAATAAGCATTCCAAGCCCCATATTGGCTTTAAACTTGTTTGCAGCTGTTGCACCTAAAAATATAGGGAGAAAATAAAACCCTGCATCTGATGCAAAAGTGAGCACCGCATGAGTAGGCATATCAGGTGTTAGCAGTCCAGTCAATTCACATAGAATAATGACAACTTTCAACATACCTGCACCAATAATCGCTGGCAATAAAGGCATTAAACTACCCGTAATGCCATCAATAATGGCTGCAAATCCAAATTTCCGTTTTTTCTTATCTAGATTTTCATCAACAGCTTTCTCAACCTGAAGGCCAGTCTTTTCAACAAAAACACTGTATACTTCACCAACGGATTGTCCGATAATAATTTGTAATTGCTCATTTGACCACTGCGCCCCGACAACGCCTGGCAATTTTTGTATTTCTGATAATTGAACAACGCTACTATCCTTTAACTCAAGTCTAAGGCGCGTCATGCAATGACCAAAATAACTGATATTATCCTTTCCGCCAACTAACTCTAATACTTTTACAGCGAGTTCTTCGTATTTCTCTCTCTTCGTCATTTTCTTCCTCCCTACTTTTTTTAAGCAATATTTATATTTCAAGCAAATCATTAGATTATGCCTTGCTTTCAGCTCAAATCTTGTTGTTTTAATAAAAAAACCGAGAAAAACGTAAAATCTTGATACGTTTATCCTCGGTTATGCCTCCATTATGAGTAACAATCCTAGAGCGATGTATTATTTTTTAAAATGCGTTTAATGTGTATCATCAAATATAAAATCTCATCCTCAGTGATTGTTGCTTCTAACTTTTCATCAATAATCTCTGCTATATGCATTGCACATTCATATATCTTTGGACTTTCATCTTTCACAGCTTTAAACAGTACTTTATTATCATCCACAAATTGCTTTTTTTCTTCAAGTCGCTTCATATAATATCTTAAATGCATCACAAATCTATTATAGTTAAATCCCATTCGATCAATTTTAACTTGAAAAACATTTTCGATCTCATTGGTAATATATTGTATCATCTCATCTGTATTCATATTCGAATAATCAGTAACATTTTCTTCTTCAGCATTGACAAAGTGCATTGCAATGTTGGTAATTTCGCTATCAGGTAACTGGACAGATAGCTTTTTTAGAATCATCATCACCGCATATCTTGCAAGCTCTGTTTCTTTTGGATACAACTGCTCTATATCGTAAGAAAACAACATTTTCATCTTTTTATACTTCTTCATTCGAGTTAACGCAAAATTAATATGGTCTGCAAGTCCTGGCAATAAATTAGGGTTCAATTTACAATTTAGCGTTCTTTGCGCTTTTTTTACAATTAACGCAGATACCTCAAAGATTTCTGATGGAATTTCTTCTAACAACTTATAGTAGCTTCGATCCATCTTATAAAAAGTCATTGAGATCAAGCTCAAATCTGTTATTTCATAGGGTATCTTATGAAATCCCAAGCCTTTGCCAAAAGCAACCAACTCCTTTTTATTATCATCCTCACATATGACTACATTGTTATTGATTTTCTTAATAGCCTTCATGACTTCCCCCCATGATTGATTATTAGAAATAAAAAAAACTTTGAAACATACCACAAAAAAACAGGTAATGCCTCAAAGAGTAACAATCCATACTATGCGATTAGTATAGATGAAAACCGCTCTTATGTCAATGTATTATCTCTTCTTAAATTGGCTGATATATGCAGATTTTTTACAATCAATTCTCCAAAAAAAATATATAATAATAGTGTAATCATAAAAAAAGGAGGTACTTACTATGAAAATTAATAAAAAAATGGCTGCCTTTATGTTGCTGATCTCTCTAGTAAATTTATCAATAATGATTCCTGGTGGCCCCATCGAAACGAGACAATTTTCCCAATACCCTGCATTTGTTCTAGGAGGATTCAATACCTTTTTGACACTTCTTGGTTTAGGAAGTATCATAGGGATTTATTTTATCTTAAAAAACAAGAAATGGGCTCTTTGGTTGAGTTTTTATTGTGGGATTGGATATGAAGCGGTCTACTTACTTGACCTTTTTAAAATCTTCCCAACCTCTCCAGTGGCTATGCCTACATCACTCTTTATTTTAGAAACAATCGGTGCTATTGTTGCAATACCTTTAATGTTTTTTTCATATTTGGCTGTTCGGGATGAAGCTGACGAAACTTCTTTCTCAAACTCTAAGAAACAACTGACAACAGGGACAATTCTCACGACACTTATCTTTGCCATCATTGGTATCGCCATTATAGTTTTTGCAACAGTCAGTGCAATGAATAGTTGATGAATCGCTTTCAAAAGCTTTTCATCAGCTCTTTATTTTAAAATTAATCGGCATCTTTAATTTTTTTTATTACTTTATTTAGATAGGCCATCGAATGAACTTCTGCTTCTTCACGTTTCACAAAGTCAGACGATAAAAAGAATTCTCTTAGTTCTAAATATAGTCTAATAGCCAAATTTAAAGATTCAATACAACTTTCTTCATTATATTGTGGCACTGTCGCTTTAAGTTTTTTTGCATAATATGGCAAATGTAATTCAATTTTTCTTAAGCTTTTTGGCAATTTCTCATGTTTCATCAAAATAAGTGGTTCCATGACTGTTTGCCTTAAAAACGCCATAAATTCAATCGTTTCAGTTATTTCGCCACGGTTGATCTTAAGAGCACCATAACGTACCCAAACCCAAAACCGATCTTCAATCCACTGTAAGTTTGAAATTGGAAACTTTCCCACATTTCTTTTTAACATCTCCGATATACACGCATTTCTTTCCCATAAAACATGTGGGTCTGCAACTCTCTCATCCATGTCTTTTAATGCGACAAACTTTAAATTTACGTGTAAACATTCTGGTCCATAAAGGCAAATTAATAATCTTGGTTCTTCCATATGCTCCCCAGTAAACGCAAATAATAAATTTCCCAATTTATCTGCAATAACATATCTTTCACTCATAATTTCATCATAATGCGTGTTATCAATAGCAACTATTAAGTCTAAATCTGAATATTCCTTTATCTCTTTAGTTGTGTATGTCCATCCAATTGCAAGACCTACCAGTCTAAAATCTGCTTCCAATATTTTTATAGCGCGATCTATAAATTTCTTGTGTAACTTGGGTATCAACTCATATTCCTCCCTTTAAAAATCTATTTAGCGTTTGTCCATTTTAACCACATATTATTCTATCTTTCGCTTCCTAATAAGTTCAAAAATTTCACCAATGGACAACTCTACCTTGTTGTCCCATCGAATGACCGTGCCATCTGTTTCTGCATGCTTAAAAAACGCTTTGTCCTTGAGTAAACCAAATCGGATGGTCTCAAGTTTCGGCTTTAAGTTCAACATGATGCTACCGCCATTGCTCAGCTGTATCTCTAGCTGATAATCCTCTTTTATTTTTATTGCTTTGATTTCTACCATATCTTCACTCCCAGTCATAAAAATAACCACTATACAAAATTGTACAGTGGTTATCTACTCATTGTATACTACCCAAAGAGTGGTTTTTAGCTATATTTTCCCGTTTAATGATTCAAAATACTGTTTAAGCAAAACACGACTACTTATAGATAATTTTGAATAAACGGATTTAAGGGCCGATTTTACAGTGTTTGTCGAAATAAAGAGCCTGTCAGCAATCTCCCTGTTGGTCAGTCCTTCTGCCGCCAGATGGGCAATCTCAGCTTCTCTATCCGTGAGCTCTCGGTTATCTTCTGGAAAATATTTTTCTTTAATTTTTGCTTTTCCAGTGGCATAGACCTTATACAACTTTAGAATTTGCTTTGCTTCATCTTTATATGCGCCCCAAGTAGTGAGCTGATGTACGAGAAGTTCGATGTAGTCGCAGTTTTCCACAAATGGCATATAGAGTTTATCTGGCATGGCAATCTCCATGGCCTTTTTCAGATTTTCTAGCGCCTCAATATCTCTATGGATTTTTAGGTTTGCAGCCGCCATATAGATGTAAGTATAAATAACGCCCAACAAATTTGGGTAAAAGGATGCTGTTTCCAAAAAATACTCTGCACTACCCAAAAGCTCTATATATTGCGCATTAATGAGTAAAACCCTACCGTAGATGATATTAAACATACCATATGACGCATGTAGCAATCGAATATCGCCACTTTTCGGACGGGCCAAACTTTCTGGGATTTTATAACTCTGATCAAGCTGTGCATACATACTCATTTCGCATAATTCGACTTTGTGTAGATACTGATATTCAACTCGACCTGCCATTTCTTTGCGCATCCCCTCTAAAATATAAAACATATGCTCAAGATCGCCTTTCATCCAATCAATGCGCATCTGCAAAAACATAGCTGCAAGCTCAATTCCCCACTGCCCAATTGGGCGGGCTTTATAGAGTGCCTTGTTCAGCGCAATTTCAGCGCTGATAAAATCGCCAGTATTATAGTGCCATTCTGCTTCCATTACATATTCACCGCCACTACTGTGTCCATGTGTCAATTTCCGATAGCATGGCAAACCATTTTTTAAATTCTCCAGATTCTCCAGAAGTTTTCCGCTCTCTCTGTAGTACAGATATAAGATAGAGGGTGAACCGTGGCTCCAGTCCACATCAACATTAAAAATAGAAGTGCCTTGGCCCAGTAGTTGCCAAGCTTTTTCAAAATGGAACGTCATTTTTTTCAGATCGTTGAAACCCGCAATCCCCAACAGTATTTGGAGCTCACCAAAGAGTTCTCTACGTTGCATATCATCAAGACTGTCGTCTTTATTAATGTTTTCGGATACTGCCTTGCAAATCCGGCCAAACATCTGAAATTCATTATGAAGAATTAGATGAATAGACAGAATCAATAAAGCATAGTGATGCCTGCTCTTAATTTCTTCCGGGCACTCATTTAAATACTTGCTCAACATTTTCATGTTATGCTGAGTAAAAGTTTTTGCTTTTTCTTCTTCAATGGAAAGTAGGATATTTTCAAAGTCTCCGCAGAAATACCAAAACTGCCGAGCAGTAGCATATTCGTGGTTTTGTAAATACCATTCTGCTGCTTTCCGATGCAAGGCAATTTTAAAATTTGTGCCTCTACTATCCATGATTTCAAGAAGATAATCTCTAAATAGGCTATGTATCTGATAAGTTTTAAAGTGGCTATCATAGCTAATAAAAATATTTCTTCCAACAATATCAATGAGCATCTTAGAAACGTTCTTATCTCCACATATGAACGCTGCCTGATGCTTTGTGAATTTATCAAATATAGATAGTTTTAGGCTAAACTCTTTCAATTCGTCAGATAAAGGGCCATAAACGATTTTTTCAATTAGCTTATATATGCTGTCGGGTGGCTCAAGCATACCGTCTTCAAGAAAGCTGAGCAACATGAGATACAATGCACTGATCCATCCCTCTGTCTTCGAATAAAGATACTCAGCCTGCGTTTCACTGATCAGTACACCACACAGGTTATAATACGCCATAATGTCTTTTGAGCTCAGCTCAAAGCTTTCCTGCGCAATGTGATATAGTAGGCCCTTAAGAGATAATTCTTCCAAGCTGTAGAGTTTAGTATAACGCTGAGTGAGCACGATATGAAGATTTTTTATCTCATTTTCAATCAATACTGTTAAAAAATGATCAATCTCTGGGCTATCTAGAAGATGGTAGTCGTCAATAACTAAAACACATTTCCGGGAGAACTCAATATCATTTAAAAGATTCAATGCCTCTCGTTTAGATACTGCGTCACTGGGCAGTCCAAGATGAACGAAACTTCTGTCTAGCCCCTCTTTCAGTTCTCCAAATAGCTGAGCAAACGAATCCCAAAAATTATCGGTTGAGTTATCATATACTTTTAGCCACAGTATGTCTGCCTCTACACGATTTAGGACATGCTTAACCGCCGTAGTTTTTCCATAACCCATTGGTGCCTCAACAATTGTTAGAGGATAATTCCAAATACCTTCCAATAATTTTAGCAGTCGAGGCGTGAAATATAAATTTTTTGTATTGTCTTTTATTGTATCCAAAGAACTCCCTCCCCCACTTTAACCTTGTTAATCACATTATAATACTAATTTTACCATAAAATTACCTGTTCAACAGATATTTAATGCGGAAAGATTGACAATTCCAGACTATTGCAGTAGTATATCTATATACTATTATGATAGTCTGAGGTGATTGAATTGAAGCATATAAAACTTTTTGATAGTGAACTTAAAATCATGAATATACTCTGGCGTGAGGGAAAAACAAGTGCCAAGCAAATCAGCTTGATTGCCACTGCGGAAATCGGCTGGAACAAAAATACGACTTATACCGTTATTAAGAAGCTCATTGATAAGAACGCCGTTTGCCGCGAGGAGCCAGGCTTCATATGCTCTGCACTCATAAGTCGTGATGAAGTTCAAAAGGATGAAACTGAACGATTGATCGACAAGCTATGGGGCGGTTCTAAGAAAGCTTTCTTTTCAGCTTTTATTGACGAGCAGCTTTCTGACGACGAGATTGCTGAACTTAGAACCCTCATCGAAAAGAAGTGATGCCTATGTTAGCAGAAATCTTCTACTGGGTATTGAACGCCAGCATTATCGGTGGCGCAACTGGTTTAATTGTCGCTCTTGTGAGGAAAATACCAAAATTACCCTCTTTCGCGGCGTATGCGCTGTGGCTTCTGCCATTGATTCGTTTTTGGATTCCATTTGGCATAGCAAGCCACTTTAGCCTCTTAAACCTAATCTCAAAGTATACCACCAAAACGGTGATCTTATGGGAATTGTCTCCTGATTTGCTCACGAGTACAACGTCTAATTTTGTACAAGCTGCCGAAAGCTACTTCCCTGTTGTCTATAAAACAAATTTGCTTAAAAGCATCTTTGAAATAGCTTCTATAATATGGATCATAATTACTAGCATTGCAATTCTAACTTTGATTTTCATGTACGCACTCTCAAAACGTAAATTAAAAGACGCTCGCCATTTAGAGCATGATGTTTGGATTTCTTCAAATGTCTCCACGCCAGCAGTTTATGGCATTATCCAACCTAAAATAATTATGCCCAATTGGATTCTCCCAAAAGAACAGTTCCTAATTTTGGCACACGAACGCGTGCATATACACCGCAGGGATAATCTTTGGCGAATCGTGGCGCTCTTAACAGCATGTGTCCATTGGTTCAATCCACTCAGCTGGCTATTTTTGCAATGGTTTTTTACAGACATGGAGCTTGCTTGTGATACAAAGGTCTTAAAAACACTAGGTAATGGTCTAGAAAAAGACTATGCCAACGCTCTGCTATCTTGTGCTTCTGGTCCAGATTATTTTACGAGTTCTTTTGGCGGTGTAAAAACAAAAATACGCATAGAAAGTATTTTATCCTACAAGAAACTGACGCTATTATCTACAGTGGCATTCAGTGTACTGATTGTTGTTGTATGCTTTGTTCTGATTACAAATGCGGTTGGAGGTTAAACCTATGAAAAAAGTATTTTATGTAATGATTCTATTCATGATCACTTGTATCTTGTCCAGTTGTAGTTCCAAACAACCGAACCATTTCAAATTGCTTGAGACACCGCAAGTATACGTCTTACAAGACGAAGATCAATTCAGTATTATGCCCACAGTCACTCTTTACGAAAACGGAAATGCAGAGCTCTCGCAACCACCCATCAGCAGTTTCGGCCTGTTTACCATGGGACAATATGAGATAAATGGAAATGAATTAACGATCACCCATAATGAAAACACAAGTGCCACATTTGAAGTATCCAATAACGACGATACCCTAACACTGAAATCTTCAACCTTAGGGTTTACAAAGCTAGGAGCAGTTTATAAATACCGCCCTAACGCTGATTATCTGAGTCAATACCCCAAGATTGAGGGTGAAGCACTTACTGTTGACGCTTTGCGAGAACTTGTTGAGAAAGCACCTTATCTTACTGCCTCAGACTTTGAAAAATACACGCATGTTGATGTCAACGCAGATCACCATATTTTTGATGTTGCTGGCGAATACACACTTAAAGTAATTGAAAGCAGTGATGGAAACACAAGTTGTATAGTAGAGCGTAATTCAGATGGCGAGTGTTTTCCAATGAATCTTAATGGCTCAACAAATCTTATTTTTGATGTATACCTTGGGTTAGTGAGCCAATCCAAATATGAACCTCAAAAATGGTTTGATTATTTCAATGATGACACACTGTCGTGGGAAGAGACCAAAGAACTGACACTTCCTGAATTTCCAGGAGTCACTTTCACATGGACACCAGGTCAAGTAACAGTAGGAGACAAAGTCTTATTCCAAGGAATGCCCATTTGGAATGTTTATCTTACAGATTTGACAAACGACGGCAAACCTGAGTTCTGTGCCACAGTGAGTTTCGGTTCAGGTATTATTGATAATCACATTATTGTTTATGACTATGCTGCCGATAAAGTTTACCAACTGACTGATCGAATGTACTATGATTATTATCTATCCATGAAAGAGGGGCAAATTATAGTTACTCAAACAGAATATGCAAAAAAGAAGGCACTTGTATCTGCAAAGCTACAACTTATTAACGGAGAAATTTTTAGGTTTGGGCAATCTGTAGAGGAAACACCTTAGCAAGTAATGTGACACACCTTTACTGATCTATTAACATAATCGAAAGATAATGAACTTAAAAAAGCTGACTTAGATCATAAATCCAAGTCAGCTTTTTAAGCTTTATTATGAGCTCATTCTTAAAGAATAAAAGACGAAATTTCTTCTACGCTCTTTCTAGGTGGTGCTGATTTAGGCTGATCTAACGGATAGCCTATGGCAACAAGATTTGTCACCTTCTCATTTTCAGGGATCTCTATATACTGACGTATTTTTTCTTCATCAAATACCCCTAAAATCACACTACCAACACCTTTTGAATGTGCTGCTAAACAAAATGTTTGGGTAGCAATCCCCGCATCAAACATTTCCCAACGATCTTCTTGAGAGGTTGAAAAACTACCATCTTTCTCATACCCACTTATTTCCTTTATTACAGACATTATAACAAGAGCATCACTTCTTACAATAGTTTTTGCATTGAAATCAAAGCTCAGCACACAGTTTTGGGCAATTTTTTCTTTCAAATCTTTATTTTTGATTATGTGATATCTTACAACTTGAGTGTTTTTCCATGAAGGTGAAAATCTAGACAAGTCAATTATTTCTCTCATTGTATCTTCAGTAATTTCTCTTTCTGAATACTTTCTTACACTTCTTCGTTCTTTTATACCATTTTCTAAATTCATACCAATACTCCTTTTATTTAAGTTTATATCAAACTGATTTTACAGCATAAATAGTTTTATGTCAAACTATATTGAGCAGGAAAAAAGCAAAGAGGATAAAAGAGTCCTCTTTATAAAATTAAAATATAATTTGCTCTCACTAATGAAGAAATTAGCGCAAATATAAACGTGCTATAAAAAGCTATCCTTGATACAATCCAAGATTAGTCGGCGGTAAGAAACATATACCTGATCCCCCCTATTTGACTTCATAATTTTCAAACAAATGCGTTTGTTTAAGCCACTCCATATATTGTTTTGACAGTTCCTCTTCCGAAATAACCAGTGCCTTTTGGATAACTTCTTTCGTTGTTTGATTGTTTTCAGCATTAAAATTAATCCTCTAATGCCCATTTGGACTATATTGCCACCCTAAATCGTTGTGATAAATCATCTGTTTCGTCATACCGCCATCTACGATGATGTTTTCACATGTAATGAATTGAGCATCCTCACTGCACAAAAACATCACCATCTTAGTGATGTCGTCAGGTCTGCCGATTCTTCCTGTTGAATGCTGCTGGTGGTTTTCATGAGAAAACGTACCGTTTGTCGTGTCAATCCATCCTGGACTGACTGAATTTACTCGAACATGATGCGCAAGACTGATCCCGAGCGCATGCGTGAGCGCCAATATACCACCTTTAGCTGCAGAGTAACTTTCTGTGTCCGGTTGGGACATCAAACCACGTGTTGATGCGATATTCACAATGCTCGCATGCTTTGAAAAATGCTCTTTAAATCCCAATGCCAACAAGTAAGGTGCAGTAACCCCTACTTTCAGGACATCATTAAAATGTTCTGCATCACATTCCGAAAGAATGCCTTGATTGCTATAACAAGCATTGTTGATTAAATAATCCACCTGTCCATGCTTTTGAAGTATGTACCGAATCGCTTTTTCTATAGCTTCAGGTTTTCTCAAATCACAATTCATATATTCGATACGCCCCATATGGTCACTTCTTTCAGAGGTGTCATCTAGATTTTCAGCTTGAAGCTCTTCTGGCGCTAGAATATCGAGATTTACGACCTTAGCACCTTCTTTAGAAAACGCATGTACCATATGTTTTCCAATGCCATTTGAGCCTCCAGTTATGATACAAACTTTATTTAAAAACTTCATCAGAATCACCTCTCTAGTTCTATTTTCTCAAAATATAAGTGGCTTTAACATTAAAAATAATCGCAAGGTCATATCTACTGAAATTAAATCATATCTATCCTCAATATACTCATCAATACTTTTCTGAGTAACCTTTATCTTGCCTCCATTTGGGTGCTTCGCCATTTTCGCCCCAATACTCTGTTATTTCTTTTATGAGGTAGTCTTCAAATTTAAAGAAAGATGTCACGTAAAGGCTTATCCCTTCATCATTTGTGATTTCTACAGCTGATACGACTTCATTATCAGTATCGACTATTTTTTCAATTTTTGCATACCAGCGCCCCGGATAATCCTTATTAAAGTCAATATAATTATCTCGTCCCTTAAATATTTCTTTTGTGTTAGGCAATATAACATTTGAATCTTCTCTCATGATCTCAACAAGTTTATCAAAATCTGCTTTATCTATATGCTGCCAAAATTTTTTTACTTTTTCTACTAGCATTATCTTACCGCCTCATCATATATTGTGCTTTAGCTTTGCCACTTCAAATATTGAATAATAAAATTATATCATATCTATTTCTTTAATAACCGTGTTTTATACATCCTTTTCAGTACTCTAAGCATTTTCAGTAAAACCAATCAGCTCATTAACAACGAGGATATGCATTGGTTATTTCTTCCTTTATACAGTTTAAAAATAATTGCCTAGATTGAGAAATATATTTAGCATTTCTTCTGCTTAGAATACCTATTGAAAGAAATGAATTTTTAAGCTTAACAGGAATTTTTACCACTCCATCTGGCAATGATGTTGATGATAATACCACTCCAACAAAATCAGTTTGCTGTATTATCTCAGGTATCGCAGAAATTTGGCTTACCGAATGAAAAAAGGGTGTAGCCAAATGAGAGGAAAATTCTCTTTCTAATTGCAACCTATATAAGCAACTAGAACCACCTGTTACAAGAGAATAAGATAAAATATCCGCTAACTCCAAATTTTTATTTTGGGCGAGCAGATGCGTTGATCTTACAATAAAACTTATTTCTTCTTGGTATAAAGAATCAAAATGTAAACCGGTCATATCTGTTGGTTCCCCAGAACAAACAAAATCGAGTGAATCATCTGTAATCAGTTTTTTAGAAAGTATATCTGTATTTCCAACAATAAAATGACAGCCAATTTTTGGTCTATAAGTACTGAATTTTTTTATAGCACTTGGAAGAATTTTTTCTGTTAGAACTTCTGTAATTCCAATGTATATATTACCTATTTCTTCTTTTTGTAAATTAGCTGCTTTTTCTGCAACTCTATTCCAATGATCGATTAGCATTTCCACTTCTTTTGCATATATCTTTCCAGCTTCAGTTAATTCTGCATCCCACCCTCTTTTGAATAATTGTATCCCTAGTTCCTTTTCAAGTCGCTGTATCTGATTTGTAACAGTAGATTGGGCATAGTGTAATTTTTCCGCAGCTTTAGAAAAAGTGCCTTCTTCTATAATGGTGCGAAATGCCCTAAGTTCCTTTAAATCCATAAAAGTCAGTCTCCATCTATAATATTGATAATGTTGTTCATATAATTCAATTATACAGATGAAGTTGTTTGGTGTAAACTGTAACTATAAAAAATATGGAGGTGCATTATATGCCATTTGTACGTGTAGACTATATGAAAGGTCAATACAAGAAACAAGAGTTATCAGAAGTAAGCAAAGTAATACAAAATACTTTAATGGAGCATTTTGATATTCCAGCTAAAGATTACTTTCAGGTTTTTCAAAGCCATGAGGATTTTGAATTCTGTTATGATCCAAATTATTTTGATATTTCCAGAACGGACAAGTTATTATACATCTATGTAACGTGTGCTCCTGGACGTTCGCAAGCAAAAAAAATACAGTTTTATAAAGCATTATCTTCTGCGCTATCTACCCAATGTGGTATAATTTCTGAAAATATATTTATCATATTAAACGAGACTGCGCGTGAAAATTGGTCATTCGGCAATGGACTAGCACAGGCATTGAATTCGTAAAGGACACTAGAATATGAAAAATAGAAAAATAATATCTACTGCAAAGTCAAGCTTTGGAGAATTTGCGCCTATGTTTGTTGAATATACAGATAATATCCTTTTTGGAGATGTATGGCGACGAGAAAACTTACCACTTCGTGAAAGAAGCTTGATTACCATTGGTGCTCTGATTGCTGGCGAACATACAGATCAATTGCCATATCATTTTAAATTGGCAAAAGAAAACGGCATTTCAGTGGCAGAAATCATTGAAGTTATAACACACCTTGCTTTTTATGTGGGTTGGCCTCGGGCTGCCGTTGCTATGCAAGTGGCAAAAGAAGTTTTTACCGAAAAGCTCGAAAAATAGAAAACATTGCTTTCTGGTAATAGCCATTACTTTTGATGACAAAGTAGTGGGAGTTGCAACTAAAAAAAACCTCTGTAACACAACGTTTTATTTAACGCCGTGATGCAGAGGTTTTTTTGTTTTATTTGCTGATTCTAAGAAGTGATTTTAGAAGCTTTTGAGTTCTTCAAATATTTTGAACCCTTTTGAATCATCGGTCCTAGGATATATTGTACACCTTTACGTCATTGCCCTTTTTTTAATTGATATCAAAACCTACTTCAACTGCCATAATACTTACCTAATCGAGTAAATGCATCCTACTACTTTGTGTAAAGTCCCTTTGCAACCGCTGCAGCTGTTACAGCTTTTTCCACATTGTCCACTATCGCATGCTTGACTGGTTATATCAGTTATATACCCCATCCTTTGAAGTTGTTCCAGCGCGGCTAATACACTTTCCTTATCAAGGTTAAATTTTTCTGCTAAACCATCAACCGAGATAATAGCAGAAGTATTTAACATATCCATAATTTTTTGAAGCATTTGAATTACCTCCCATTAAAAGAATAGCAATGCAATTTGATAAACAATTCCAGCAAGCACGAGTGCGGAAATTAAATAGTAAAACATAATCCGAAGCGTCCATTTTGTACTGTGTATCTCTCCAACAGTAGCTGCAACCGTCATAAAGCAAGGAACATTGAAGAAAAAGGCGAACATAAACGCAAGTGCTTGGGGAATGGATATACTCGCTAACATGCTTGAAGCCACATCACCTGTCGCAAGTCCCGCACCGAGGAATGCTGCATTATAAACATTACCCATAGCATCGTGCTGTGCGAACAGCGTCGTAATAACACCAAGAGAGCTTTCTTTTCCAATTGCAGAAATGAGAAAAGCAATAAAAAGTTCCCAGCTCAGTCCAAAAAACATGGTAAATGGTTCAATTACTGTTCCGAATTTGTAAATCAAACTTCCTGTTATATTCCCGTCAGGCGTATAAGATAAAAGCCAAAACACTACGGTGACGCCAACAATTACTTTAACAGCTTTTCGGAAAATGCTGCTTATGCGCAGCCATATTTCTCTTAATAAAGCTTTATAGTTGGGTTTATGGTATGGAGGAAGTTCCATAATTAAGCCAGTTCGATCTTCTTTGTTATTCAACGAACGCCCAAATATGGCTGCCGTTATTTTCAAATGGATAAACGCCACCACAAACAGCAACAAAATTACCCATATGGCATTTGCACCAAAAAATGTAGATCCCATAAGAGAAATAACGCCCCACATGGCGCTACATGGTACAACCCAGCAGGTAGCAATTGCAAGCAATCGCTGCTTTCCCGAATCAATAACACGAGTGCCAGCTACTCCAGCAATTGTGCACCCAAAACTAAGGAGAAACGGCATAATGGCTTTTCCATGTAATCCTAACCGTTGCATAGAATTGTCAAATACATAGGAGACTCTTGCCATATATCCAGTTTCCTCTATCAATCCAAAAACAAGTGTCATCCCAAATACAAAAAAAGTCATCATAAGAGAATAAAAGACACCAGTGACTAATGCATCACACACTAAGCCCGTAAAAAAAGCTGGTGCGTTGATTGCAGTCATCCCTGCATAAGCTGCTTGCATCGCATATCCATAAATCACTCCAACAGCATTCATAAGAGCATAGCCAATCTTAAAAGAAACATACATTGCCAGTCCAATGATACCCAGAGCAATTAGTTGACCAAGAATAGGACTTGTAGAAGCTTTATCAAACTTGCCCAATATAGATTCTTTTTCTCCACGTTTTACGGTCGTTGTTTTTGAAATTTCATGTAACCAATTAAATTTGCAATCTGCTGAGGTTAAAAGGCCATTATCTATCTGTTTCAATATGCTTTGGATATTATCCCACACCTTTTTTTCCGCAATGTTCTGAATTTCTACTGTGATTTCCCTGTCCCCTTCCAGCAGTTTCACTGCTAACCACATACTTGTATAAACGTCAGTCTGCAAGGCCTGTAAACTCTGTTCCAGTTCTAAAAACACTGATCCAAATACTTCTTCATATTGCTTATGCAATTCACCTGTACGCAAAATATACTTGTGGTAATCATCTTTTTCTAAAAGGTCATATAGCTTATCCATTCCTATGCCACGTGCGGCAACAATAGGTAAAACAGGGACGCCCAACAATTCAGATAATTGCTTTTCATCAATTTTACGCCCTCGGTCTTTTGCCACATCCATCATATTTAACAACACTACCACCCGTTGTTTCATGCCAACAAGCTCTGCAAGAAGAAACATACTTCTCTCTAATTGTGATGCATCTACTAACATCAGCACAACATCAACATTTTGGTCAATTATATTTTGACGCGTAATTAATTCTTCTTCAGAATTTGCCGAAAGACTATATGTCCCTGGCAAATCAAGAATACTATAGGTTTTCCCCTTATGCCGAAAAACACCCTCTTTTTTTTCTACTGTTTTACCTGGCCAGTTGCCCACATGCTGTCTGGATCCAGTCAGAGTATTAAACAAAGTGGATTTACCTGTATTGGGCTGACCCAACAGTCCAATCCGCAGAGCTTTAATTGCACCAACGGGCGCAGTTATACTTTGCATCATTTGGAACTCACCTCCACCTTAATATTCCCAGCCTCTTTTTTGTTGATTGCAAGCATAGTGTCTCTGGAATATACTAATAGTGGCATTTTAGGAGTGTTGCGTATTACTTTCACCGTTCCGCCATTGGTAATCCCGACAGAAGTTATACGACTTATAAACCGATTATCACCATCTACTTTTTTTACTGTATAGACCAAATTTTCTGAGGCCTGTGCTAAAGTTATCATAGTAACTATTCTCCTTTCTCTCTTAAAAATAGTTTTTTTAATGTGCATTGACAACTAAATGTGAAAAACATACAATACAGTTAGCTCCAGCTAACTGTATCTTGTGTGTAGCGTAGCACTAGAATGAAATCGCGTCAATGCCTACTCAAAAAGGTCATCAATATGGTTTCTATGATTATAAATAGCTATATAAAAGTAGTTTTATCATCCATGCAAAGTGGATGCTTATATTTTGGATGGCATAATTTGATAAAATAGAGCATTGATGCAAGAGATTAAGGTGGATGAACATGAAGACCAACAACAGTAATGAATATATAAGTGACGCATCTTTTTTTATTTCGGATTACCATTTTTATTCAACAGAAAAATCAGAATTTCTAAGTTTATATCCTAACGAAAAAATTGGTGTTGGAAATATTATTGAAATTAATCCATGCAAAGGACTCCATCTTTCATATGCAAATTGGTACCCGAAGATTGACATGGAACGAAAATTTAGTATTCAGAAAAAAATTATGAAACTTTACTATTTTAAATCTGGGAATATTACTTTAATTCAAAATGGAAAGAAAAAAATTAAAATTTCACAGGGTATAAATCTATATTATAACGAGCCGAACAGCGGGCGTGTCTTATATGCCGGAAAGACTCCTATTTGTTACGTTTCCTTGTTGATTCGGGAAGAATATATTGACAGACTCCTGGCGCTGTTCCCTAAGAACGAGATTATATTTTCCAATATTTTTTCATGGAAACCAGGAGATTATAACTGCATGGAAATCGGAAACATTTTTATGCAAATACGAGAAAAAATGATCAAAGGTGTAACCTCTTCAGCCTATTATGAAAGTAAAATTATTGAAATATTATCCCTTATAACCCAAAATCATCAGGAAGCCCCTGATATTTATACTAATACTAAACTGTCACTTCCACACACCGAATTAAATCATCTTGAATGTGTACGCCAAGCAATTTGTAAATCTCCATTAGCGCCTCCAAGCACTGAAGCATTATGCAAAATTTCAGCCATGAGCCAAACAAAACTTCGTGAATTATTTCGAAAGACATATGGGATCACTCTTGGGCGCTATATTCAGCAAATCAAATTGGAACAATCTCTCGTTTTACTGGCAGATCCATCTCTATCTATAGCTAAAATAGCAGGCATTCTTGGTTACAGTAACCCAAGTAAATTTTCTGCTGCGTTTAAAAAAGTATATGAAAAAAACCCAAGCAAATATAGACGTCAATAGATCTCTACGTATCAACATGAAAGTGGTTTCACATATTCATAAATTCAATGATCCTTGTCGTGGAATACATCTGTTGGGCACAGAACTTCCATCGGATCCCACAAATATAGTTCATCATATCTTGCCAACAGTTTTTCTATAGAATTCATTACTGGCCTTCTGGCATACTCAAGTATCTTTTTATCTATTGAAGAACCTAGTTCTGCAATATGATTCATTTTATTGAACCCATCCGAACATCTATAAGGTAGTATCATTACAACTGGTTCTGGCGCATTTATCAATACTTTTACATCCATATCGATTAATGCTTCAATAATTTCACATCCCCCCTGATATGCTTGCTCTCGTTTAAGCGCATTAGATTCACTATAATAATCTTTTAACACAAACTCTACGTTAACCGACTCAAATCGATTCGATAACTCCGGCATTCTCAAAGAGGGTAAGAACACGATATCGCCCGGGTTAGCTTTTGCCTTAATATCATGGAGAGATGTCAAGTAAAATGTTTCCCAAGCAGAATCCTCACTTGTAGGCTCAATTAATCCTACAATAGTACCTCCACCTTTCTCATATACATGTGACACTAAACCTAATTGTTTACACACTATATTTAGCATAGTAAAGCAGATGACGCCCCCACAATAAATCTGTAAGTAGTTTGTCAAAAGAAAATGGAATACTCATGACAAATTTATGATCGTTGTTGAAACAGCCTCACTGAACGCTGCGGAACTATCAGAATATTGCCAAAATAAAGGTCTTTACGTGAAACAATTTGAAGCGTGGAGAGATGCCTGCATGCAAGCCAATGGAGATGTTGCTGAAGAAGCATCTAGATTAAACAAAGAAGGTAAAGACAAAGAAATCAAGTTTGGATGTGGGACATAGCAGACATGCCAGTTGGGGTAAAAGGCAAATATTACCATTTATATTTAATCTTAGATTTATTCAGTAAGCATCTAATAACATAGTGTATGTACGCCTCTATCCTGGAATGAGATAATACTCCTAAACAATCAAAGCAACTTTAAAAGATTTGAAAGTCACTTTAAAAGCTTTTAAAGTTTCGAGAGGAGTGATCCAAACTATGGATAGTACAACACTGACCAAGCAATTAAAATTGCAAAAGTGGTCAGAGATATTTCAAATGCGAAAATCAAGCGGTCTAACAATCACTGAGTACTGAAAAGAAAATTCTATTCAGCCATCAAAATATTATTACTGGCTTAAACGAGTTAGGCAAGTTGCATGTGATCAGTTGCCGGCATCCTTAAGTAAACCAGCAAATCCCATTGTTCCAGTTACTTTTGAAGAACCAGCGACATTATTAGAAAGCAATGTTTGCTCACCTTATGCCATGCGTATAACGATAAGTGGTGTTTCCGTAGAGTTTACAAATGACGCAACTTCGCGACTAATAGAATCTGCCTTGCAGGTATTAAATCATGCTAGGTGATACATCAGGTGCTGAGCATATTTATATCGCTTGTGGTCACACGGATATGCGAAAAGCCATCGATGGTCTAGCAGCACTTGTTGAACAAAACTTCAAACTAAGCCCTTATGAAAACAGTTTATTCTTATAAGGTAAATGGTCTTGTACCATTCAAATACTTAGAATTTATCTTTAAAGAGCTTCCAGGTGTACAGTTTCATAGGCACCCAGAGTTCTTAGAAGAATTTCTTCCATGGAGTGAAGAAGTTTAGCAATTTTGTAAGTAAGCAAGCTTCAGGCGCGAAGTTTGCTTTAATTATGCTATTATTTAGTTAGAGTAATTATTAGAGGTTTCTATACACTATGTTATTAGACGCTTACGTTGCAACTAAAAAAACCCTCTGTAACACAACGTTTTATTTAACGCCGTGATGCAGAGGGCTTTTTTGTTTTATTTGCTAATTTCAAGAAGTGACTTTAGAAGCTTTTGAGTTCTTCAAATATTTTAACCCCTTTTGAATCATCGGTCCTAGGATTGCCAGTAAAGTAAGGATAATGAGTACGACACAAGAAGGACGTCCAAGATAGTATGCGACAACATTGCCCTTCGCCATTACGATAGAGTTCATTAAACCACTTTCTGCCATAGGCCCAAGCAACAATCCTAAAATAGCAGGTGCCGTAGGAATATCAATTTTTCTCATAAAATAGCCAATAAGTCCAAATGCCATCATGATGTACACATCAAAGATACTGCTGTTAATTGCATATGCACCAACTGTTGACAATACAACAATAATCGGTGATAAGACGGAGTTTGATAACTTTGTCACTTTTACAACATGACGACCGACGAGCATACCAACGATCCCCATACAAATATTTGCTACAATAAACCCAACGATAATCGTGTAGGTAATGGACGCAGAACGTGTAAACATCTGGTTTCCAGGAACCATACCATGCACGAGGAATCCACCTAAAAGAACTGACGCAACAGCACTTCCAGGAATCCCAAGCGTTAAGAGTGGAATTAAACTACCGCCTGTTACAGCATTGTTTCCCGCTTCTGAAGCACAAATCGCTTCAATCGAGCCATGTCCAAACTGTTCTGGCGTCTTAGACGCTTTTTTCGCTTCACTGTAGCTCAACCACGCGCCAATGTCACCACCAGCTCCTGGCAAAATCCCAACGACAACACCAATAATAGATGAACGAATCAAATTGGGTGCAAGTTTTTTAATTTCATGCAATGTCGGTAAAAATTTTCCTTTTAAATCATGATCTACAGCGCCCTCTTTATCTTTTTTAGTGGTTTTCACATAATCTTCTGCTTGAACCATAACTTGTGAAATCGAAAAAAGACCAATCATTGCAGGCACGAGCGAAAGACCTAAAGACAATGCATCATAACCATAAGTAAAACGCATTTGTCCTGTCATACTATCCATACCAATGGTTCCTAAAAATAAACCGAATGCCCCAGCTAAAAAGCCTTTGATCATTGAGCCACCTGATAGACCACCAATAATCGTCAACCCGAAAATTGCAATTAAAAAGTACTCTGGTGAGCTAAAGAGCAACGAGACTTTCGAAAGTGCCGGTGCAATGGTTAAAAGTGCAATCCCACTAATTGTTCCACCAACCATCGATGCAACCGTTGACATACCAATGGCTTCAAGCCCTCTCCCCTGAGATGTCAACTCATAGCCATCAAGAGCAGTTGCAGCAGAAGCAGGTGTACCAGGTGTGTGCAAAAGAATCGCTGAAATCGAGCCACCATAAAATGCCGACGTATAAATCGCTGTTAACATAACAAAACCTGCATAAGGTTCCATTGCAAATGTCACAGGCAACAACAAAGAAACTGCCATCGTCGCATTAAGTCCTGGTAATGCCCCTATGGTCATACCGCCAACAACACCAACAAAAAGTGCAATCAGCGTCTGTAACGAAAATAAATTATGAAATATTTCTAAAATCATACGCTTCTCCCCTCTATTATGGCAACAGTAACTTTAATTTCATAACAAATAACAAATGAATGAACACGATGGTTCCAATCGTTGCAAAAGCAATTTTATGCACTTTAAAATTCTTATAAAACAGCATCATTCCCGGAATAAAAATCGCCGTCGCAATATAAAATCCCACAAAATTAAGAAGTACTGTATATACCAAAATAATGCCGTAAATAGCCATAGGATATTTAAGAACAGTGCTCTGATGTTCTACTGGCTTTTTTAAATTAACGACAAACATTAAAAATGCCAAAGCTATGAATACTGCCAAAATAATTCTTGGAAAAACAGCCGCTTGGCTGCTAAAACCAGCGGCTTGATGATAAAAGTAACCCCCGACGAGGACTAAAAATAGTCCTACAAACGAGTCTTTATAAAGTTTTAACGTTTTCATAGTTCAACCTACTCCCATCCAAAGATTGGTGCAAAAGTTTTTGCTTTTTCCTCATTTACATGCAAAAATTTACTATACTCTTCACCATCAAAGTAGTCAACAGCTAAACCAAGATCTTTCATTTTGCTTACATGTTCCGCATTGTTGATTGCTTTTTTAAACGCAGCTTCTAGAACGGCTTTAACTTCTGGAGATACTCCAGCAGGTAAAATATAACCTCTTGAAGACGGTGCGTAAATTGCGCCAAATCCTAATTCTTCACATGTCGGAACATCTGCGATCAATGGTGAACGTTCTGGTGCAAAAACACATAAAACCTCTACTTCATCATCTTGCAATTGGTTTACAACGTCGCCGATTGTTGCACTTGCAGCATCAATATGGCCACCTAAAACGCCTGCATAATTATCTGCCCAGCCTTTCATATGCACTGGTGTAATTTTACAATCTGGATTGACTGATTTAAATTCTTCAGTTTGCATATGTTTGTTACCACCGATACCAACATCACCGATTGTAACTTCATTTTCTTTTGCATATGCAACAAAATCTTCTAAACTTTTGAATTCACCTTTTTTAACAACAAGTACACCCCAATCCGAAACTTGATTTGCAATATATTCAAAAGAATCTAAAGACTCGCTTCTGTTTTGTTGCTTATCTAAGTAACCTGAATAGAATCCAGGAACATTAATAAGACCAATTGTATAACCATCTGGTTTTGATTTTGAAAGTTCCGTCCATGCAACCCAACCATTTGCACCTGGTTTATTCAAGACATTCACCGTTGTGCCAAGTTCTGCTTCTAAATACGGTTGTAACATTCTTACACCCAAGTCTGAACTTCCCCCTGCCGAAAAGCCCACAAGAATATTAATTTGATTTTTACCTGGGAAATCTGCGCCACCTTCGCTTGATGCTTCAGGTTGACTTGCAGATTCAACAGGTGCTTCTTTTGTAGCATGACTTGAACAACCACTCACCATTAAAACCAACGTGAAAATAAGTACTTTCAAAAATAATTTTTTCATCTCTTCCTCCAAATAATTGTCCCAATTTTCTATTTAGCACATAATTTAACTCAAAAAATATTTCGTACAAATTTCTTTAGAATGTCTGCTATTTTAATGAAATGTTATTTATATGGGCCTTTTAAACTTTAAGTGCAATGCACTCGTTAACTAAAAAGCTCTGATATACTTAAATGCAATTTCATCTGCATACTTAACAATTGCAGAAGCAGTGCTTTCAAATGAATTTTGACCTTCAAATGAATGCGTTGCAATGATATGAACCACAGAATCTGGCAAGCCAGCTTCTGAAGCAATGATTGCACCCCCTAATGGATGCCTCATTAAATCCGCTGTTTCCGAATAGCCAACACCTGTTTCAAAATGTTTAAATTCAGTAAACTTGCCCACATCGTGTAACAAAGCACCTGCCATAATAATATCTTTTAGTTGAGAGTCATTACTGTAAGCCTCTTCTAACATCTGATACATTGACACAGCCAGCTTTGTCACGATATTCGTATGCTCAATCTGATTGTTTAGCGCCTGATTTTTCACTTTTGTAATTGATACCGGACACGATTCAACCGTCTCTTTGTTCCACCCCCCTTTTTTAAACGCCTTGATAAATGATTTGATACAGCCGTTTCGAATAACCTCATCTTCAATCGAAGAAATCGCTGGAAACCATGCAACAACGTCTTCTTCAAGAATATTTTCCATTTCTTTTTTCATATTCACCTCAAATAATAGCCTCAAAATAATCAACATATATCATATTTACAAACATCCCCAATAAATATTGCAAAACCAATGCCAACACCCTCTCAAAACATGCCTATGTATTTCCAAACATTACAAAGTCATATCGTTATTTTGTTAACATCTTTATTTCGACATTTCAGTTTTCTTTTCATATCTGAAACATTTGATAAAATTTTTGAAACATTCGACCACAGCACAAAATTTTAAAACCATTCTATTTGCTACACTTACCATGGGGCCAAATCATGCAAATCTCCGTTTTCTAATCCAATCAACCAGTGTGACATTTCTTTCACATTAACCCCCTAAATATTATTTTTAATACTTATGAAAAGCAATCATAAAGAAATCAAAGATATTTCAACTGTCAAACAAGAACATGTGCTTGAATACATAGAACACCGTCAAGATAATGGGTTATCTGGTCACACCATCAGTAAAGACATGGCAGCCTTGAACAAGTTATTTGACTTGAGTATCACTAAAAAGATGGCTAATCATGCCTTTAGACGAGAATATGCTAAAAATAAATATAAAGAACCCTTAGGAGATCGAACCGATAAAAATGCATAATTATACTTTTTGTGATAAAATAACAACGAAACAAATAACTGGGCATAAAAAAATAATGGTAATGTCGTAAACGGCTTCAATTCGTGGATATTTACGCATTTCGTGAATACACTAGTTAGGTGAAATCAGAGTGCCGTATATTAAAGCGATATTAAGGATAATTATAAGTGTTCTATTTAGCAAGTGTGATAGGCATTCGTAAATCAGGAGGAATAGATATTGAAAGAAGATATTATTATGACCTTAAAGGTTAGAAACAACATACTTATAGATGCAATTATTAGTAAGATTCAAAAGTGCTGTCCCGATGCAGTGGACTTAATAGGAATCGTTGGCTCATTCTATAAAGGAGAGCCTCATGAGAAATCTGATTTAGATTTATGCATAGTTATCAATGATGATAAAGCAAAGCGTATTGCAGAATGTTTTATCATAGATGATGTGGGGTTTGATTTTTATTGTACGTCATGGAAGCAATTAGAGAAAATGGCGGAATATAACGATCCGTATGCCATAAAATTAAAAGGTATGGAGATTGTGTACCATAGAGATTCAAATGCGATTAAAAGATATGAGGTGTTGTGTCATAAGCTGGAAGAAAAGTTGTTAACAGAGTTGGCAAGCAATGATATAGACAAGATTGAAGCGTTTATTAATGAAAGTAAGTTGTCATATGCGGATTTAATGATAAGTAAAAGTTATGGTGAAGGAAGATATGCTGTTGAAAAAATGATTTATAATATAGAGCTTGCGATGTATATGTATAATCGCAAACTCATAATGAAAAGTACTAAGGATGTTGTACAGGAAGTTAGAAATCTTCCAAATTTACCAAGCGACTTTGCAAGAATTCATGAAGATGTGATTCAAAGTAACACGCTAGAAAGTCTTAAGGAAAATGCTACAAAGCTAATGACTACCGTTATAGATTTTGTAGAAAGAATGGGTAATAGTATTAGAATAAAAAAGGAACTGAAAGAAACAGATTTGAAAGGTATCTATGAAGAGATCACATCGAATTGGAAGAATAAGATGAATCTTGCTGTTAAGAGTAATAATGCATATTTGTCGTTATCATCAGCAACAGCATGTCAGTGGTTATATACTGAACTAGCAAATAAATACTTAATGGATGAGATATGGATTTTTGATAACTCGGAACCAGATAATTTGATAGAAGGCGTAAAATCTTTTAATAAAGGGTTAGAATTAATTGAAGAAAATTACAGGCGATTAGACATGCAAGTTAAAAGATATGAAACAATAGACGATTTTGTAAACACATATCTAGAATCATAGAATGTAAGTCACATTAGGCGTTTTCAAGCACACAGCCATGAGCTCGCCTTGTAAGTCCCCTGGCGTCGTCAACTCACGGGACATTATCCATCAATATAATTTTAAGAAAAAAAGAAAGAGGCCTTCACAGTCAAGGCTTCTTTTTTACAGCCACCATACCAAATCACAATCAGTCACTTGCTCTCCACATGCGTAGAATACTATATGCCATAACAGTCTAGCACTTTTCTTTCCATTCAGCATGCCGAGTGTTTGATAGCCTTCATCTAATTAACTAAAGACCTAGGTCATAACAGGTTGAATGTGGCCGTTTATAATTATTTAACATAAATTCTTCCCCAAAACTGCATAATTGTATTCTTTATGATAGAATAACAATGAAACAATGACTAGACGTTTAGGAAAACAATGATAATGTCGTAAACATCTCCAAATAGTGGATATTTGCGCATTTCGTGAATACACGCGTTAGTTGACAGAATCTACCACCACTTATTTGGAAGGGAAAATACTATGAAAAGAAAAAGAGCTGGAATAATGATATTGGTATTAATAATATCGATTATAGAAATTTGTCTTATAATAAATTCAATATACAAGTACAAGGGCGTACATCAAGTGTACAGTTTGGCACCGATCGTTGCTTTACTATTATATGGTTTTTTCAAAATACTTTATCAAAAGAAGAAAGAAAACAAAGTTAAAATAATAAGTTTGATTCTAATAACAATAATTACAGTTGCATTGACAATTTTAACAAGACCAACATATTCATACAATGATGGCAAAGTTTTAGTTGAAAGGTACTTAGAATCAAGTGAAGATCATTTCAATGAAGTAGAAATTGATAGAAAATTAGTCCCAGTAACATATGAAAAAAAACACTTGTTAGTAGGAAAATTTGAATATTACTACAAATACAGAGACGATATTAATGATATGTTTTTTATTGTGAGTCCACTAACAGGTAAAGTAACTGAATTGGAAGACGAGTTTGATTGATCTAACAGGCATAATAATTAATCTCAAAGCAAAAGAAGCCTTAATTTTAGGCTTCTTTTTGATTACAACCACCACACCAAATCACAATCAGTCACTTGTACTCCACATGCGTTGTGTGGGCAAAAATGATGTCGTGAAGGCTTATTGCTTTCTTGGTCGTCAGTTCGTATTATTCTTAAATTAGCCATTTAATTGCATTTTATCTATTTCGCATCTGACTTTTTTGCTCTATGCTTTCTCACCTTCATTCGGCTTGCACATTTATTATCACACCATTTTCTAGTGTGGCTCTTACTATCATCATAAAATATCCAATCACAGTCAGGATTACTACACATTTTTAAATATTCTATATTATATGTGCATATTAATTCCGCACAATCTAATATGATCTTATATAAGATTAGATTTATGCCTGCTGTATCAGGAACCATTTCGATTTTAAACCTACTGTCTTTGTGTTCTATCTTACTTGTTAAATTAACTCTATCCAAATACTTATTAAAAAATCTCAAAGATTCCTCAGACACCATTTTCTCAACACAAGTCTGAGATAAAATTTGAAATAGTTCGCTTCTAAAATTAATTAAGGTATTCACTTCCTCTTCATTTATATCTTCTACTACAATATTCCATTTTTCAAAGAAATTTTTTCTCCATTGAATATCTAATAGATTTTCCTTGAACGGTTTATGTTTACAAAACCATTGTGTATTAACAAAGTCTAAGCACAATAAATTCATAATAATCACCTCATTATAATATCACTCACATGTTTGTAACTGTCATTTTGTATATTGACAGTTACATTATTTTGTATTACACTACAATCAATGTAACTATTATACTGCAATTTAACCGTTACTTATACAACTAATTTTCTATATAGAGACAATACCTACTATTAATTTACAAGGAGGTCATTTATTAATATGATAAATAGTAAAGCTCAAGGTAGCATTATGCTATTAATTGCAACATTAATATGGGGCACATCTTTAGTTGCACAAAGTATCGGTATGGAAAATCTAAGTCCATTTGCCTTTAATGCAGCGAGATTCTATGTGGGTTCATTTGTCCTGATACCAGTCTTATTATTTTCTAATTCATTTAAAATCAATCCAAGTTATCAAGATCATAGAGGTAAACAATTCAGTTCCAATTCTTTTTTATTAAAAAGTAGCTTCATTTGCGGTTTCATTCTTTTTATCACTGCAACTTTCCAACAAATCGGTATTATATATACTACTGTAGGAAAAGCAGGATTTATCACATCCTTATATATTGTAATCGTGCCTATTCTTGGTCTATTTATGAGAAAACATATTTCTATGCGCACATGGATTTGCATATTATTCGCTATGATTGGAATGTATCTGCTATGTATGAACGGTAAGTTTAACATAGCCTATGGAGATTTTTTGATTTTATTATGTGCATTGACTACAGCCATACATATCCTTTCTATAGATCATTTTTCGCCGAAAGTTAATGGGATTGCGTTTTCATGCCTCCAATTCTTCTTTTGTGCTACTCTAAGCTTGTTAACTTCAATTGTTTTTGAAGAAACAAGTTTTAACGCTCTCATAGCCGCTATGCCGCCAATTCTGTATTCAGGAATTTTATCTTGCGGTGTAGCCTATACCCTTCAAGTTCTTGGGCAAAAACAGGTTTCCCCTACTATAACGGCACTTATACTCAGCTTGGAATCCGTATTTTCTGTTTTATCGGGATGGCTAATACTTAATCAAACTCTTTCCAGTAAAGAACTAATCGGCTGCTTGATTATGTTTTGTGCTATTATTTTTTCTCAGATTCCCAATTCAATGATTCTTTTCGTGAAATATAACTATCAATTTTTCTCTAAAAGAAGGGACTAATTTTCTATTGCCATGAGCTGTCAAATGATCTCCATCATAATATAGAGGTAATCCCTCATCGTCATAAGCATCGAATACATCTGTTGGGCACAAGACTTCCATCGGATCCCACAAATATAGTTTATCATATCTTGCCAACAGTTTTTTTATAGAATTCATTACTGGTCTTCTGGCATACTCAAGGATCGCTTTATCAATTGAAGAACCTGGTTCTGCAATAGGGTTCATTTTATTGAACCAATCCGAACATCTATAAGGTGGTATCATTACAACTGGTTCTGGCGCATTTATCAATACTTTTACATCCATATCCATTAATGCTTCAATAATTTCACATCCTTCCTGATATGCTTGCTCTCGTTTAAGCACATTAGATTCACTATAATAATCTTTTAATACAAAATCTACATCAACTGGCTCAAATCGATTCGATAACTCTGGCATTCTTAAAGAGGGTAAGAACACGATATCGCCCGGGTTAGCTTTTGCCTTAATATCACGAAGAGATGTCAAGTAAAATGTTTCCCAATCAGAATCACCACTTTTAGGCTCAATTAATCCTACAATAGCACATCCACCTTGCTCATATACATGTGACACTAACCCCAATTGTTTACACACTATATTTAGCATCGTTCTGGATAGGTTACACTAAGTTAGACAGATTTCTTAAGGTCATATAAAATATAACCAAAAGGAAAAGGAGAATCCCCCATGTCTAATAATAAAAGAGAGCGAAGAAATTTCACCGAAGAATTCAAAGAGCAAATAGTACAATTGTATTTAAATGGAAAAAACAAAGCGGATATTCGAAAAGAATACGACTTATACCCTTCAACCCTTGATAAATGGATAAAACAACATAAAGATACAGGATCATTTAAAACAAAAGATAACCTCACTGATGAACAAAAGGAGCTGATAGAACTTCGAAAACGCAACAAGCAATTAGAAATGGAAAATGACATTTTAAAGCAAGCAGCGCTGATCATGGGACGAAAGTAGCTATCATTAAGGCAAACATCGATAAATACTCTGTATCAGCAATGTGTGACGTCCTAAATATTCCTAGAAGTTCATATTATTATGAATCAAAAATACAAGAACCAAATTCAGACGATGACTATTCTAAATCGGTTATAAAGGTTTTTAAAAAGAATCGCCGTGCCTATGGAACAAGACGTCTAAAAAAGCATTTGGAAGAAAATGAAGGTATTATACTTTCTAGGCGTCGTATTGGTCGTATTATGCGTGAAAATGGCTTAGTATCAAGCTATACAGTCGCCAAATATAGAGTTCATAAAGATACCTGCAATGAGGCTAAAATCACAAATCTAGTTGATCGAAACTTCGATAACAGAGACTTTTTAGACGTAGTTGTAAGCGATTTAACCTATGTTAGAGTAAGTGGTAAGTGGCACTATATTTGTTTAATGCTTGATTTGCACAACCGAGAAATCGTTGGCTATAGTGCAGGCGCTCATAAAGATGCAAGACTTGTTTACGAGGCGTTTTCATCTATCAAACACGATTTGTCAAAGGTCAATATTTTTCATACAGACAGAGGCAATGAGTTTAAAAACAACGCAATTGACGGTTTACTAGATACTTTTTCAATTGAACGTTCTTTAAGTAAAAAAGGCTGTCCATATGATAATGCAGTAGCTGAAGCAACCTTTAAGACGGTTAAAAAGGAGTTTATATATCAAGAAACATTTGAGTCAATTGAACACTTAAGATTAGAATTATTCGATTATGTAAACTGGTATAACAACCATCGCTTACATTCATCATTAGGATATAAGTCACCGATAGAATACAAATATTTACACCTTAAAAAAGTTGTCTAATTCAGTGTTGACATTCCATTCTATATGCCGCTGCGTGTGAATCTCCAAATGTAAATAATTGTTTGCCGTTAATCTGGTTATCAATAACAATTGGCATATCAGGACCTTCAAATTCATAGCCGTAAGCAAGCCAAGTGTAAGAGTCTTTTGTTACACTCAAACTCAGTGTTTCAGTATTTGAAATCATTAGTCGCCCTAGTAAATTACTACTGATTAATATAATTAGTCCTGTTATAATGATCGGTTTTGAGTTCATTTCTCGCAATCTCTTATGAACGCGTATTGGATTTTCAATGTAGTAGTAGGTGAGCACCGATATAAGCAAACTTATAATTAAATACAGTGCTTTAATAAATAGAGTGTTAAAACCAATTGTCCATTTCATCAACACCGCAATTGGCCAATGCAAGATATACAGTGAGAATGATAATTTACCGATCTGACAGATCCAATTCAGCTCAAAGAATCGCTTAACAAGCACACCTTCACTTCGACTAATAATACTCAGTATTAACAACACTGTTCCAGAAACCGTTATCATAGCCCATGGATATGGAAACGCACTTGGGTTGGCAAATAAAAATCCAACTATAATAAGAATCGATCCAATGTAAGATAGTATTTTACCGATCCATTGTCGTTTTACGCCCCCTCGCTTTGAATACCATATAAACAATAATGCCCCTATTGCAATTTCCCAAAATCTACTGGTTATAAAATAATATGCCTTATCCGGATGAGTATTTGTCAATAAAACAGAATTAATCAAGGACACAAACGTTAAGGTCACAATTACTACTAATCCATAATTAATTTTTGGTTTAGATTTTACGCCTCTAATCCACCAAAAAAACAGTAATGGAAATAACACATAAAATTGCTCTTCTACGCCTAAAGACCATGTATGTGCAAAGGGATTATAGGCGATCATAGGTGAAAAATAGCCATCATTTTGCCATACTAGATTCATGTTACTATATCCTAGAAACGTTGAAAGTGCAGTTTTTTGTATCATACTACTTTTCCATGAAACAGGTGTAAACATAATCGTGAATAGAAGGACTGTTAATATGGAAAAACTCAATAATGGTACAATCCTCAGAATACGCTTTTTATAAAAAGTTGAAACAAACTCAGCGAAACCCAATGATTTCTCAGTATAAAGTGACTTACTAATTACAAAACCTGAAATAACGAAAAATACATCCACGCCTGTAAATCCACCTGGTAGTAATTCAGAAATCTCCATATGATAAATCATAACAGCCAACACAGCAAGTCCGCGCATACCTTCAATTGCCCTTATATTACCTTTTGTTTTTATTTGTGACATAATCTGTTGCCTCCTTTACTCAAGATAATATAACAGAACTATGTTACACCAATTTGACAAAGCTTGATAAATACTAAAAAAGCACTAGTATTTTAATACTAATGCTTAAAAAAATTATCTAATAGATTTCACCATCGATTTTATTAGGGAATATGATCGTGAACGTTATCATGCCCTCTGAAACATTGTGTGAAAACTGGCAATTATGTTTTTCAAGTATATTCTTTACGATTGACAATCCTAGCCCATATCCAGATAAACGCTTATCTCTAGATACTTCCATGACATAAAAAGGTTCCCAGATATCATCTGTAATATCCCCCAAATCTGCACATACACCATTACTTATCGAAAAAATAGTATATTGTTGATTACACACTAACTCAATATTGATCTTCTTGTCTGACGTATACTTTATGGCATTCATCAATAAATTGTTAAACACTAACGCCATTTTTTCCGCATCCACCAGTAGAAACGCATCTAAACAATCATCAATGTTTACCGTCATCTCAATATTATTTTTTTCAATGATTAATTGATGATGGTATATACATGCTTTTATAATTTCAGCTATAGATATCCTTTTAAAATTGTATACTTCTTTATCCAACCTAGAAAAAGATAATAAATATTCTAGTAGCTCAGATGTTCTATCGGCTTGTTTAAGAATGATATCACTATAAGTGCCATCATCCAAGCCATCCTGAATGCCGATGATATAAGCCTTGATAAGAGCAGTTGGTGTATTAAGCTCATGAGAAATATTTGCGATCATTCTCTTGAGGTTCTCATTTTGTATTTGTAAATCCTTTTGAGATTTTTCAAGTTTTATTGACATGGTTTTTATCGCATTTCCTAACGCTTCAATTTCATCACCTGTCTTGATCTCAAAATCACGAAAATGTAAATTAGAAATATCTTCCGCAATGCCTATTAAATCATGAAGTGGTTCAGTGATCTTTCTGGATAAAAGCCAAACCAATCCTAGAATTATAATTAGTGAAATCGCAATCATAACAGCATAATAAGAATTAATAATACCTATGACATCAGAATCATGGGTAACAGCTACACATGTAACCACTAAAAACCCATCCTTCTCAACAAAAGAACACAAGATACTTGATTTCATCTTACCTTGATTAAAGATTGCTCTTGAGATGTTCCCTTCTTTTACTGACTTAAGAATATCATCTGTCACAAAAAACTTATTGAGTGGTATTTGTCGATGTTCCAATTTGTTAATAATATTATTGTTTATAGCAGAATTGTCATCTATCATAGGTGTATACACCATTGTGACATTATATTTCTTTTCAAAATTAAATAGAGTTTCATCTGCACTTTCTACAGATTCAATAGCATCTAAATCTCTTACTTCATTTGCAACTTTTGTGACAGTTTGTTTTAATTCATATAAATAATATCTATAAACAAATTCATTGTTCACCCAAAATGATATCATAAAAATGCCCACTATAATTGCAAATAGCCATACAAACAATCTGCTAGCTATCCTTTTCAATTGTATCCTCCAAGCTGTATCCTATCCCCCGATAAGTTTTAATAAATGCCTCACCAATCTTTTTACGAAGTCTTCTGATATGTGTATCAACAGTTCTTATGTCACCATAGTAATCAAACCCCCACACCAAGTCCAAAAGCCTTTCTCTGGTTAAAATATGTCCTTTTGCCTGTATGAGTACCCTTACAAGATCAAATTCTATTCTAGTTGCATGCACATCAACATTGTTTTTGTACACTTTTTGAGAATTCAAATTTACGATGATATCTGCACATGTTATACACTTTTCTTCATTAAGTAATTTTTTTGCTCTTAACATTAGAATTCTAGGATCAAATGGTTTCGATATAAAATCGTCAGCACCATAAGTTAATGCTTTCAGCTCATCATCATTTGTATTTTTCGCAGTAATTAACAGCACCTTTGCTGAACTTCTCTCTTTAATCACTTTACAAACATCAATCCCATTAACTTTAGGCATCATCCAGTCCAAGAGTACTAATTTATACTCACCATCAAAGAAAATATCTAATGCTTCTTGACCATTTTGAGCGGTCTTAACTTGGTAACCTTCTTTTTGAAAGTAAGTTTTTAGTATTTTTAACATGTCTTTTTCATCATCTACAATGAGCACTTCCATACTTTTCATTTTCCTTTGCTTCACAGTTTATCGTTACATTTTTTAATTAATACATAATCACTACGGAATATATTCCCATTATACGTCAAATAAATTTTAATTTCATTATATACCTAATTATAAAATACACGCTTATATACTATCTATTTTTTAGTTTATTCCTACATAGCTTAAACCTTGCTTATTTTTTTCATTAGCCAAGCCATATTTTCTCCTAAATTTCTCATATTTCTCATGCCTTCTTCATCAAGAGTAACATCACCTACATCTTTACCATAAACCATATTCCAATACGTCGAACCAACTACAAGAACTTCTTTATTTAATAAAAAGTGATTTAATGTATCAACTGCAGTCATGCCTCCGCCTCGACGTGCAGCTACAACAGAAACTCCAACTTTATGCTTTAACATACCTGGATTAGTTGCCACAATCACACCTGCACGTTCAAGAAAAGCTTTCATCTTTGATGATATATCAGCAGAATATACTGGAGACCCAAGGATGATTCCATCTGCATTACCCATCTTAATAAAACATTCATTGAAAAAATCATCTTTTATTACGCATTGTTTTTTCTCTGTGCAGCCAAAACAACCCATGCAACCTTTTATTGTTTTATCTGCTAACTCTATTAATTCTGTTTCAATGCCTTCCTTTTCTAATTCCTTGAATACAGTTTTAATAAGTATAGATGTATTTCCATCTTTACGCGCACTACCATTAATGCCTATAACCTTCATATAACCCCATCCATATAATCTTTATTTATATATTTTTTCTTACTATTAATGAAATAACAAAACTAATACCTAAAACAATCGCTAAAAATATAAATGACAACGAATAGCTTCCACTTTCCATAATGCGATTACATGCAATTGGTCCCACTGTTGCTCCAATGAACAATACAAACGTATATAGTGTTATTGCATTCCCACTTTGTGTGCCAGCCAAAGTACCTATTGATGAAACAACCATTGGCAATGATACTGTAATTCCAAATACGAAGACTACACTCATGATAATTGATATCCCTATATTATTTGATATAGCAATAATTAAAGCGCCTACTGAAGCACATGCAAGCCCTAAAGTTAGAATATTACCTATTCCTATCCTTTTTGATAATTTTGCAAATGCCATTGAACCTATCATTCCAATAATACCTATTCCTCTAATCCATAAAATTTTTTCACTATTAAATCCAAAGTTTTTTTGAAAAAACATTCCCATTACAGTATACATACCCACAAATGAGAAAAGCAAAGTTAATGTAATCATGTAATATGGTAAAAGCGATTTATTTATCAACAGCTTTGCTAATTCACCTATGAAGCTTGTAGATTTAGCTGAAACTTTATCTGTTTTGGGAATAAGAAATATCATAAAAATGATAATTATCAAATAAATTAATGCTTGCAACCAAAATACAACTGACCATGAATATGAACTAATGATTATACTGCCATACAATTGCCCTAAAATTCCTGCCATAACAAATCCTGTAGTAACAGCACTAATGCCTGCTACACGTTTAGCCTCTGGAAACATCTTAACTATAATAGAAAACCCTAATGGCGCAAAAGAAGCTGCAAATATACCTTGAATAGCACGAAAAACTATCATAAGCGTATAGTTACTTGCAAATCCTGTCAGTAATGTTGAACCCATCAATAATAAAGTACCTACAATTAATAGTTTTTTTGTTTCAATGTAATTAGCTAGCCAGCCAAAAATTAGGAAACCTATTGCATAAAATAACGAAAATACACTTCCTATAAAGATAATTTGTTCTTGTCCTACATGAAAACTCTGTTCTAATACATTTGTGAGTGGGATTGATTCATAAATTCCTGTCCCCACACAAATACTTGCTATGAAGAAAAATATCACCTGAAACCTGTAATGTATTTCCTCAGATTTTAATAATTTTTTATTTAACATAATCCTACCTCCTTAAGACTTCCTTCAGTATAAACCTTAGAGTCGACTCTAAAGCAAGCTTTTTATTTTTTTACTTTAATGTTAATATGATATTAATTAAAGCATATAAAAGAACTCATTTTAAGGAGGTATATCAAAAGTGAAAAGCGGATTCAATATTAAAGAAGTTGCCAAATTAACTGGTCTGAGTGAACATACATTACGTTATTATGAAAAACAACAATTAATAAAAAATATTTCACGCGATAAAAATGGATATAGAATTTATTCAGATTTTGATATAGAGTGGATACATTTTTTGGTTAAAGTTAAAAATACAGGCATGCCTTTAAACGAATTACAAAAGTATTCAGAGCTTATGGCACAAGGAAATCAAACACTTCCAGAAAGAGAAAAAATGCTTTTACAGCATAGAGAAAGAGTAGAAAATGAAATTTCAGGTTTACAAATTACCTTAACTAAAATTGATGAAAAATTAGATAGATATCATCGTTTAATGCAACAATTAAAGTTAAGATAGCGCTTACCCTATGTGTTAGGCTTGTTGTCATAGAACATTATCCAATGTATAGTGAGAAAGTAAACTATAATTTTGGAGGGAAACAATGGCAAAATACAGCGAAGAATTTAAAGCAGAATTACTTCAAAGAATGATGGGCCCTAAGAATGAAAGCGTAACTGAACTTAAAAATAAAGATCTCAAAAAACTTGAAAAAGAATTACGTCGTAAAGATGCTGCATTAGCTGAAACGGCAGCTTTATTGGTGCTCAGAAAAAAGATGAATGCGATCTGGGGGGACAACGAGGAAGACTGATTAGCGAGCCAGATCGCAAAAGAGCAATAAAGCTAATTATCGAAACTGTTTCTGCCGGAACCCGACTGGTTAAAGCGTGTAACGAAATGGGAATATCGAAACGCACTTTTAAAAGATGGTATTCAGACAATACACCACTCGAAGATCAACGTCCACTTGTAGAAAGACCAACACCAAAGAATAAACTTAGCCTAGAAGAACGAGCAGAAATAGTCAAAACAGTAAATCAATCGGAATATAAAAGTTTACCGCCAAGTCAAATCGTTCCAACCCTTGCTGACGCAGGTATTTATCTCGGATCAGAGTCAACTTTTTATCGCATATTAAATGAAGAAAACATGAATAACCATCGAGATCATAGTAAATCACCCATAAAACGGCCTATCTCTACACACTCTGCAACTGGACCAAATCAGGTGTGGATGTGGGATATTACTTGGCTAGGCGGACCTGCTAGAGGTATCTATTATTATCTTTATTTAATACTCGATTTATTTAGTCGAAAAATCGTTGCTTGGGAAATTTGGGCTGAAGAATCAGCAGAACACGCAAGTACTTTAATCAAGCGATGCACACTATCAGAACAAACTTATATGACCTCAAAACCTCTTGTACTCCACTCAGATAATGGGAGTCCCATGAAAGGTTCTACCATGTTACAGACCTTGTATGCGCTTGGCATTACGCCTTCTAGAAGTAGACCTAGAGTAAGTAATGATAATCCGTATGCAGAGTCAATTTTCAGAACTTGTAAATATAGACCTGACTATCCAATGCAAGGTTTTATAGATATAAAGGCTGCTAGAGAATGGGTACTAAAGTTTGTTAATTGGTACAATTTTAATCATAAACATAGTGGCCTTAACTTCATCACACCACATCAAAGACATACAGATCAAGCAGCTAAAATATTCACTCAAAGAGACAAAGTTTATAAAGTAGCTAGGGAAAAAAATCCTCATAGATGGTCAAAAACAACAAGAAATTGGACTATAGAAGATGAAGTGTGGCTTAACCCAGAAAAAATTACACAATCAAATGAAAACGATAATGAACAAATTTCTTAACTTACATGTTTTAGGATAGTGTGACAACTTCCTTGACAAACACCGATCACAATATAGCATGATAAATAATAGCCATCTAACATATAAATATCTCCTCGTATAATTTATATTAATCAATAAATTATCTGTTATGATCCATATAATTTACTATGCATCATCTTTTATACCAACAGCTTTGCTCCTCATACATATGTGCATAATAACCATTTAACTTAAGAAGCTGTTGATGGTTGCCTTCCTCAATAATAGTACCTTCATCCATTACGAGAATTCTATCCGCCATAATTGCCGAACCAAGCCTATGGGTTACAATGATAGCAGTTTTATCTTGAGCAAACTCAGTGAATAAGTGGTAAATTTCACTTTCTCTAATGGGATCAATCGCCGATGTCGGTTCATCTAGTAATACAATTTCAGAGTCTTTAAACAGCCCCCTTGCAATACTTATTAACTGCCACTCCCCTCCAGACAGTTCAATGCCACCAAACTCACGCCCAATAGCTGTATCAAGTCCATCTATGTACTTTTTACTACCAATATTAAAGTTTAGATACTTTAGCACTTCTAACATCTTGTTATCTTTCTCTAAATGCTTAACATTACTTAACCCAATATTTTCTCTTAATGAAAGATTATACTTTCCAAAAGTTTGCATTACTACCGACGACATAGCAAAAATTGACTTTCTATTAATAGAATCAATATCATTATAATCATATAATATTCTGCCATCCGTTGCTTTAAACATACCTAATAAAACTTTTATAAAAGTTGATTTTCCCGAACCATTATGCCCAACAATTGCTACTGTCTCACCTTTATTAATCTGAACGCTAACATTGTTTAAAGCCTTCTTATCCGAACCATAATAAGTATATGATACATTGTCAAATGTTATGTGCTTATCTAACGTCACATTATTTTTACCTTCAAAAGGTTCACTCATATCTAAAAATTCATAAACAAACCCTCCGTTTACAATTCCTTGGTATGCAACAGCAAATAAATTTGTAAATGCATTTAATATGGTAAATAATCTCATTGCAGCAATTAGAATTACTGCAAATGCACCTATTTGAATTTTCCCTTCAAATAATAGATATGCAGCTAATAAAAAGATCCCTGTGTTTCCTATAAAAGTAATTAGGCTTAATAATAAATCTATTAAAAAAACTCTTATCTCAACAGCTAATTCCTTTTTTATTATTTCATGCAACTTATTTATCCACTGACTTAAAAAGAAATCACTAACATTCAGTACTCTTGTCTCTTTAAAATATTCTTTGTCTACAATGCACCTTTTTAAATAATTTGCTTTTCTTACATCTGGCATTAGCTCATCCTTAAGATTATAAAACAAGCTACCTTTAATCTTAAATGATAAAAATTTTGGTATAAAAATAAATAGTGTAACTAAAGCTAGCACAGGGCTTAATAAAAAAAGATAAACCGTGATACTCACAACAGATATTAAGTGAAAAAATAACAAATATATCATTAAACCACTACTTGAAGCTAACTCTTCACTTGCTTGTACTGCCTTTTCAATTTTATTGTATAATTCATTAACTTCAAAGTTATCAAGAGTTAAACGATTACATTTCTCAAAAAGTTTTGTTTGAAATTGTTTAATCCCCTCAACAATGCTATTTTGTGCAATGTATCCCATCATACAATCATGAAAACCTTTGTATACTTTTATTGCAAACCCAACAAATAAGATTGTCAATATCTGTTGAAAAATGACTTCATCTACTAAATATGAATTTAAAGTTTCAATAAATCGATTTTCTATGAAAAGGATCAGGGGATCTATTATTGCATATATTAAAGACCAAAAAATAAATAGCAACATCATTTTTGGTGAACTTGTAAATAATAAGCGCCAATTTTTTACCATGTTAGATAAGAAACCATTTTGTGGCTTATGCATTTTCCAAATCGCCCCTTTCATCTTTTTTAAGATACCAATTACGTTGAGTTTGGAACATTTGATAATACAAGTTCCTAAGAGCCATTAATTCATTATGTGTTCCACACTCTTCTATTTGACCTTTATTTAAAACGATAATCTTATTAGCAATCTTTGTAGAGCCTAAACGGTGACTAATCAACAGAGTCGTCCTATTCTCTGTAAGTATTTGAAACTTTTTATATAGATCACTTTCAGCTAAAGGATCAAGTGCAGAGGTTGGTTCATCAAGGATTCGTATATATCCTCCAGATGCAACACATCGTGCCAATGCTACTTTCTGCCATTCACCATAAGACAAATCTACTCCATTATCTAACTCTTTACCTAAATGTGTCTTCTCATTACTTGGCATTTTCGAAAAAATACGTTCCATTCCGACAATCTTTACAATGTCATTTAGTTTATATTTATTTGGATTATTTATCTCACCAAAGTATATGTTATTTTCAAATGTCGTTTGATATTTTGAAAAATCTTGAAAAACCACTGCGAATATTTTACTTATATCTTCTTTAGAATATAAGTAGTTAGGTATATTATTAATGGTTATTGCGCCTCTATCAGGTTTGTATAGTCCTAACATTAACTTTACAATAGTAGACTTACCTGCACCATTACGCCCTACTAAAGCAACTTGTTCACCTCTTCCAAGTTCAAAAGTGATATTTTTCAAAACATCAACATCTGTATTGGGATATCTAAAATATACATTTTCAAATCGAACTATTGGTTCTGTGCCATCATCTATATATTGATTCACTCCCCGATCATGTTCATCATACTCTAAAAATTCTTTCATTTCTCCAATATATTCACTACAATTTTTAAGATTGATAATCGTTTGAGATAGAGTCGTAAAAATAAAGTCACGTAATGTATAAATGGCTGTTAGAACCGAAACATAATAGCCCATAGTGATTACATTTTCTTTCAATGGTTTTATCAACATTATAAGTATAATTGTGTTAATAGAGTGTTGCCATATCAGTCCAATATTATTATGGATCCAGCTTACAAGCTCTACTTTTATCACCTTTCTCTTAGCAGATTTATAAACTTTCTTCCATTTTCCATTTAAGTATGATGAAAATTGAAACAGAATTCGTTCTGCTGCATTCTCTCTATTACGTAACAAAGATGCTATATAATCACTTTTTCGCATATACTCTGTCGTTTTTCTTTTAATGTCATATTGTGCCTTGCCGCTAATATAAGACAAGATATATCCTGGAATAGAGCCGATTGCAAATATTAAGGCAATAGATATACCCGCTCTCACAATAATTATTATTATTCCAATGATCCTTATAAAAGCTGATATTAAATGTAACACAGTAGAAAAATGGGTCATAATTTTTTCTTCTGGTCCTTCATTAACGCGCTTTATTAAATCATAGCTTTCCTTGTCTTCTATGTAAAAATAAGATAATTTAGAATGTTTATCTAAAAACAACTTTTGAATAGACACTTTTAATTTGAATAATGTAAGTTTAGACAATATTTTTTCTACAACTGGGTATGACTGTTGTACAAATAGAATAATACAAATCACAATCAAAGGTTCTATAATTGTATTGAACCCCTTATGCTCTTGATATCCCTGTAACGTCTTATCAATAAACCTTTGCCTAAATACAATCAATAGCGGTTCTAAAAAACCAACACTAAGGACAAGCAATAGATGAAACAATGATATTATTAAGTTTTCCTTAAAAGGTAGTAATAGAACAGACAATAAACTGAATTCATTCCGATTTTTTTTCACTTTCTACCTCTCTTTTAATTTGTGTCATTCCATTTGTTGAATAAATATACTGGAAGGGCAACCCTTTTTCGTACAATTTTTTAAAAGAGTACTTGCTTTATGTGATAGATTACAAGTAAACCTATCTTAATGAAATGTTGAGGCCGTTAAATCGTATGCCTTAATGATTTCATTAGAAGGTTTACCGCTATTATATAGCTGTACCATTTGTTGTTTAAATTCATTCGTATAATTTCTTGCTTTTCTTCTACTCATGTGAACAATCTACTTTTCATATTGTTTATTATAACAGCTCCTTCAAAAAACTGTTCACTTTAGTGTAGCCTATGCCCTTGTCTAATTTACTTCTGGATAATCAATAGCTTCTAAATATATATACTTGCTATTACCAGTTACCTTTTTAGAATAAAGTGAATCAAATGATACATTGTTAAATTCACTAACTTCTTCGTTTACATCAACAAGCCCAAAAAGCAAATGAATTGATTCTTTTCCATTTCCGATTAAATTCTCAATGTTATAATCACCAGAAATATCTTCTGGATTATCATTTGCATACCTAAAAAATGTTATTAGAGCTAAATACGGATGGTTTGTCTCTATAAAAGGTTCACTATATGCTTCTTTCCTTGAAAAAAAATTCACTTCTTTACTTTGAATCCCCCCATCGCTAATCTTCAAGGACGTAGCTTTAACTAACCGATGTATATTCCGAGAATACCTTAAATGAAGTGCACATATTTTATTACTATCATTTAAATCAGAATACAAAATAACTCGATTCTTAGGGATATTGTCCTGTCCGCTCACATCATAAGCAAATTCTTTATAAGTTTTGTCAAAAACGATATTTTCATTTTTAACCCCAAATAAAACAAAAGCAATTTCTGTACCTAATATAATAGATAAAATATATAATATACTTATTACTAATAAAGATGTTAACAGTATATATTTTATTAACTTTTTATTTTTCTGTTTCACGAAATACACATCTCCTTTTAATATCATATATAAAATTTTCGGTTCAAAGTAGTTGGAAAATTAGTTTAACTGCGATATATCTGATAATGTTCAAATGGAAATTGTTAACAGATTACTATTACTAGCATTTTTTATATAAATATTATTGAATGAATTGGATAGTCAACACTTAACTGGACAAATTAGTTAAGTGACTGCATTTTATACCCAAAAGGACTTAAATAGCCAAGTATCCCATGAATTCTTTTATTGTTGAACCAATCCATATAACTTGCTAACTGAGTTTCTAATTCTCTCAAATTGTTAAATCGTTTCCTTTTTACAAATTCAGTTTTGAATATTTTAAAAGTAGCTTCTGCTACAGCATTATCATATGGACAGCCCTTCATACTAAGCGAACGACTTATGTCAAATCGCTCACGGCTACTTCTAAGAGTTCTTTTGTATTGAAGTTTCTATTAGTTTATTCTTTATTTTGTCTTCATTACAGGTCGTTTTATGTGGTTTGAATTGAGCGATAGTATATGAACTGACTAATCCATTTAATTTCATGATTCGGCCAATGTGTCTTCTTAAAACTACTATGTTTTTCTTTTTAAGTTCTTTCTGAATTTTTGAGGTGCCATAATTTGAATCGCTCTCATGGAACATTTCTATGATATGCCCCGCAATTGAGTCCAATTCTACTTGTTTTGTTTCATAATAATATGTGCTTCGTGGTATATTTAGGATCTTAAACATTGCTAATATACTGTACTTGTGAGCGTTTTGTTTAATCACATTTACTGACCTATTATCAATAGTTACCGGAAGATACCGGTTCTGAAAGCGGTTTACGAAGTAAACTTGTAAGCGGCTTGCTTTATGCGATAGATTACAAGTAAACCTATCTTTAGGAAATATCATTTTCCATTTTAAGCTACTGATTTTCTTTGCGGAGTTTAATAAGTTCTTCTCCCTCTTGGGTGCGATTGTCTTTAGCTTTGGCTCTGTTTTAAACCAATGTTGATAATAAAGTATACAAAAGTGGACAAATTGACTTGTCCACTTTGCTTTTTTAGCGTAATATGCTAAATTTATACTACAGGTGCGGTGAGTTCTATATGATTCCCCTCACTATCTACAAATTCAACAACCCAGTTACATCCTATCTTTGTTATGGGAAAACAAATCTCTAAATTTGCAATCTTACTTTTTAATACATCAATATTTTCAACAGATATGCTTGGTAAGCAATTACTTCCAAAAATATGATTTTCATTCATCTTCTCATAAGCAAATAAGCCTAATCTAAAACCCTCTATATCGAAAATGCTGTATATATCATCTTTTTCAGTTACACATTTTTCAAAAAAATCTTCATAAAATTTAATTGCTCTGTTCATATCATTAACACATAAATACAATGAATTAATATAACATTTCATAATGTTCCCCTCTCAAAATCTTCATTTATCTTACTCTTAATTTAATACCATTATTCAATATGGATAGTCAACACTTAACTGGACAAATTAGTTAAGTGACTGCATTTTATACTCAAAAGGACTTAAATAGCCAAGTATCCCATGAATTCTTTTATTGTTGAACCAATCCATATAACTTGCTAACTGATTTTCTAATTCTCTCAAATTGTTAAATCGTTTCCTGTTTACAAATTCAGTTTCAAATATTTTAAAAGTAGCTTCTGCTACAGCATTATCGTATGGACAGCTTAAATTTATGGTGTACCTAAAATTACTGAAGTTTTAAGGATGCAAGGTGACCTGCCCCCAGTTTATGTTCCAGAGGCAATGTTAACACCAAAAGCTGTGAATAAATTAGGATATTCAAAATTGATAATTTTATGCAGGTATACTAGTAGTTTTGGTATTGTGTTGCTTTCTACATCCAGTAGTTTTGCAGGTATTTGTTTGGGACGATCTCTAAATGAAGGTGCAACTTCAATTTTTAATATTATGACTAGAACAATAAGGCAAAAAATGATTCCTAAAGAATATCTAGGAAGAGTGAGCGGTATTTATAGGATGGTTGCTCTAATGTCTTATCCTCTGGGTGGATTTATTGGAGGAGCTTTAGCTGAGTTCTACTCGTTAGCGCTTATTTTTAAATGGTGTAGCATAATACTAATTTTCATATCAACAATTTATCTGTTTACTGATATTCGGAAAATTGATGAGAAAATGTGTGAATTTGAATACAATTTAAATAATTCTTAAATTAAGTTTGTAATATACAGGGGAAAATTTCATTAATATTGGTACATTGATTTAAAGTGTTTGGAGTGTAACATTCTACTTTTGATATATGAGTGATGACACTCTTATTTAAATAATAATATTTTTTATGAATGTCAGGAAATTGACTTTTATAAATTGTTAGCAAGTTATTTTTTACAACTTGTTCTTCAGTAGTTAAACACAGTACTGAAGGATCTATTTCAAAGGGAGACGTTATTATTTCTAGAGTATCTGAAGTAAGATTCATTTCATTGAAATACCTATTTATTACAGTCGTGGAGTACAAAGTAGAATAAAAAATCTCGATGTTATCAATTATTGAAGTGTTTTCTTTAAAATGACTAATTATTTGATTAATTTTAATATGATCTCTATGTGAGTTTATTCCACCAGATTCATCAAATGTTATTATTATTTTTGGTTTTAGTGTATTAATTGCATCTGAAAGTATGTTTTCAATTTGCATCAAATCCCAATTTGAACTATTGCCGTCTTGAAAATTGTAATGATTGTATGAGCTCAACTTCAAATTAATTGCTGATTGATGCAATTCTGCAGCCCGTATTCTTTTTTTGATGCTCTTTTTGATGTTTCTATCACCATAAATAGCACCTGATTCACCTTGAGTCAAGCATATTAAGTGAGTAGGAACTGACATTTTTTTCGCTCTTAAAAGTAATCCAGCTACAAAAAATTCATCGTCAGGGTGTGCAAATACGCAAAGAATAGACATATAAAGCCTCCTTATTTAGTTGGATAATTCATTACTAGAGATTATATTTAGAATATGATTACGTTAATTACTGTTTATTAATAATATCATATCATACGATGGAGTAATTAATTTGGATCTAGGTCAATACGTTGGACACAAAAAGTGAGAAATTACACTGCCAAAGCTTCAAATTCATTTGGTGTCATATAAAATATACTTCCGTGGATTCTACGATTGTTATACCAGCCTTCGATATACTTGAGGATTGATTTTTGAGCTTCAGAAAAATCACGGTAGACTTTTCGATAAACTTCTTCTTTTTTCAAAATTGCATGAAATGATTCGATAACAGCATTGTCATATGGATTGCCTTTAGCGCTGTATGATCTACGGCGTTTGTAAACATCTGTTTTGATGATGTATTCGGTGCTTAAATATTGAGACCCTCTGTCACTTGGAATGTCAACACTGAATTAGACAACTTTTTTAAGGTGTAAATATTTGTATTCTATCGGTGACTTATATCCTAATGATGAATGTAAGCGATGGTTGTTATACCAGTTTACATAATCGAATAATTCTAATCTTAAGTGTTCAATTGACTCAAATGTTTCTTGATATATAAACTCCTTTTTAACCGTCTTAAAGGTTGCTTCAGCTACTGCATTATCATATGGACAGCCTTTTTTACTTAAAGAACGTTCAATTGAAAAAGTATCTAGTAAACCGTCAATTGCGTTGTTTTTAAACTCATTGCCTCTGTCTGTATGAAAAATATTGACCTTTGACAAATCGTGTTTGATAGATGAAAACGCCTCGTAAACAAGTCTTGCATCTTTATGAGCGCCTGCACTATAGCCAACGATTTCTCGGTTGTGCAAATCAAGCATTAAACAAATATAGTGCCACTTACCACTTACTCTAACATAGGTTAAATCGCTTACAACTACGTCTAAAAAGTCTCTGTTATCGAAGTTTCGATCAACTAGATTTGTGATTTTAGCCTCATTGCAGGTATCTTTATGAACTCTATATTTGGCGACTGTATAGCTTGATACTAAGCCATTTTCACGCATAATACGACCAATACGACGCCTGGAAAGTATAATACCTTCATTTTCTTCCAAATGCTTTTTTAGACGTCTTGTTCCATAGGCACGGCGATTCTTTTTAAAAGCTTTTATAACCGATTTAGAATAGTCATCGTCTGAATTTGGTTCTTGTATTTTTGATTCATAATAGTATGAACTTCTAGGAATATTTAGGACGTCACACATTGCTGATACAGAGTATTTATCGATGTTTGCCTTAATGATAGCTACTTTCGTCCCATGATCAGTAGTAACCGGAAGAAACCGGCACCAAAGGTGATTTACGAAGTAAATTTGTGAACTGCTTGCTTTATGCGATAGATTACAAGTAAACCTATCTTAATGAAATGTCATTTTCCATTTCTAATTGCTTGTTGCGTTTTCGAAGTTCTATCAGCTCCTTTTGTTCATCAGTGAGGTTATCTTTTGTTTTAAATGATCCTGTATCTTTGTGTTGTTTTATCCATTTATCAAGGGTTGAAGGGTATAAGTCGTATTCTTTTCGAATATCCGCTTTGTTTTTTCCATTTAAATACAATTGTACTATTTGCTCTTTGAATTCTTCGGTGAAATTTCTTCGCTCTCTTTTATTATTAGACATAGGGGATTCTCCTTTTTCTTTTGGTTATATTTTATATGACCTTAAGAAATCTGTCTAACTTAGTGTAACCTATCCAGTTTTGTCAAAAACGATATTTTCATTTTTAACGTAAGCGTAAATTCCAAAGCACCTACTAAACCATATAAAAATTAACTATAATAAAAAGGCCATCTTCAGGTTAATGGAAATGGTCTGATCAATTAGACATCCTTATCTGTTTTACGCCTAATTTCATCAGGTAAAGTACTTGACCATGGCAAACAAGCGTCCAGAGCATCTATATCGTTAAGATCAATGTTAGGAAGCATCTCAAAAACATAATTGAGGTAATAGTAAGGTTTAAGCCCATTGACTTTTGCTGTCTCAATAATACTAAAAGCAATTCCACTTGCTGTTGCTCCTTTTGGAGATTTTGCAAACAAGAAGTTTTTTCTGCCTAAAACAAAGGGCTTGATTGCACGTTCAGCTAAGTTATTATCGCAGTTCAGACGACCATCTTCTAAAAAGGCAGTGAGTTTATCCCATTGCTTAAGTGAATATTTGATGGCTTCACCCAGTTTACTTTTGGGCAAAGTCCGCTGACTTTCTGATTTTAGCCACACATGAAGTGAGGCCATGATAGGTTTTACTTTTTCGCTTCGCTGTTTGAAACGCTCATCAGCTGAGAGTCCCTTAAATTCAGATTCAAATTTATAAATCCTAGAAAAGAATTGGATACCCTCTTTGGTTTTAGTCATTGCGATCTCAGCATCATTTGGCAATGCCTTTAAAGCATCTGTAAAATATCTTCTAGCATGAGCAAGGCATCCAAGCTGTTTGACATGAGGCACTTTATTATAACCAGCATATCCATCTGTCTGAAGATACCCACTAAAGCCATTTAAAAATGTAATTGGATGCTTTTGTGATCTAGACTTTTGATAGTCATAAAGATAGATTCTGTGTTGACTGCGTTCACCTGTTGCATAGAGCCACATGTAATTGTTCTTGTTATCTTTCTCATCTAAACATTTTAAAACCGTTTCATCTGCATGAACAATATCTTCTTTGATGAGATAGGTCTGCATACGAAGAAATAGTGGCTCAAGCCATAACTCAGAGCCCTTAATGACCCAAGAAGCCATGTTTTGTCTTGAAATGTCTATACCAAAATCTACAAAGGATTGCTCTTGTCTATAAAGCGGCATCATTTTGTTATATTTCATATCTACTATAGTGGCAAGTAGCGAGGGACTGAGCATTGATCCAGGTAGAACAGGCTTTGGCATCTTAGCATTAATAATAGTCCCTTCAGTACCATTTGTATCACAATGTCTACAGGCATATACTTGTCTTTTGTGATGAACGACTTTAACGGTAGCTGGAATGACTTTAAGTTCCTTACGAATGATTACTTTCATTTCATGAAGTTCATTTTGACATTTTGGACAAGTTTTCTCTTCGTCAGAAAGTTCATAATAGATTTCTTCAGTCTCTAAATCATTATAGGATTTTCGACTCTTAGTGGTCGATTTCTTTCTCTTATAAGTAATCTCTTCAATATCGGGTTCTTCACATTCTTTTAACGACTCCTTTTCTACTTCGTTGAAAAGGCTTATTTGACCATTTGATATTGTGTCACTTGATGATCCAAATTTCTTTGATTGAGAGAGTTTGAATTGTTCTTCGTAAAACTTTACTTTAGCTTCAAGTTCCTCAATCTTTTGTTCTTTTTGAACAAGTTGATTTTCTAAGTTTTGTACGAGATCTTCAGTTTTATTTTCCGCTATAAGCGTTGATTTTTCAGTGTTTTTCATAAAACTATTATACCATTTTTGTAAAGTCAAAAAAAGCCCTAAATTGATGAATTCTTCATCTTTTTTAAGACTTTTTTAAATAATTTGACGTTCTTCAACGGATTTGTGAGCAGAACGTTCTTTAATCGTGAGACCATCAAGTAGCCACCGAAATGAACGTTCGTCTACAGCAACATGTGTACCTCTGATTTCATCTGGCCATCTGAATTTATCTTTTTCAAGCCGTTTATAGTGAAGCCAAAAGTCACTTGTATCCCATTCAAGAATCTTAATTTTATCTCTTTTTCTATTGCAGAAGACGTAAAGATTTCTTGAAAAAGGATCTAGTGTTTATGGTAATCTAAAAATACAATGAATGGCAGAGAAAAATACAAAAAAATAATTGCCAGTACAATCTCAATCATATACCCTTGAAGTGACCAAACTTTAAGGAGGAAAGGACGTGCTAGCAATTACTCAAGTCAATTATATCCGAAAACTGTATTTTGATAAAGGAAAATCCTTTACCGAAATTGAAAAAGCTACAGGACATAACTACCGCACGATAAAAAAATATGTGGAACAAGAAGATTTCAATGAACCCCTTGTCAAAAAATCTTCACAAATAAAATCAGATCTAATCAAACCATTTGTTAGAAATATACTTTTAGAAGATAAAAACCTCAAGAAAAAGCATCGGCACACTGCCAAGGCAATTTATAAAAGAGTTCTTAGAGAAGAACCTGAACTTTGCCAAGTGGCAGAAAGAACCATGAGAACTATCGTTAAACAAGAGCGATTAAAGCTCTATGAGGATGCCCCTTGCTTCCTTGATCTCAATCACCCTGGTGGTGAGGCTCAAGTTGACTTCGGTGAAATCTATGTTATAAAAAATAGCGTAAGAAAACTTATGCATGAGCTGGTGCTTTCATTCCCCGCCAGCAACGTTGGGTACTGCCAAGTGACGAGATCTGAAACCATGGAAGCTCTCATGGAATCACTTGTGGCCATCTTTGAATACACTGGACTTGTTCCAAATAAGATTTGGTTTGATCAAATGGCATCAGCCTGCATCAGAAAGAAAGATGATGATGGCAATCCTCAGCCAACAGATCGCTTTCTACGATTCTCTACGCACTATGGCTTCGATATCATTTTCTGCAATGACTATGCAGGTCATGAAAAGGGAAATGTCGAAAAGAAAGTCGGATATTTCAGAAATAACCTCTTCATTCCTGCTATAGATGTTACTGACCTCGGTAAAACTAATCTAGAACTTTTTAAAAGATGTGATGAGGAAAATGATACTAACCATTACAAGCATAGTATCAATCAACTCAAAATCTTTGAGCAGGAAAAGGCACACATGAGACCTTTGAATCCTACTGATTTTGATACTGCCAGATATGAGAAGCGACGGGTAGACAAGTATGGTCATATCAAGTTTGGAGGGTGTAAATACTCTGTTTCACCTCAATCTGTATCCGATTATGTATGGGTGAAAATCATGGCAAATGACCTTATTATTCTAAGTTCAGACCATTCATATATCACGCAGCACAAACGCTCATTTGAAGAAGGTCACACATTCACTCATTGGTTAGACTTCATGGGGCTTATTCTAAATAGGCCGAGAGCTCTTAAATACTCTGGGTTCTATGAGTCCCTCCCAGACGATTGGCGCCATTATCTGAGTAACCTAGAACAAGAACCTCTTAAAAAGGCACTGAAATTCTTTCAGCATTGTCTTATATGGGATAATATCTTATTCTCGCAGCAGGTGCTTGATCAAGTTCTCCGAAGTGATGTTCGTGACCCTGAAGCACTCTGGACAACCTATTACAGGCTCAAAGAAGACCATAAGTTGTATAGGCTGAAATCAACAGAAGATCAACTTATAAACCTGCCAGTCTTTGAAAGCAACCTTGCCCATTATGACGCCTTGATTGGAGGTGTCAGATGAGACAAGAGATAACTGAGTACCGTAAAAAACTACGCTTAAGCCATTCGCTCATCGAAATTTACGATGAGATAGAATTTAAAGATAAAGATCAGTTTATATTAGATTTACTGACTAAACTCTATGAAGAAAGAAAAGAGAACATTATTAGCAGAAACCTTCAGAATGCTAAATTTCCAGTTGTTAAGAGTTTCGATGGATATGTCTTTGATGGCATTGAATTTCCTGGAAGTTTAAGCTTAAAAGAACTCAAGGCATTATCCTTCATAGACAATAGGGAAAACCTCATTCTATATGGTAACGTAGGTGTTGGAAAAACACATTTGGCAATAGCCATTGGCCTCAGCGCCATTAATGAAGGTAAGGTGGTATACTTCTTCACCCTTCACGATCTCATCAATCAGCTTCTGGATGCTAAAGAAACAAGCACCATGAGTAAGTTGATGCGCAAACTTTTAAAAGCTGACATGATACTTCTTGATGAATGGGGTTATCTCCCGCTTCATCAAGAAGGAGCAAGGCTTCTCTTCGAACTGATTAGCAAATGCTATGAACAGAAAAGCCTTATCATCACCACCAACCTAGAGTTTAGTCACTGGAAAAGCTTCTTATTCCTCATAGTCCGCTGAATTAATTATAAAATTAATTGAATAAAATCATGATTTTTTTAAATAGAGCCTCTAGTAAATAAATCGTCAGGTATTTCCAAGTATTTCATAACAGTTTTGACATTATCCTTTAAAGGTTCATGGTAACCACGATGGATTTGACCATTAATAGTTACTGTGGAGGTTACCACAGAGAAGAAAATACCGTAGATTGCTTGAAGTGAAGGTCTGGTCATTATTTTTTTACCAGGCCCTATAATGGTTTCTTTATCCTTTTCTAACCCTCTGCGGACAACAAATTCTGCAACACTTAGAATCAGCATAAGTATTAACAGCAAATAGCCTAAAGCTTCTACTCTTCTCGGAGAATCTACGAAAAAAGAATTCACAAATTGTGGTGATTTCATAAATTGAAATTTTCGTTCAACTGCGCTTTGTGTTTTGTATTCTGTTAGGATAGCAGCGGCACTCATGCTCAATTTGGTAGATACAATAATAAACATACATTCCTTATCAAGGCTTGATTGTATGCGCTTTTCATCTTTGGTCACTGAAAATTCAAGCATATAGTTGTATCCAACGATGTTTTTATCGAAATCAGCGCTTGGTCTGCCTCGACGTTTAACTTCTTTGCACTCTACATTTATAAGCACATTATGATAATGAAGTTTGTCTATGGTTTGTTTTGAAAGCTTAGTTCTTTCAAGCTTTGCATCTTCTTCACATGCAAAGAGACGTTTATTCATACTTTTTATAAGCTTATCGAGCTCTGAAGCTTCTTTGGATACTCGTTTTGAAACGGTTTTCTCTTTCTGTAGTTTTAGTTTTTCAGAATAACAAACTGCCATTTTTAAGGGTATACCTTGATACGTACATTCAGTTTCGTGTACTCTGTAGATTGATGGCTTTGTAGATTTTGGAATTTCAACAATCTCTAGTGCATCAAGATGTGTTAGAGCATGCTCAAAAGCAACTTTTGTTTCTTTGATATTGTCAGGCATACGTGTAATGACTTCTACATTTAGCGTTTGAGCCCTTTCGAGAAAATCTTTTGTAAAAACAGCACTATCTGCAATGTAAAAAAATTCTTCTTGATCGGATTCAAATCGATCTCTCAAAAGAGCTGCACGATCTAGGTTAGCGATATTAAAACTTTTATCATCGACATTACCAGACAATACTTCACCATCTATACAAATGCCTTTTGTTGTTCCCAAGGAAAACTTGAGTTGCTTTTTATCAAAGCGTTTTTGCTTTGAGTATCCAAATGTAATATCTACAGCTCCCATTTTACCTTCGTCTGTCTCATATTGACCCCACATTACTTTGGAAGTTGTATCAAAATTTACGTTAGAGAGTTTAATACCATAACGTTTAAAAGCACTAACAGAAATATCTGAAAGTAGAGCGCCACAACCTGCATTCACCATTGAATCAAGAAATCCACCAAAGCGATCATCGTTTAGCTGTTTTAAGTCTATGGGCATACCAAAAATAGATTCTAAGTCTTTGTTTTCAAAATAATCTTCCATGCGAGAGAGTGGATGATGATCATCCGCCATGTTAATAAGCATCATTTGAGCCATAATACCATAAGGAATTTCAACTGGACGTCCCATATGTTGTTCTAAATGTGTATTAAAAATACGATCTAATCCTATTTGTTGGCAAAGTCCAGCTATTAAACCAGCTTTACCGTCATAAAATGATTTGATTTGGCCGAAATCAATTTTCATATGTCACCTCGAATATTCGTTATAATAAGTATATTCGAGATAAAATGCCAAATTCCTTTTTGGATTTGAAAAAAATTTAATTATTTATTTGGAAAATTTAGTTATGCGGAATATGAGTTATTCGATGAAAAGCTTACCTTGGCCATCATCGATAGAATCATACATCATTCTCACTTGCTTCTCTTTAACAAAGAGAGCTACAGAAAGCAGTATGCATTAACCAAGTAAAGTCGCTATCTGGCAATTGTATTTTTCATTGCCATTTCATGTATTTTTCTATTGCCAAACACACTCAAGGCATTATCCTTCATAGACAATAGGGAAAACCTCATTCTATATGGTAACGTAGGTGTTGGAAAAACACATTTGGCAATAGCCATTGGCCTCAGCGCCATTAATGAAGGTAAGGTGGTATACTTCTTCACCCTTCACGATCTCATCAATCAGCTTCTGGATGCTAAAGAAACAAGCACCATGAGTAAGTTGATGCGCAAACTTTTAAAAGCTGACATGATACTTCTTGATGAATGGGGTTATCTCCCGCTTCATCAAGAAGGAGCAAGGCTTCTTTTCGAACTGATTAGCAAATGCTATGAACAGAAAAGCCTTATCATCACCACCAACCTAGAGTTTAGTCACTGGAAAAGCTTCTTATTCGATGAAAAGCTTACTGCTGCTAGAATGGAAATAGGACAAGTTAAATTGAGATTTTCTTCAGTAAAAAGTATAATAAACTAATACAAAAGGAGATGATCTCATGCCCACAAAACGTAGTAAACAATATTCAGAAGAATTCAAACAAGATGCTGTAAATTATTACTTGAATTCAGGTAAAACTCTTGAGAAAGCATCAAGTGATTTGAAGATAAGCAAGTCATCATTAAGTAAATGGACAAACTCAGCGACACAAAATCACGGTGAAGTAAAGCATCGCGGTTCAGGCAATTATAGCTCTGATGCAGAAAAAGAGAATGCCAGATTACGCAAAGAACTTAAAGATGCAAAAGATGCACTTGATATATTAAAAAAGGCTATCAGCATATTGAACGATTAACGGAGACGCTCTATGAGGCTGTCAGTAGAGTTAAAGAGGAACGCAAACTTTCCGTTAACAATGTGCTGAAATATCTAGGCGTTTCAAAATCTGGATACTATGCTGCCCTAAATAGACCGGCATCTAAACAAGCAGTGAGAAAATTGATCGTTAAGAAAAAGATCATTGAGGCTTATAATGAGTCCCATCAAATTTATGGTGCGCCTAAAATTACTGAAGTTTTAAAGATGCAAGGCATTAAAATAGCTGAAAAAACAGTTGGCAATTATATGCGAGAAGAAGGTATTCGCGCTATATGGGTAAGCGATTACGTAAGGACCACTATTGATCCTTGCTTTGATAAAAAACTTAAAAATATTTTAAATCGGAAATTTAATCCTACACACCCAAACCGTATTTGGGTAACAGATATAACTTATTGCCATACCTTAAGCGGTTTTGTTTACCTAACATCTGTTATGGATCTATATTCAAGGAAAATTATTGGGTGGCATGTTTCCGATTCTTTAAGTACTGAAAGCGTTCTAGTTGCTATTAAAGAAGCTAAAAAATCACGCATAACTGATACACCGGTTATTATTCACAGTGACCGCGGCGTCCAATTCATATCAAAAGACTATATTAATGAAACACCCGCTAATCAATTTATAAGAAGTTATTCGCGAAAAGTGATTCCCTGGGACAACGCCTGTATTGAATCCTTTCACGCATTGATTAAACGAGAATGGTTAAATCGATTTGTAATTAAAAATTTGGCTCATGCACACGAACTAATATTCCAATATTTAGAGACTTTTTATAATACTACCAGACTCCATGCTCATTGTGATATGAAATCACCTTATGATTTCGAACTGATTTCTGCATCATAATTTTATGTTTCTAAATGAAGAAAATTTCCTTGTTTAAGTTGTCCTTTTTCTTGACAGAGGACCACTTGACGAATGAAGCATTCTTTAGATCGTTGACGTTTTTCTCGTATTTTAGTTGAAATAGTTGTTTTTCCAATGTTAAAACCTAAAGCTAAAAGTTCTTGATGAATTTGAATGTTACTGAGTTGTTGTTTATTGATTCCAAGTAAACGCAGTTTTTCTTTTTCAGACTCTAAGATTTGATCCAAAGCTGAATCAATTTCTTCTGAGTACTTATAGGTTTTTCTGCTTGAAGTATCATACTTGGGTTTAGATACAATTTTTTCTTGGATTTCTTTAACATTTGCGTTTGTTGTAAGCTTGTTATTTTCATTCTGATATTCTTTCCAATACTTGCTTACAGTTTTTCGATTAATCTCAAGCTTTCTAGCTATTTCTCGGTTTGACATGCCTGTCAATTTGAGTTTGATAATTGTGTACTTGTCCATTAAAGTGATCATCTCCTATTCCCTCCAAAGATATTTTAAACCTTTGGGGATCAATTTTGAATTACTGGACCGTTTATCAACTGATTATTTTATTGAAAATGGACCACTTTTAGATTAACAAATACAGATACTACTTTTTAGGTCTTTTTGGTGGTAATTTTCACTATTTTTACTGAAACTAAAGAAGTCATAAAAGTGCTTAAACTCTAGTAAAACCAAGGGTTTCGGTGTTGTAGTTTTACCACCGTTTCAACATGCCTTGAGTAGACAAGATTGATAAGTTCTGCCGTTCTCAGATAGGGTTGAGTTGATAAAATTGACATTAACATTTTATAAACCTTAATAATTACATTTATATTGCTCCACAAAAATTTTTAAACAATCTTTAGTAAAAAAATAATACCGCCCTTCAATTAATTTTACCACCCCAATACATTTTTCAATACAATCTATGATATCTAATAATCCATTCGTATTAATCTCAACATAGCTTTGTAAAAAACAATTGTTTATATTTCTATCATTATAATAATAAATTTCTTTATACCCTTTATTGCAAACTAAATCCTTCAGCCATGAGCACTGATTGGATATTCTATACGGAATATCTTTTACCAATTGATTATCTAAAGTAACAGAAAGTTCTCCTTGACCATTTGAGACTATTTTATATAAACTCAAATTAAACCATTTTGTTATACTTGTAATATTTTCAAATTCCCAATCATGCCGTCCCATATAATAATTTTCTTTTTGCGCAGGTTTTACACGTCTTATTTGATGTTTTTCGTAAATAGATTCATAAAACCACCCTTTAGGTAAATACTTGTAGTATTTTAAATATTTCTTTGAATCGCTAACATTGATTGTGTAATTATTCTCGAATTTTCCTCTTAATAGTTTTTGAATAGATGTTTTCCATCGTGAATCATTATGTGTATAAAAATCAATCAAACATTGAATTGGAATTCCGCCTTTTTCATAAGTTCTTGCTCCTGTAGTATATTTCCAATATATACTTACATCTTTAATTATATATTCATCAAAAGCATCTAATATATTTGATAAATCACTATATAAATCTATTAAGGACTTCCTCTTCAAAAAACTTTCTAGTAAATCATACTCTAAAATTAATTTCCCTGAATCATCTAAAACATTATCTATTATGCCATTAAATACTGGTATATCTTCAACTTTTTCAATTTCAGTATACTCTACTGAAGAATATTTTAAATATTCTTGATTTAATACATTCACTATATTCTCTTCAGAGTAGTTATTTTTAATATCATTAATCAATTTTCCTATTTTATCATATTTATCCAGCGTAAAGTATTTATTTATAGTTATAACATTTTTTAAATATTGTACATGTTCTTTCGTGCTTTCACCTTTAAAAAAATTACCATAGTAATTTTGGATTCCATATACTCCATATTTGCAATAAAATAAGTTTTTATCATAATAGGCTTTATTGTTAACTATTCTATTTGAATTTAAAATTTTCTTTATAAACCTTAGATATTCCAGTTGTTGATTTTTTTCAATATGTTGATTAGATAAGAAACACCAAATAAGCACATCATCTTTTATACACTCAAAACTGACAATGTTAGATAAAAACTTTTTTAACATTCCAGTATAATTTATATTTTTTAAATTCCAATATGCTCCTGGATTTATTTCATCAATCGACGCTATACATGGTTTCCCATCAAAAGTTCGATATGGTTCCCAAGCAAAATTTATATATTCTTCATCAGTTTTATCAGCTTCGCTTTTTAGATCTATTTTAATAAGATTATTCATCATGGTATGAATTCTGTGTATATCTTCCTTTTCAATCCACTCTAATCCTCTTTTTTTATAGTCTTTTTTGTTGCTAAAACGTTCTATATAAATCATTCTAAAGCAGAATTTGATAAAATTAATTTCCGCTTCTTCTTCACAGCAAGTATTCGTTTTGTAATCTAAAAAAAACTCAAGCCATTCATTATCTATTTTAAGAGCCCACTTTTTAAAATTCTCATCACCATTAAACAACCCGTATATTTTATTATTCAATTCCGCCTTATATATTTCATATTCTTCTAACATCAATCCATCATTTAAATCCATAAAGAATTGTTCCGCATCACTTGCTTCATCTACATTTATTAAATCAAATTCAATCTTATTCATAATAAAATCTAGATCGATTTTTTTATACTTTGAATTCCCGTTCTTATCAAAAAACTCTTTATACAAATTATCAATCGAAAATGTTGTGAAATCTTCTATTCGTATATTGGCTTTTGGCATAGGTTTAAATAGAATTTCATTTAGATGCTCATTAGCCGAATTTCTATCTAAAAAAGAAAATTTAGCAATTTTTTCATTATATTTTGTATCATTTTCTACTCTTGATAAGTGCGCAGCTAAATAAATTAATGTTACTATTCTCTGTTGACCATCATATATATAGAACCGCTTTTTATTTTGAATCTCTTTTGAATGACCCATAATGCAACTAAAATAAAACGAATTATCATTTTCTGCAATTGCTTTTAAAAGACTTTTAAGTTTGTCATTTCCAACTTTATCGACTCCACCACTTCCCATAACATAATCACGTTGTATGTCAGGAATAATTATACTGTCAAATTCTTCTAATAAATAATTTAAATTAATTTTTTGTGTATCCATAATATCCTCTATTCAGTCCTATCATTATATTCTTTCATAATACTATTCAATTCTTCTAAATCTTTATCTTCATTAAAAACATAGGCCCAATCAGGTACAACTTTCATAGGCAACCCATTATTAATAAATACATCTTTTTCTTCATTATACATCTGAGATTCAATAAAAAAATTTATATGCTTCCAATTTTTATCTTTTAAAATAATATTCCACATGACTTCATTTAACTTTTTATTCAGTATTTCTCCGTTATATATTCTGTCAAACATTTCAAAAAAATTTACTTTTTTTAACTGATGCAAACATTTAAATGCATTAAAGTTATTCCAATTCTTCGCGTCATTATTTTCTTCTGTTTTTATGATATTTTCTCTCATTTCAGTTAATAGCAATTGGTAATAGCAAAGCCTTTTATACTCCGGCATATATTCATATCCAATTTTACTATTTCCATTATATCTATCACAAAACATCAACTTTAATCGATTTTCATCTTTTTCACACTCATACCCACTAGAGATTAAATTCCATATTACTTCATTACTTGGGCTATACATTTGAAATGACATATTTTTAAACAAAATTGAGATATCCTCCCTTTTAACATCATTTATATTTTTCGCTTCTAGCGAAGTATCCATTATCATATTTGCTTTTATATGATCTGAAATACCAAATCGCGTTTTATTTTTATTTAGATTTAAAAATTCATCTATTGGTTCTGTCTCGGTTATATGCAAGAGAATGTGTACATTGTTTAAAATATAGTTTATAAACTCTAATATTAATTCAGTATCATACATTCGATTTAAATCACGCAAATTGCTAAATAATGAACTTTTAATTTGAAGCAATGATGAACTATTGTTACTATCAACATTTTCTTTGTACTCAATTTCATTTAACGAATTTAATATATCATTATCAAAAATTTTTGAAGCCCATAATACATTTTTTATTCTATCTTTTAGCATTATTTTAAATAGCTTGCTTTTTAATGTAGGTAGGTATATACGTTTTTCATTTTTGAATTTTTCTATTTCTTCATGAAATTCATTCAAGTAACCAACTTCACTCAAATATTTTTGTAGTTCATCCATTTTATCTTCATAAAAATACAGCGTGTTCTTTTCTGATAAAACCGATTTCTTAATTTCACTAACTATTTTTTTAACATCCTCAATAGTCAATGGTACAATCATCGATTTATAATTTTTTTTAAACCTTATTATATCTGTATACAACTTATCATTTTCTTTTAATTCCCCTATATTTGCAAGATAAACGCTTCTTTTTTTATTTTCAGGAAGTTCCTCATCCCTTTCAAATTTTAAACTTAACAATTTATCAGAAGTAGCAGATAGTTCATTAATACTATCCAAACACAAATATTTTAAAAAAAGTATTAAAGTAATCATTCTCTGTTGCCCGTCTATCAATTGCAATTTTCCATTTTTCTCATCATGAAAAGTGATCATTCCAATTGTATAGGGTTTTATATTTTGATTACTTCTGTTTTTTTGAAAACTATGCCATAAATCTTGTGCTAATTGGGCAGCTATATCTTCCGACCATTTATAGTTCCTTTGTAAAAGAGGTATGTATATTTCTTTATCAAAAAAATTATCAATCAACGTTTTTATTGAAATCATACTATTATTCATTTCTATCAAAATAATCCCCCTTATATTACATGCTTATGCAAAATCATTTTAAATACATTTATAGAAGGATTCGCACTTTCGCCTTTATATAAATTCTGATAACCTTTATCTAAGTTTAATTTTTCCTGTGTCCAGTCTACATAGCTTAAAATTTCGGTTATTTTTTTAACGCTAGAATTTGGTACGTCACGCACACATTCAATTATCCACTCAATATACTCTTTTCCATTTTCTAAGTTTTTTATTTCTTCAGTTATCTTTTCAAATCTGCTCTCGAATATATTACTTGTTTTTAAAACTTTTTCTGAATATAACCTATAGTATTCGTGTAATAGATATATCAGTTCCTTTTGATTAAGATCATAATATTTCTCTTCCCTGGGCTTGTATGAAACTATAATTTCTTTATCTGATACAGGTGAAATCATTTTTTGTATTTCCGTTGATTCCTCTCCTAAAAAGCTTTTCATCCATTTCCCCAAGTTATCGCGTTTTTCATTTCTTACACTAGTCATATCAAGACAGAAATCAATAGCTTTTATTTCTTCACCACTATCAATAAACTTTTGAAAAGACATCAAACTATCATTAAGACGAATTACATTTGAATGTAACTCCGTATTAATGCATAATTTCACACTCGAATTATTGGTGGGTATTGATAAATATTTAAATAATACAATGCCAAAACATTTTGAGTATGAACGAAGTTTAACTTTATAACTGCCTTTGTTAATATGCTCTCTACAATTATTAATAATACTTTTCATAATATCTATTCTGTTTAAAGCATAATTATATTGAGTACTGTTCCAGTCGCATGATCCTCCTTCACTCCTAAATGCAATCACAGTGCTAGGTTTAAATTTGCAATCATAGTACCAAGATAAACCAACGCAATTTAACTCTTTTAGCCTATTATCAAATAGGTAGTAATCAATAATTTGCATCCTATCAACTAAGCTTAAGGTATCATATTCAATCAAAAGATGTTCTATTAAAATACAATATCTAGCATAGAAAACATATGATTTTAACAATATATCTCTTGCTTGTAAATTGTCATCAATCTTAAATACATTTACTTTTAAATCTTTTATTTCTTGATTCATCCATTCAAATGATTTATTACTCTCATGATTTATAACATAATATAGTTTTTCAAGAACCGCATATGTTGAATCACTAATCTTATTTTTATATTTTTTATGTCTATTTTCATATCTATAATCCATGCCGTTCTCCCTTTGATAAAGCATACGATAATTGTTTAGCAATAAATTTTATCTTCCAATATTTATCATACCACGAATGGTGTTTTTTTCACATACCTAAAAACAAATCATGACCACCCGTAAAACGGGTGGTTTGGTTACGCCCTATAAGGGCATGTTACCGGCCAGCGCCTAAAGACGCTGGCTTTCACTTTGTTCAAGCCTTAGTGCCTTTGCCACTTTCGCCTAACCCTAAAGGGTTGAGGATTATCAGCTACCCCTTGAAAGGGTCTTCATACTCTTTTACACTTAACTTGTCTTTCATAATATCTTGCTTTTCTTGTTCTTGAATGTACTTCTTTATCGTTGCCTCATTCAATCCTACTGTGCTCACATAATATCCTTCTGCCCAAAAGTGTCTGTTTCCATATTTGTATTTCAAATTTGCGTGTTTATCAAATATCATTAACGCACTTTTTCCTTTTAGATATCCCATGAAGCTTGATACACTGATTTTAGGCGGTATACTTACCAGCATATGAATGTGATCTGGCATTATATGACCTTCTATTATCTCTACTCCCTTATATCTGCATAACTGTTTTATAATCTCTTTGATGCTCTCCTTGTATTGATTATAGATTATCTTTCGTTTATACTTAGGAGTGAACACAATATGATACTTACACATCCACTTTGTATGGGCTAAGCTATTTGTTTTGTTTGCCATTTTATCACCTTTCTTTTTTTATATTTTTAGGTAGCTTGAACACTCCTAATTATAAAAAGAAAGATGATTTTTTTGTATAACTTTCGTTTCCGCACCCGCATAGCGGGTGGTTTTATATTTCGCACGCATGCGTGCTCAACAGACTAAAGTCCATAATAAAAAAGGTGAACCTGCAATTTAATACAAGTTCGCCCACCTATTTAACGTTATTATCTAATTTTAACGACACCACAGTCTCCACATGTGTCGTTAGGGGCATAGGTACACGCTAGTTGCTTGTCGTCTGTTGCGTAAGTAGACAAATTGTCTTCTTCAATTATAGCAGATAAATTGGCAACTTTCTCGTAGAATTCTTCATTGAATTTCATCCCTGCTTTGAATACAAAAGTGACCACATATGGATTGTGATTTCCTTCCTCATCCTTTGCTCCAATAACAATCTTATCAATCAAACTATCCATAATATCACGGTCGAACTCTTTAATCTCTAAATCTTCACAAAAACTCTTCCGAACTCGTTGCTTCTTGTTGTTATTGATTCTTCTCCTTGGAGAGCTTCATACTTTTCATTTCGTTCGTCCACCTTTTTACGAAGCAACAGCTATAATTTTACTCATGATTTTATGCTCCTTTCTAATATTCACTTTATAATGTGATAATATATTTTATAATTAACTCAGGCAAGGTTTCATCTATTTTTGATTCAGTACCATTAGATAATCAGGTAATTAGATTGCAGATATTCACTAATAGATGTATTATTTTACTTAGGTGGATGATAATTAATGAAGTTAACGATGGTTGAAAAGATCCATATTTTACTTAAAAGAAAGAATGTAACGATAATAGAACTTAGCAAAAGACTCGGTACCACGAATCAGAACATGGCAAATAAATTCAAAAGAGATAACTTCTCTATGAACGAGTTAGAAGCAATTGCTGAAGCTTTAGATTGTGAGTTTGAGGGGTATTTTGTTGATAAGAATGGGGATAAAGTCTAGATATCATTAAATTTAAAAAGACAATAACTGTAATTTCTATAAAAATACAACCTAGTAATTAATATTTATTTACCGAGAGGAGAGTATTATGGGTGGACAAGAAGGAGCAAGAGGATATTTTTATCAAGCTTTTGCATCAACACTAGAAGCGTTGAATAACCCAAATTGGGATAAAATTTATGTTGAGTTCAAGACTGATAACGATAAAGTTGATATTGCATTAGAACTCAATAAAGAAGTAAAAAAGACTATTCAAGTTAAATCTTCGATTAATCTTTTTTTAAGATCAAAACTCATCTGTTGGCTTGATGATTTAATTGATGATTATAAAGCAGATGAATATAGTCTAATACTAATAGGCAATTGTGCACCTGATGCTAATAAATTTATCAAATCACTTAATAAAAATACTCATGGAATAACAGATCAAGAGTCTGCTTTGGAGCTAAAAAGTATCAGTGAAAAAATCACCGAAAGTTCAATAACTATTGAGTTGGTTCCATTTGAACTAAATAAGTTCGAGGCAATTGTCAGGGATTCATTACATAAATATCTGACAAGCAAAGGTAAAATCGCAACATATACTGCTCTTGATGGAATTTCCAAAGGAATCCAAGTAACTTTTATGGTTCTTTCTACAAAAGGCGATGGAATCTCGCGAGAAGACTTCGACAAGCAAATTATAGATTGGATAGAACTTACTTGTGGTTCATTCATAAGCAACTCAAATCCAATATCACAGAATCAGTTATTTATTTATAATCAGAACACTCAAAGTTTTCATTCTGACATGACAGAAATACCGTTTGAAGAGTATCATGGATACAAATGTGCAATTAATAGTATTGCTAACAAGATTCGTACACTTATAGAAAAAATTCAATCTCTCAAATTTCCATCTAGCGCAAATTATATGGAAGATAAAAGTACGCAAAACGTAGATGATTATAATAAAACGAATACCGAAAAGAACAAAATTAATAGTGATGAAAAACCACCCTTTGAAATGAATGAAGGTTTAGTTGTACTCAATGAAACACTTTGGAATTTGCATATCGCTAATGAAGTTTTTGCAGAAGATTCTTCTGAAAAAAAGAAAGAAAAAATAGAACAAATATCTTTGTTAACTGATTCATTGGTTACTGAAGAATTTTTTTACCTTGGAAATCTGAAGATAAAAAACACAAATTCATTAATCAATATGGGACAAGATAAGCCAATTGGTACCCCTGAACAAATCGAAAAGTATGAATTACTGAACGAATTAAATTATCAACTTTTCCAATATGAATTATATGAATACTTAAAAAATGATCTTAACTCATACTCTGTTGTGATGTTAGCACTAAGCAACGTCGGTACAGTTTATGATGAAGATATTAGAGTATTAATTTCTATTCCAAGCGATCAAGAAATCTTTAAAAGTACCGATTATCCAAAAGATTCGATAGTTCTCCAACTTCCTAAAATATATGCTGAAACAGATGGAATTATTGACAATGTATTTCAGATAAATGACGATAGCCTAGTCATTGGTGAACGCAGTAATTACATTGACCCTCGAATTCTAAAATCTAATTATAGTTTGCCTTTTAACAACGACATAAATAGCGGCTACAATGTCGATGATTTTTACAATGTTCTTGGTGATTACACAAATTGCAAAGTCTATTCTTTTGCAAATGGAAAAGTAGTGATTGAACTTACCCTTAAAAAAATCAATCCGCAAGAGTCAAAACACTTTAGCACGCTACTACTATTTAAAAAATTGAAATTTGATATAGAACTTGAATATACAATCAAGTCTAAAAATTCAACTGGAAATAATACTGGTAAGATAAAGTTAAAAAGCAGTAAAAATCATGGACTTAATAATGATAATTGACCATCATTTAAATACTTCAGTGATTGAATAAGAGCACTTTATTGGATATCTCAGAATTTGTGACACTAAAAAACCCTAGATTCTCTTCACTGAATCTAGGGTTTTTTACTATCTAACTTTCCATTTTCCAACCTCAAAACCTACTGCTGGTTGACGTGTTCCCACGTACCAGGTCATATTGCGATTTTGATTTTGATACTCTTTTTTAGGTCTTTTTGGTGGTAATTTTCACTATTTTTACTGAAACTGAAGAAGTCACAAAAGTGCTTAGACTCTAGTAAAATCAATGGTTTCGGCGTTGTAGTTTTACCACCGTCTCCACATGCGTCGACATCGGAAACATATCCACCCCAACAGTCCTTTTCACCTCATACCCACCAGCCCCAAGCAGTTCTAAATCCCTCGCAAGCGTACTCGGTTTACACGACACATACACGATATGTGGTGCTTTCATGGCAATCAAAGTTTCAATCAAGCCCGCGTCACACCCTTTACGTGGTGGATCAAGAATCACGATATCAGGCAGTTCATGCTTCTCAGAGAGATCAGCGATCACCTCTTCAGCAAGTCCCACCACATACTCTGTATTACTCAGTTCATTTAAAAGCGCATTCGCCTTAGCATCTTCTATAGCACCTTCTATCACTTCCACACCGATGATCTTAGAAATCGAAGGGATCTTCTTCGCCACATAAGCCCCTATAGACCCAATCCCACAATAAAGGTCCATCACGGTAATCCCTTTATCACTAGTCGTTAAGTTCGCATTTTCTTCTGTCGTTTCCTTTGCTTTGACTTCTGCATCTCCAACAAGCTCATCCACAATCGCCTGTACATTGGTCACCACCTCATCATAAAGCACTTCCGTCTGTACGGAATTCACTTGGAAAAAGGATTGCGGTGAAACTTTAAAGGCCACATCGCCGATATGATCCGTTAAGTACACCTTACCTGAAATATGATCAAATTGATCTGACATATTGGTGTTACCGGGATCTGAGTTAATATTCAGATACACAGATTGAATTCTAGCATCTAAAGCCTCAAGGTCTTTCACAAATCTCATAAGTTTAGCAGTCACCTCAGTCATGACAATCACAAGCATAGCTTCTACACTTTCACCTTGATGTGGTGTGGTAGTTCTAATCATAATTCTTCTGAGCATACCCTTTTTCGAAAGTTCATCGTAGAAACTAAGGCCACTGAGTTTTAACGCTTCTCTCACTTTTTTCATCAGTGCATTGGCCACTTTAGATTGTAAAAGACACTGATCCACATCCACCAGATCATGACTTCTCTTTCTGTAGAAACCCATTTCAATATTGCCATTTCTACCTTGAGCAAGTTGATAGATGCCCTTGTTCCTATAGTAAAGCGGTTCATCCATGGCTTTAAAGCCATCCCAGTGAATCGCCTCATCTTCTAATTTGCCGATGCGTTTTAAAGCATTCTTAATATGGCTTTCCTTAAATTCAACTTGTCCTGCATAGCTCAACTCCTGAAGCTGACAACCGCCACATTTAGCGGCATAAGGACACGGTGCTTTTACACGCATTGGGGATTGCTCATGCATTTGATGCACGATACCGATAGCATAATTCTTTTTTACTTTGATGAGCTTAGCGACCAAATGATCTCCAGGTAATGCATTGTGTACGAACACAGTATATCCGTCTATTTTACCGATACCATTCCCATCTTCAGTCATATCTTCTATGTGTAACTCTATTTGATCATTCTTTTTAAAAAGTTTATCTTTACCTTCTTTTTCTTTCTTATTATGAGGCATTTTAACATCCTTTCGACTTTTCCTTATTTTATAATAGTTAGTTAGAGTGTCAAATGTCAAAATCTGAGCAATCCTCTACCCTATAATGTCGTTTATGGGAAGTACACAATACAGCACAAGGTAGTGGGGGCATGCGAAACTGACTTTTGATACTTTAACTATAGTTTTTATCTGAGAATTATCATATAATAATAATGTATGGTAACATCAAAATATTTTTTAGGAGGATTATATGTTTCGATTTCTCTCCAACATGCTTTTTATTGTCATTCTATTTTTGTTAGTAACAGCCATGCCACTGAGCAAGGATATTCTAACAATTAATATATTTCAACCTGTCATTGATACCCCTTCTGAAGAAATTCCTGTTGTGGTAACTTATAAACTTACTGGAGCATCAAGTTCAATTGATTATACACCAGATCAGATTGAATTTTCAATAGTGAGCACACCGCATTCGTTTTCTGAATCACTTTACGAAAACATTGAGGTCTTAGTCTATGATGGTGAACAACTTATCAGTACCACTAATTTAAAAGATTTGTCACCTTCTTTTAAAAATAAAGATGAGAACACAGATCAAATCACTTTTTCTCTGAAAACAATTGTGGATGCTTTAAAGGCAAATCAGTATCACGTTGAAATTAAAGGAACAGATAGCAGTCTTTTTTCTGAGACGCTTAATTTTATGATTTCAAATGAAAAGTTCGACAAGCTTGCTCTGGATACTATGGATGAAGCTGTTTCTGGAAAACTTACTATGAAACTTTATTATCCAACTGAAAATTATGAACTTTTAGTTCCAGTTACACGAACAGTCAACTATCCAAAAAACCGTTCGCGTACAACACTTAAAGAACTGGATAAAGGACCTGAATCAGGTTTAGGCCTTATTCAAGGTGATGCAATTTGGCCATATGCTTCTAAACTTGCAGTAAAAGGTAGAAATGCTTCTGTTTATATTTACAATCCAGAATATGTGGCATTTGAAAATAACTTTAAAACAGCTGTAAACGCGCTTACCTATACACTGACATCGCTTGACTTTATAGATAAAACTAATTTTTACATTGATAACTCTAAAGCAAAACCTTTTGGTGGTGTGGATTTAAAAGAAACTTTTGTCCCTAGAACTGAAAATTTAGCATACCTAAGCTACAGCAAAGATTCGGATTATATGCTCTTGGTGCCTATGCCACTTGAAGATATTCTCAAGTCTGAAAATGCGCTCACTGAAGACACAGTTTCTAACTCAAAATTACTTTGGGAAGCACTTAAATCACCTCGTTTAAGCGCATCTATTGAAAAGAGTGCACCTTATATCACCAACACGATACCAAGAGACATAGAGCTTAAAGACGTTAAATTTGAAAACGGCCAATTAATCCTTGGTGTTGATACTGCTTTTAATAACGCTTTTAATGGTCACGATGCTTACATTAAACAAATGCTAAACAGTATTGCCAAATCATACTATAGCCTTGATGGCGTAACCGAAGTTTATATCACAGTAAATGGTGAAAGCCCTACTGATTTTCATGGTTACGACTTGACACAGCCACTTGATAATCCATCTTTCATCAACTTAGAACCTTGAAGTTTACCACACTAGAATTTAGAATCATAAACCTTAAAGTTTTTTTAAATAGAATATGAGCTTGTTCAAAGCAACTTATAAATGATTAAAGATATTTATAAGTTGCTTCTTTTATTTTAAAGGCTTCACAACTTGTGATAAATCTGCCCTGCTAAATCTTCAAGCGCCTTCAGATTAAGTATAATTATCGTCTTCCCTTCTCTTTTGATGATCAACTCTTCTTCAAGCTTTATAAAAGCTCTATGAAGTTGTCTATAGGTTGTCCCTATAAATTCAGAGATTTCCATAAGTGTTTCTGTCAAAATCACTTCATTTGAAACTTTTTCATGATGCCATAGGAGATAGCTTGCCAGTCTATTCTTAACGGGATTCAATAGATTATAAGCATCATTCTCATTGGCATATCTCATTTTTACACTCAATCCGCTGATGATATATTTAAGATATGGTATATTATTTTCTACATAGCGCTTCATTTGTGCTGCCTTGATTCTAAAAAGATAAGATTCTTCAACTGCTGAAACCGTACAAGTTACATTTAAACTCTCAATGAGTTCAACATCCCCTAATGTATCGAATTTTGTATAAAACTGTATTAAAAGATTCCGTCCATTTCTTTGCTGCTGAAAAACTTTAAGCTTCCCCTCAAGGAAAAAATAATAATATTCTAAAGGTTCTCCTGCTTCAAGAACAATCTCATCCTGCTCATAGACACAGAGTTCAAGCGCATTTAAAATCCAATCATCTAATATTTCCCTTATTTCAAGCAACTCTAAATAAGTTTTTAATTTTTCTGGATGCTTAATCATCTTCATTTTATTTAATTCCCCTTTTATAAAAGATATCATCAACATGACATATGTCATATTATATCATGCTAAAGACCCCTATAATAGACTTATAGAACACAGTTTTATGAAAGGTGGCACATATGGCTTATTCATCTGCATATATTACAGGGCTTATACTGGCTTTAATGGTTTCATTCAATGGGATGCTCTCAAATGATACATCCACTTACTTCAGCAGTTTTATCTTTAATGCGATTGGTCTTATTATCTTTTCTGGCTTACTTTTAAGACCTAAAAAAATAAATCTTGATTATAAGAAACCTTCATTATTTTGGTTGTTCATCCCAGGCGCACTCAGTGCTTTGACCATCGTTATGAGCAATATTACAGTTGCACAGCTCGGCATTACTATTATGATTGGTATTAGTTTGCTTGGACAAGTACTCACTTCACTTGTCATAGATGGCTTTGGTCTTATGGGCAAGGCAAAGATTAAAATTACTTTCAAACAAATTGTTGGTATAGTCACCATTTTGGTAGGTGTCTACCTTTTACTATAAGCATTATCTTTTTTACGGGAGGTTAAACATGATCTTATACTATGGATTTGCACTTATTCTGGGCGTACTCTTTATCGTTGCACCTATCTTAAATGGCCGCAATGCGCTCTCTCTCGGGACTTTTAGAGCCTCTTTTTTTAACTATTTATCTGCAACTTTGACCGCTTTTATTTTCTTGATACTTTTCTCAGATCTAGACGCTTTTAAAAAGTTACCCACAATGCCACCTTATTATTTTCTTGGCGGCTTAATCGGTTGTATTGTCATCCTTTTACTCAACTACTTCACCACTAAAATTAAGGCTTTTTACATTGTGATCTTGCCTTTTATGGGGCAAATGACCATGGGGCTTATACTGGATTATATGATCTTAGGCAGTTTTGAACCTAAGAGAATCTTGGGACTCTTAATCATTTGTTTTGGACTCTATCTGCAAAACAAAAAAAAAGAAGTGAAATTAATCACTTCTGATAATGACTCTGTTATCTAACCCAATTCTATCATTTAGAAAAATTATTTTGAACACGCTCTAACATATCTCTGATGGGTAAATCATAAGGACATTTTGGTTCGCATTCACCACATTTTATACAAGCACTTGCATCAATTGCTTGACCTACATAACGCTCTTTTGCCCAATCTTCAAGGCCATAGCGTGTGAGATAACCTTCCATGATAAATTGTGTTGGAATATCTATCCCTTGCACGCAAGGAAGACAATACCCACAACGTCTGCAAAATTGACTTCCCATTTCATTTTGAAAAGCTTCAATTTCTACTTTTTCTTCAAGGGTGAGCGGTTTAAAGTCATGCCCCACGGCTGCATTTTTCTTAACGAGTTCTGGTGTTTCCATACCTGGAATCACCACAGATATATTTGGGTTTTCAAGTATAAATCTCAAACTCAAAGTCCCATTCTCAATGGCACCACCTGCCATAGGTTTCATGATAATGACGCCTAAATCCAGTGCTTTGGCACGTTCAAATAGTTTTTCACCTTGGCGCTCTACAAGGTTATATGGAAATTGAATGGTCTCAAACGGCATTTCCTCCAGAACTTCCATGAGAAATTCCGCACTATGTGCTGTAATGCCTATATGACCGATTTTACCCGAATCCTTAGCTTCCAGCATAGCCTTGTAAGCGCCATTTTCTCCCATAATCTGTTCGTATTGTTCTCTATTTTTAACAAGATGACATTGATAGAGATCAATATAATCCGTTTTAAGGTCTTTAAGACTCTTTTCTATATCTGCTTTCATGCCCTCATAATCTTTAGCAGGTGATTTAGTCGCCAATACAAATTGATCGCGTTTTCCGCCTACAAGGGCATTTCCGATGTAACTTTCACTGACTGTATACCCAATCGCCGTATCTATAAAATTCATACCTTCTGCCATCATTTGATCAATGATTTCAACCGCTTTATCTGGATGAGCTCTTTGAATTGGAATCCCCCCAAAGCCTATACTGCTCACTTCAATTTCTGTTTTTCCTAATCTACGCTTGATCATTTCAACCTCCAACTAACCCTAAACTCTTTAATATAACGCTTACTTTTTCATACCCTAAATATCAAGTTTATTATATCAAATTCTTACGGTCATTGTAAATGAGGCTTTAGCCTATTGTTTACTCTATCTTAATGATATAAAAAAAAGTGCCACCATTAAAGCAGAGTAATTATCTCACTTTTAGGATGACACTTCGTCATTTTAATTATACCGTCTTCTTTAAATTATTCGTTAATTATAAAACTCTTGCCTTACCCGCATAAACGATGCCTTTAGCTGAATCAAGCGTAATATCCATACCATCTCTGAGAAGTTCAGTGGCGTTATTCGCGCCCACAACACATGGCTTTTTAAGACTTAATGCCACAATAGCGCCATGAGAAGTATAGCCACCTTCTTCAACGATTAACCCAGATGCTTTTTCCATAAATGGAACGATATCTTTATCTGTGGAAGTCGCGATAATAATGTCGCCATCTCTAAATTTGCCTTCGAGTTCTTCTACTGTGCTACCGATACAAGCTTTTCCTCTGATGAAATCTTTAACAAGACCTGTTCCTTTGATAAGCACTTCGCCTACTAAATGAACTTTCATAAGGTTCGTTGCACCGGAGATACCAACTGGTACACCTGCAGTGATTACAACTAAATCGCCATCTGTGATATAGCCATGTTCTTTTGATTTTTGTACTGAGATTTCAAAGATTCTATCTGTATTTGATGCTTCGCCAATTACCAATGGAATGACACCCCATACCACAGCAAGTTGTCTACAAGCGGATTCCGTTACTGTACAAGCGATAATTGGTGCTTTTGGTTTTAAACGTGAAATCATTTTAGCTGTAAACCCCGAAGAAGTTGCAGTAATGATTGCTGATGCATCAAGATCTAATGCAGTCGTTGCAGTGGCATGACTTACAGCGTAAGTAACACCCATTTCATTTGATAATGCAATTCTCTTTTCAAGCATTTCTCTATAGTTAAGTGAACCTTCTGCTGCTTCAGCGATTTTTGCCATTGTACGAACAGATTCAAGTGGATATTTACCCGCAGCTGTTTCACCTGACAACATAACTGCATCTGTACCATCAAAGATTGCATTTGCAACGTCTGTTGTTTCTGCTCTTGTTGGTCTTGGATTTCTGATCATTGAGTCTAACATTTGAGTTGCTGTGATAACAGGTTTACCTTCTTTGTTACACATTTGAATCATTTGCTTTTGAACAAGTGGCACAAGCTCAGTTGGAATTTCAACTCCAAGATCACCCCTTGCTACCATTAAGCCATCTGATACTTCTAAAATTTCCTCTAAGTTATCAACACCTTCTTGGTTTTCAATCTTAGAAATAATATGAATAACATGTGCGTGATTTTCTTCAAGGACTCTTCTGATTTCAAGTACATCTGATGCTTTTCTGATAAAAGATGCTGCTATAAAATCAATGTCATTTTCGATACCAAATTTGATGTCATCAATATCTTTTTGAGTAATTGCCGGTAAATTAATTTTAACGCCAGGCACATTTATACCTTTATTATTTTTAACATCACCACCGTTTAATACTTTTGTTGTGATATCGTTGCCACTAATTGATAAGACTTCAAGTTCAATTAAACCATCATCAATAAGAATTTTATCGCCAGCTACAACGTCTTGAGGTAAGCCTTCATAAGAGATTTGGCATTTGTTTTGGTCTCCAAGATACTCATCTGTTGTCAATACGAATTCTTGTCCCTCAACAAGCGTATAGACAGCTTCCTTAAATTTACCTGTTCTAATTTCTGGTCCTTTTGTGTCCAAAAGAATTGCCACAGGAAGTTGAAGTTCTTCTCTAACTTCTTTGATCATGTTGATTCTAGCTAAATGTTCTTCATGGTTACCATGAGAAAAATTGAGTCTAGCAACATTCAATCCTGTTTTAACGAGTTCTTTAAAAATCTCTTTTTTCTCGCTTGATGGTCCAATCGTACAGACAATTTTGGTCTTTCTTAACATAATATCCTCCTAAAAATTACTTATAAATTCACACACACATATGATTTCTACCCTAATTAAACACCTTTTATATGAAAAAATTGCTTGGCAATTTCATCAAATCATTTCTTGAAACATTTACTCGGATCGCTGCGCTACCTCGTTAAGACCTGTAGGTCAAAACATTTACTCGGATCGCTTTGCTACCTCGTTAAGACCTTGTAGGTCAAAACATTTACTCGGATCGCTTTGCTACCTCGTTAAGACCTTGTAGGTCAAGACATTTACTCGGATCGCTTCGCTGCCTCGTTAGAACCTTGTAGGTCAAAACATTTACTCGGTCCGTTTCACTACCCTCGTAACCCTTTGCAAGTCGGAGACTTGCATTCAGTGGTGGCATGCCGCCACTGAATTGTAATATGTGCGCTACGCGCGCATATTACTAAAGAGTTATATCGCTAATATCCTCGCCAGTTCATAAATCTCTTTATCATAATCTTTTTTCATAGCTAATGCTTCTGAAATATCGATATCGACTAATTGATTGCCTTTTATGCCAATTGCTCTGCCCGCTTTACCAGCCATAAGCTGTTCCACTGCATATGAGCCAAGTCTTGAACCTAGGATTCGATCACTTGGTGTCGGTGTGCCACCTCTTTGTAGATAACCAATGATGCTGACTTTTACATCAGAACCTGTTTTGGCAGTTATTTGTTCTGCGATTTCATAAGGTTTACCTACCCCTTCGGCAAGTAAAATGATACTATGCAGTTTTCCCCGTTTCTTGCCTCTTAAAATAGTTTGACAAAGTTCATCCATATCTGTATCAATCTCGGGAATGATTACCGCCTCAGCGCCACCTGCAAGGCCACCATAGAGCGCAATATCGCCACAATGTCTTCCCATTACTTCTATGATATTAATGCGACCATGAGAAGATGAGGTGTCTCTGATGTTACCGATAGCATTAACGACTGTTGTCAATGCTGTATCAAATCCCAAAGTAAATTCTGTATAAGCAAGGTCGTTGTCTATGGTGCCTGGTATACCAATCGTCGGAAAACCGGCATCTGCCAATCGCTTTGCGCCATTGAACGAGCCATCGCCACCGATTACCACTAAACCCTCAATTTTAAACATTTTGAGCATTGCTAGACCTCTTTGAAAGCCTTCTTCCTCTTTGAACTCTAAGCATCTTGCAGTACGCAGCATCGTGCCACCACGATGAATTATATCGCCCACAGAAGATACAGTTAGAGGTTCGATGTCTCCTTCTAATAGGCCTTGATAACCTCTGTAAATACCTGCAACTTCAAGTCCATTATAAATTGCGGTTCTGACCACTGCTCTAATAGCAGCATTCATACCGGGTGAATCGCCACCACTTGTTAATACACCTATTTTTTTCATGTTTACACTCCTTTTTGAACAATTACTGATTTGAACGCTTATTGATGTACAACGTTGTTCTTTCCCACAATTTGTTCAATGTGATCCATGAGATCTTTAGTCACCACAACTTGACCATTAACCTTAAGTTTCTTCTTTATCGTTGATATATAATAGATAACGTCAGACGGTTTACCCTCTGACTGTTGCCTCGAATACCGCTTTAAAACTTTGGAAACTTCACCCATTAGTGATTCATCCGGCACTTCAAAACGTATGAACAAAACAGACAAATCATTCTTTTGATGGGTATCTTTCTTAGTTGAAGATACTGAATTTACTGTTTTTGCTGTGACTGCTTTCACAGCAGTGATTCGATCTGCAATCAACTTAGGATGTTCATCCTCTTTAACGTTGATACGTCCCCTCACAGAAATGATCGAATCTTTATGAAGAAGCGTTTCACTGGCAGAATAAGTCTTTGGAAAGACAATGACCTCAATTTGATCAAATAAGTCTTCCACAGTGATAAACGCCATATTTTGATTATTTCGCGTTATTTTTTCGAGCTTTGCAACGATCATGCCACTGATGGTGACCATATCGCCATCTTTAGCCAGCGGCGTCTCATCTTCTTCAAAAGAAGATTTAAGCTCTGATAAATTGAAACTTGAAATAGCTTTCAATTGATCCTTATAAGGATCAAGAGGATGTCCGGTTAAATATATACCCAACATTTCCTTTTCAAATTGTAAAAGTGTTTCAAACCTCAATTCAGGAATTTTAGGGAGCTTATGTCCCAAATCTTCCGAAGAATTGACCACTGCTTCCATACTAAATATGGAGAACTGTCCTTCAACACCTCTACGCTTAAGCGAATGCACACCATCCACTGTTTTTTCAAAAATACCCAATAATTGAGACCTGTAAGCACCAAATGCATCGAATGCACCAGCTTTTATCAAACTTTCCACAGCCTTTTTATTGAGTTCAGAAGCTTCAATAGATTCACAAAAATCTAAGAAGTCCTTAAAAGGTTTGCTCTTTCTACTTCTAATGATAGCCTCTATGATGCCCCTGCCTACATTTTTAACAGCATTGAGTCCATATCTGATATTATTGCCTTCCACAGAAAAACCCACAAGACTCTTGTTCACACAAGGTGGTAAGAGTTTAATGCCACGTTCTTTACAGTCTTGCATATAAAGGGCAATTTTCGATTGATTCCCCATGACACTGGTCATAAGCGCCGCCATGTAGGCAACTGGATAATGTGCTTTGAGATAAGCGGTCTGATAAGCCACAATGGCATATCCCGCCGCATGCGACTTGTTAAAAGCATACTTAGCAAAATCAATCATATCGTCAAAGATTTCATCTGCAATCGCCTCAGATACACCATTCTCAATACATCCTACCAGTTCAATTTCTCCAGATTCCGATTTTTTACCGTATTTAAAATAAACGCGTTCCCTTTGCATAACGTCCATTTTTTTCTTACTCATGGCACGTCTTACAATATCGCTTCGACCAAAACTATAGCCACCCAGTTCTCTTACAATCTGCATAACCTGTTCTTGATAAACAAGGCAACCATAAGTGACACCAAGGATTGAAGCCAATTTTGGATGTTTAAACGTTATCTCATTGGGACTGTTTTTATTCTTTATATATAGGGGGATGGAGTCCATTGGTCCCGGTCGATACAAAGATATCCCGGCAATGATATCTTCAAACCCTGATGGTTTTAACTCACGCATAAACTTTCTACAGCCAGCAGATTCTAATTGAAAAACCCCCAGGGTGTCCCCTTTACTAATCAACTCATAAGTGAGTGGATCTTCATATGAAATTTGATCTAAATCCAGTTTAAAATTTTCGGTCTCCTCAATTAATTGTAATGCATTTTTGATAACTGTCAATGTCCTTAAGCCTAAAAAGTCCATTTTTAACATTCCTAAATCTTCAAGTAAGATCATGTTAAATTGTGTGGTGATGTTCTCATCTTGCATATAAAGCGGTACATAATCATCTACTGTGTTCTTTGAAATTACCACGCCTGCGGCATGTGTCGAGGCATGTCTTGGAACCCCTTGAAGTTTAAGTGCAGCTTCTAACAATTGATGAGCTTCCATCTCTTCATCGTAAATTTGTTTTAACTTAGGATTTACAATTAAAGCCTTCTCAAGTGTCATCCCCTGCTCCATGGGAATTTCCTTTGCGATTCGATCCACATCTTGATATGGTAAATTCATCACACGACCAACATCTCTTACAGCTGCCCTTGCAGCCATGGTTCCAAAGGTGATGATTTGTGCCACGTGGTCCTTGCCATATTTCCGGATGACGTATTCAATTACTTCTCCACGCCTGTCATCTTCAAAATCAATATCGATATCCGGCATGGTCACACGTTCTGGATTTAAAAATCTTTCGAAAATGAGGTCATATTTAATAGGATCAACCTCAGTTATATCCAGTACAAAGGCCACGATACTGCCACCACAACTCCCCCGCCCTGGTCCAACTCTGATGTCATGATCTTTAGCATATTTTATAAAATCCCATACGATCAAAAAGTAGTCATTATAGCCCATTTGGTCAATAACTGAAAGTTCATATTCAAGGCGTTCAAGATGTAAGGGTTCTACTTCATATTTTTTATAGAGTCCTTTAAGACACAATTCTCTCAAGTATGCTTTTGAATCCAGTGCTTCCAGTGAAAATTCTGGCAAATGTGTTTTCGTAAAGTCAAAATCGAAATGACATTTTTCTGCAATCTTTAAGGTATTTTCAATTGCATCTGGTCTTGATTTAAAAAGTGATGCCATTTCATCTGGAGATTTCAAATAAAATTCTTTGGTTGGAAACCTCATTCGATCTGTATCGCTCATGGTTTTCCCAGTTTGGATACAGAGTAAAATATCGTGAACAGCTTCATCCTCTTTTTCGAGATAATGCACATCATTTGTTGCCACAAGTGGAATGCCCGTGGCTTCACTGATCAATACAAGCTGTCTATTGACCATTTTTTGTTCCTTCATCTGATGGTCTTGAAGCTCTAAATAAAAATCACCTTCATCAAAAATTGTTTTTAATTTAAGCGCAATTTCTTTAGCACCTTGTACATTGCCTTCAAGGATCAGACGCTGAACATCCCCACCAAGACATGCCGAAAGACAAACAAGCCCTTCTGAGTGCTTGGAGAGTAGGTCATAATCAATTCTTGGTTTATAATAAAAGCCCTCTGTAAAGCCTGCTGAAACAAGTTTAATCAAATTTTTATAACCGATTTCATTTTTAGCCAACAAAACGAGATGTCCTGCATTTTTATCAAGTGTAGGATCTCTATCGAACCTTGACCTTGCAGCCGTGTAAACTTCACATCCAATAATCGGTTTTACCCCATGTTTTATGGCAGCTTTATAAAAGTCTACCACGCCAAACATAACCCCATGATCTGTAATTGCAACTGATGACATCCCCATGGCCTTTACTTTTTCAAATAAGCGGTCAATTCTGGTGAAACCGTCTAACAGACTGTATTCTGTATGTAGATGCAAATGTACAAAATCTAATTTTTTTTCGGAAAATTCAGTTTGCAAAATTTTTTGCGCCCCTTTCTTGAGTGTTCATTGGCAAAAGTTTTTCAACCCTAAGTATACCATATATTAGCCTAAAATAGAAATAGGAAGAACCCTACAAAAAGGTCTTCCCATTGCTTAAAAAGTATTCTCTTTAATGACAATTAAGCCTATGCTTACGATTATTGTGCCGTATCAGCCTGATCTGGAAGCACATGTGATTCCCATAACTTTATCATGATATTTCTATAATATGGACTTAGTTCAGGAATTCTATACATTAACAATTCATCATATTTAAGTGATGAGGTTTTAAGCTTTACTTTTTTGATCTCAACAAGTGCTTCTGTAGGCACATAACTTGGATCGTAAATTGGCAATTGGCGCCATTTTCTCGTGTCATATTTAGAGGCCTGCATCTCAGGTGATAACATCGCATTTATGACCAGCATTGCACCAGATTTATTACTTGAATTATAAAGAATCCCCATGTGAGACACCGGTCCCGTTGTGCCTTCATTAATGGTAAAAACACTCGCCGATTCTGGATATTCATAAGCTTTTAGCATATCCGTTGCATGATAATAGTCCAAGCTCATGGAGAAAATTAGCTCATCATTAAAAAACAATTGATCCATCTCTGCGATAGATTTAGGATAAACCTTCCCTTCTTTATATAGATCGGGTTTAATCGCTTTTAAAGCTTCTATTGATGGTTTTATAAGATCGTATATCTCAGCTTCTGTATAACTTTTTTCATTGAGCTTTTCAAAATCGAGGTTTCTTGACAAATAACCCACAACAAAGGCTTCACCCTCTGGTGATACTCTGGGGTCAGGATAAGTAAACTTTCCTTGAAAAGTTTTGATGAGCTCAAAGAAGCCCTCGTAAGTCTCTGGAATTTCGTAGAAATAATCTTCATTGAATATAAAGGAGAGTTGCTGTCTACCAATTGGCACTTCATATTGAGCTATTGAAATGCCCTCATCATATCTAACTTCAATATCATATGGATTCAAATAGAGATTGTTATTCGGCAGTTCATTTGTGAAAGGCCCAAATAGATACCCTTCATTCATGGCTTCTTTAAATCCTGAATCATCAAATAAAATGAGATCATACTCTCCCAGTTGAATCTCATTTTGTTGATCACTTTTCAGCCCTTCAAAGGTCTTTTCTTGAGATTCTTCTATAATTTCGAGATCAATTTCGTAATTCAATTTTAGATAATCCGCAAATTCGTTTTTTAGCCAATCGAGTTCTGCTTCATCCTTAGAACTTACACATAGCCTCACAGTTGAACTACTGCCACTTTCTTTCACAAGCTCCCAGTTTTTAACCGCAGGGTCATTAAGTTTCTCCAGTGAACTCTCTTCTGAACAAGCAGTGGTCATCACTACCATGAGCAGACAAAGCATCAAAATCATTGCTTTCTTCATATTTTCCCACCTTTTAGCTGTAAGTCAGTTGCTATTTTCATGATCTTCTTCAAACGATGATTCACACCGGATTTGCCAACGGGCGGATTCATCAACTCAGAAAGTTCTTTGAGAGATGCTTCAGGATTATCCATACGCAAATAAGCAACTTCCTGCAGTTTTTCAGGTAAGCTCTCTATGCCCACTGTGACTTCTATATAATGAATTTTACTCATCTGCTCGTAGGCAGCCTCAACCGTCTTATTCATATTAGCGGTTTCACAATTCACCACACGGTTTACATTATTTCTCATCTGCTTGATAATTCTAACATTCTCATACTCAAGCAAAGTATGGTGTGCCCCAATAATGTTTAAAAAATCTACAATTTTCTCGCTTTCCTTCACATAGACAATATAATTCTTCTTTCGAGGAGTTACTTTTGCAGTCAAATCAAAGGCCTTGTTCATAAAAGTCGTTAACTGATTGGCATAAAAATCATTATGTGTAATGAGCTCAAGGTGATAACTCTTTTCTGGAGCGCTTAGTGAACCGCCCCCAAGGTAGATCCCTCTGAGATAAGCTTTCTTACAACAACTCTTCTTTAAAAGACCCTCTGGTATATCATCATTGATCACCATGCTGCCCTCTGACAAATTTAAGACTTCAAGGTCCAATAAGATTTCGTTGGCTTTTTCAATAAAGATCTCATACAAGTGATTCTTATTGAGAATTTTATTGTCTTTCATAATCACTTCAGTATGAATATGATATGTTTTTTTTAGCAATATAAAAACGAGTCGTGCCACTGCAGGATTTTCAGTCGTTATTCTCAAATTCATTTTTTGAAATCCACCAAATTCCAGTGCACCACTCACTCTGATTATGCCTGACAGTTCTGCTCGATTACAACATTTGCCCTCTGTTCTTATTCTAGCAAGTTCATTTTTTGATTTAGATGAAAAAGACATTACTCACCTTCTATAGACTGTATAATTTCAAGTGCCTTCATCAAAATATCGCGTTCATCATCATATTTTGCGAGTTGCACCACATTGTTGACATGTATAAATTTTGAATCAATAAACCCCTCTTCTCTTTGAGGATGTGGCGTTGAACTCAATGCTTTCATGAGATACCATACCACATTTTTTTCGACAACATGATTATTAGACCAATAATTTTTAAATTTATAAGAAGTTCCCCCTATAGGACTTATGATTTTCGTCTTAATACCTGCTTCTTCACGCACTTCTCTAATGGCTGTTGCTTCACTGGTTTCATCTGCTTCAATTTTACCCTTTGGCAATACCCAGTCCCCATTTATTTTTTGAAGCATTAAAATACTGTTCTTTAAAAAAACAACGCCTCCTGCGCTAAAAACCTTCTTCACCCAATCACCTTCCATCACGTTTTCTCACCCACTAGTATATCATAAAGCCCTTGAAAGAAAAATGGGACAATCACCACAAAAGTGATCCTTCCCATTTCATTTTAAAGTCATTTTATTATTTAACAGGTTTTAATTTGGCAGTAAAGTGTCTTAACACTTTTGGCTCATAGTCAAACTCAAAGCCAGTGAGTGTATGTGCATATTTCGCTACTTTTATCACAGCATCTGCCACGTAATCCATATGATCATTTGTATAGACTCTTCTAGGAATCGTCAAGCGCATGAGTTCAAGAGGCGATTCAAGAGGCTTACCGGTTTCCATATCACGACCAAGTAAGAACGAACCAATTTCAACAGGTCTCACACCACCTTCAATGTAAACTGCATTACAAACCGCTTGTGCTGGGAATTGATCAAATGGAATCTGAGGACATAATTTTTTACAATCCACAAAAACGGCGTGTCCCCCTGTGGGATACTGAATAGGTACACCAGCTTCCATTAACAGATCTCCGAGGTATTTAACTTGGCTGATTCTATAATCAAGATATTCAAAGTCAAGCCCCTCTTCTAACCCTACCGCAAGAGCTTCCATATCTCTACCAGCTAGACCACCATATGTTGGAAAACCTTCCATTGGCACCACTGTAGAACGACAAGCATTGTATAAATCTTCATCATCCTTAATACCAATTAAGCCCCCCATATTGACGATCCCATCTTTTTTAGCACTCATCATAAAACCATCTGCATAGCTAAACATCTCTTGGGCAATTTCAAGAACTGTCTTATCTTCAAAACCTTTTTCTCTCGTTTTAATGAAATACGCATTTTCTGCATATCTTGCTGCATCTATAAAAACGTTTAATCCAAATTTATGTGCGATTGTACTTGCTGCCTTGATATTTGCCATCGAAATCGGCTGACCACCTGATGAATTACAAGTCACCGTAATGATTAGGCAAGAAATGTTTTCGACCCCTTTTTCACTGATAAAACTTTCAAGTGCTAACAAGTCAAAATCACCTTTAAAATCGTCATATTTTTCTGTATCAAATGCTTTAGCATCAATCAGATTGACAGGATTGCCACCTGCTAACAGCACATGTCCCATTGTGGTATCAAAGTGCATGTTGTTTAGGACATAATCCCCTTTTTTTTGAATGACGTTTGGAAGAACTACTTGCTCTGCACCTCTTCCCTGATGTGTTGGAATAACATACTTGTAACCCGTTATTTTTTGAACAACTTCTTCAAGTTTGTAAAACGAGCGACTGCCTGCATAAGACTCATCACCAATCATAATCGCTGCCCATTGACGATCACTCATGGCACCTGTGCCACTATCTGTCAAAAGGTCGATATAGATGTCCTCTGCTCTAAGTGCAAAAGGATTATATCCCGCTTCAATCAGTTTTTGTTCTCTGAGTGCTCTCGGGATAATGTTGATTTTTTCTACCATCTTGATTCTAAACGGTTCTGGTACTCTCTTTGCCATAAAAATTCTCCTCCTTTTTTTAATAAGGGTTAAGGTGAATTTTTTAAAAGGTATGCATATACCCTTGCAAATCACAATGTCAAACTTCTAAGCTACTTGTAAGACCCTACAATACAGCCCCAACAATCACTTTAATTATAGCTTAAAATTGTATCAATTTCCATACATGAACCTTTATTCTTGAAATTTCTTTGCACATATTCAACTTTTTTCATAAATCCATTACAGTTCTAAAAGGATTACTCAATTGAACATATATTTTTTTTCAGATGATACGACCGTTCCACATACTGTAGAATCACCTCAGCTATATCAGGCGCGTCATGCCTGATATAGCCTTTTTTAATATCAACAAAATTGCCTTCAATCAAAGTCACATTATGTGATAAGAGGTGAACTTCATCTGTACTTTCATATCTTACAGGGGTTGCTTCCTCTTTTTCATAACGTCTAATTGAATCCGTGCTTATCTCTCCCGAGTTGACGATCATAAAATCAACATGTGTCAAATCAGTGTGCTTAAATAAGAGATCTAAATGTTCACCTGCTGTCAGGGTGTCCGTCTCGCCAGGCTGTGTCATAATATTAGAGATATAAAATACAGAAGCTTCGCTTTTGTTTATTGCCTTAGTGACATCCGGTACAAGCAAATTTGGGATAATACTTGTATATAAGCTTCCAGGTCCCAATACAATCACGTCGGCTTCTTCTATGCGCTTAAGAATGATATCACTTGTGGACGCATCACTTGGTTCTATCCATATTTTTTCAATTTCTGAACCTCTTTTTAGAACTTCAAGGGGAATATTGGACTCCCCAACGACAGTTGCACCATCATCCAATTTAGCATATAAGACAATGTCATCTTCAGAAACCGGATAAACTTCACCTGTAATCGCAAATATATCTGAGATCTTGCGAATAGCAGATTCAAAACTATCTGAAATACCAACCATAGCCGCTATCATGAGATTGCCAAAATTCTGTCCTTTTAATCGGCCTTCTTCAAAACGATATTGAAATAAATCCTGTATGATTGGTTCTTTATTCGCAAGTGCTAAAATGCAGTTTCTGACATCACCTGGGGGTAACATCCCAAGGTCTTCTCGTAAAACCCCAGAACCACCACCGTCATCTGCCACAGTCACAATCGCTGTTATTTCTGTAGAAATTTCTTTCAAGCCTCTCAGTATAATAGACAGGCCTGTGCCACCTCCAATTGCCACAATATTGAGCATAAGTTACCTCTCTCTGATTATTTAATGCCTTTCAAACACTTATTTTGCATCGCGATGTACAGTGACCACGTTGTACCCTTTTGCTTTGAAAAATATGCTGAGTTCATTCGCAAAAGTCACAGAACGGTGTTGTCCACCTGTACAACCAACAGAAATCACAAGTTGACTTCTACCATCTCTGACGAACATAGGTACTGCATAATCCAGCATATCTTTCATTCTGCCAAAATAGTCATTGCTTTCTTGAAAACTCATGACATAATCTCTCACGGCTTGATCATTCCCTGTTAACGAACGCAGTTCCTCTATATAGTAAGGATTCGGTAAAAAGCGCACATCAAATACATAGTCTGAATCAAGTGGTATACCCTTTTTAAATCCAAATGACATAATTGTGAGTGCAATTTGCTCCGTCTCATTTTTGATTTCAAGAAATCTTGAAATCTCATTTTTAAGTTGTGACTGTGTCAGCGTTCCTGTATTAATTACAAAATCAGCATCCTCTTTTAATGCTGCTAAAATTTCCTTTTCCTGTTCAATACAAGTTTCAATTCTTGCAGAAGGATCAAGTGGATGACTTCGACGTGTTTCTTTAAATCGCTTTATCAAAATCTCATCGTTTGCCTCAAAATAAAAAATACGATAATCATAATTTCTTTGAGTTAAAAGTTCTAAATTATCTTCTAAATCTTTAAAGAACTTACCACCTCGGATATCGATAACCAGCGCAATATTGTTAATCCCCTCAGAATTCTGCTCTAATAACTCAATAAAATTTGGAATAAGAGAGGGTGGCAAGTTATCTATACAATAATAGCCAAAATCCTCAAACACTTTTTTAGCTTGACTTTTTCCTGCACCAGACTGGCCTGAAATAATAATAAAATTCATATGAGTCTCCTTTTAATTAAAAGCATTGTATATGTCTTCAACGGTTAGTCCAGCTGCTAGAGCTCTTTCAATGGATTTTGGGACTAATCCAATTTTTTCAATTTTGTGGGCATCACTGCACATGACAAACTTAACACCATACTTTTTGGCCACTTCAATCTCTGCCACTGTTAAATGCCCGTGTGAGTTATTAATTTCAAGCATTGTCTCAGTTTGGCTCGCCACAGATGCAACCTCGTTTATATCGATAGGGCCCTTGGCACCTGGATGGGTGATCATGTTGATTTGATTGCTCGTCATCGCATTTACCATGGCTTTTGTGTTCAGTTCTTTTGCCTTTTTATAGAACCCTTTAAAATACCGACTTAGAAAATTATAAAGATGAATCTTAAGATCATGACGTAAATTGCTCCCAAAGTGATAACCTGCATTCACCCAATCACAGAGTTCACGCATATCCTCATCCAGATCAATCTCACCATCTGTTCCCAATATGTTTGCTTCAAGACCTAGTAAAATACTAATTTGTGGGTATTTTTCCTTGAGTAAATCGATTTCTTTACGTATAATCCAGTAATCTGTTTTTTTAATCCCATAACCATCGTGTTTTGGACCATGATCTGTAATTGCAATTTCTCTAAGCCCTAGTTCTATCGCTCTTTGAACAATTGCCTCTAATTCATTTTTAGAATCTCCGCTATATTTTGAATGCATATGATAATCTGAGTGAATTTGCATAATAACCTCGCTTTCGCTCAACGTGGGTTGAATAAATCCGTTAACATTAATGAACACTTCTTTAATATTATTATATACCATAAGTTAAAAATGCGAACAATTTTCGCTGATGCTTTTTGGGGATGAACATTCCTAAAATATCACACTCAGTCCGCTTCGCTACCTTCGTAACCCTTGTGCAATCCATTAGGATTGCATTCAGTGGCCGTTTAAACGGCCACTGAATTAGGGAGATGAACCCCCACTTTGAAAAGTGGTGGTTCATCTCCTCAAGGGTTATATAAAAAATCAATTGTCGAATTTTCTCAACAATTGATGGCTTGTTAACTCTTATGACTGTATCATTTTTAACCCCTATTTGCAAAGATGAAAATAAGCGCACTCGAAACAAAGGACAACGCAAGTGTCATTCTGAGTAGCAGTCGATTCAGTTGTGCTTTAACGCCACCGAATTTCTCTATAGCAAAAAATGAAAAAACCACAAGTCCATTAAAAAGGGAGATACAATCTAGTACACTTATAATATTAAAAAAATACTTGCTTATTAAAAAACCCGATGCAACGAAAATGATCTCGATCAAAGCGATACTCAAAAATACTAATAATATTAATCTGAAGATTTGAGAATCATAAAATCGGTCTTTTTTCATTCATATCACTCCAAGGATTATGTCTTATACTTTTATTATGATATGGAAACCTTATATGCGCATGAGAGTCAACTTAAAAATTCATTAAAAAATGAGTCTAAAGCCTTAGGACGTTAATTTAATGAGCATCATCGCTACGTCATCGTTAAAATCTGTATGATTTACTTTGTGGATCATATGGAAAGTGTAGAAAACCCCTTCTAAAAATTCATTTGGATTTTCAATTAATGCTTTTCTGAGTTGATTTGAAACCTCAAAAACCTTTTTCCACTCTGTGAAATCAGAAGACTTGCCACTACAGAATAAACCGTCCGTGTAAAGAAAAATCACATCCTCTTTCTTAAGCATCACTGTCTCTGTTTCAAAGTGGACCTCTTCCATCATACCTACGATAAAACCATTTTGGTGAATATCTTCAAATGACTCTGAACTCTTGTGAAAAATCATTGGATAAGGTTGGCCTGCATTTGCATAATAAAGTTTGCCGTGATCAATGATCCCCACAAATGCAGTAAACACAAAATAATTATCCTCTCCAGCAAAATCAAATATATCGAAAATAGATTGATTCATCTCTTCTATGATTTCATGAGGCATGATATTGGGTTTTAAAATACTCTTACGATACAGTATCTTAACCATGGATGAAGCCATCCCTGCCGCAATACCATGACCCGTTACATCTGCCACCATAAAATGGATGCGCCCCTCTTGCTCCACACAATCGAAAAAGTCACCCCCAATCCCTAAAGAGGGATGATATTTAATATAGAGATCCACCCCCTTAAAACTGCCTGACTTCGGTAACATGATATTCGCAAATGTATTGGCATTTTTAAGTTCTTCTTGAATCAAACGATTAAGCTCAATAATTGTTCTATTTTGTTCATACATCTTAAGTGCATTTCTCGCCTTTAAAGGTAAAATAATATTCATATCATTAGGCGAAAGTGGCTTTGTAAAATAATCAACTGCCCCTTCTTTTAAAGTGTTTTCAATCGAGTTGATTTCAGTAATCGCACTGTTCACGATCACAGGAATGTCATGATGAATCGGATGTTTTTTTAAGAGTCTCAAGGTTTCATAACCATCCATAATAGGCATGATTAAGTCTAGTATAATCAAATCCACAGGCATTTTTTCCACAATTTCAAGTACTTCTTGCCCGTTTACAGCCTCCTCAAATACACTATTTTCAAGATTTTGAGAAAGCACTTTTTTTACCAACATCCTATTCATGCTTGCATCGTCTGCAATTAATATGCGATAAGCCACGATGTCACCTCCTGCTAGTCTAGCATTTCAAAAAATTGATCCAATTTCATCAATTTAAACAAACTTATAATATCATCACTTGCGCCCGAAACTTTAAAAGCCTTTTCATCTTTCTTCATTTTTTTAAAAAGACTGATGACAAATGTAACCCCTACAGAATCAATGTTATCAATCTGACTCAAATCTAATATAAGTGCCTCAAAAATTTCTTCTGGCTTTAGAAATTCTTCTAAACTTTCATTGAATTTAGGCACATTATTTGCCGTTAAACCTTCTGTTAATGTCAGTTTAATGCCATCATTCATTATTGTTTTTTTCATTACAGTACCTCCGCGTTCAAATTAAATGTCACTTTAACACAATTATGTTCAATCTCAATTTTAAAAGCCATCTCTGATAGAGTTTCATACCCTCTTTGTCGTTCTCTTAAATTATTTTTAACATGAAAATCAGGATTAAGTTTAAAGCCTTCGCCTTCATCTCTCACCTCAAACATCAAGCCCTCATGGATTAAACTTACTTTGATTTTAACCCGTTTATTCCGATCCAAGTGGTTGCCATGTTCAACGGCATTATTAAGAATTTCACGTAACATGAAATTGATCTTAAACCTGGTATGAGAATCAACCATTGGTAACTGATTTCTGATGAGTTCTAAAATTTCTTTTACAGTATGATCCACTGTTTCAAAATTTGAACTAATCGAGTTTTCATAAAGAATCATTCATAAACTCCTCTCATCGACTTAGGATCAACTAACCTCTTAAAAGTTTGAATACCAGAGCAGAAATAATCGTCGGCAACAAAGCATATTTAAGCAATAACCCACCAGAAACACCTGTCTTAAAAAACCGTTTGAGTATAGATTGTCCAATTGGATTCGGTGAATTGGCAATGACGGTTAAACCACCACCTGTGAGTGCACCAGTAACAATGGCATATTTAAGATTCTCAGGAAAATTTGTGACCAGTGTACTCAAATAGGTGATTGCGGCATTGTCATTAAATGCAGTCAGTAAAATAGAAGTCAAGTTAAGTCCTAATTCTGGCAAGCTTACAAGTAGAGGTACAATCCACCAACCTTGAAGAGTGCCATGAACTTTTATTCCCGAAAGGAAAAAAGCAACTAACAATGCTGGTTTAAGATCTATTCTATTTTGATAGTATGAGGTAACTTGATAAAAACCAAGGAAAAATAAAAAACCTGCTAAAAACATAACTGGTGCATGTGCATTTACCACAGTCCATATTAAAAAAAACAGATGCGTTATAATAACCCATAATGGTACCTGGTCTTCCCTTTGATCCCAATTGGGATCTATATAGATAGGTTGCTCTATCTCTGGCAAAAGCCCAGGAATCGTTCGTCTCATTTGCTCCATTTTTATGCCTTCGAACTTTTCATCTATTGCGTTATCAATATCATAGGCTTTACATTCTTCTGGTGTTAATTTTTGAGCTGCAAGCTCTTTTATATTTTCCTTTAGAATTAAACTATACGCATCCAATTCATTTGAAAAAGAGACTCTTTTATCTACAAGTTGTTCCAATTGTTCAAAAGAAGTTTCAAGTTCTTTTTTACTGATAAAGCGATGTTGAATATAACGTTTATATCGATAGTTTTCATATGCGCTTTTAAGATTATGGAGGTCTTTTCTAAAAATAAAATAGTAAGTAAATGTTGATATGAGTATTGCTAAAATGGCTTTCCAGCCAAATGTTTTCATCATAAAGAACAAATCCCAATCCCAAATATCAGCCACCATCAAAATAGGTGGTGATGCAAAATTTGTCAAAAATCCACCTATGGAGATATTGACAAAAAGGAGTCCTAAAGTTGCATATTTTATTCTCATAGATGGATTTAAGCTATAAAATTTATCTGCTAAAAGCAATGCCGCTATGGTCATTGCAGCCGGTTCTGTGATAAAGGCACCTAAAATTGCTGGTAAGATTAAGATCGTCAACCACCAAGCTTCTAACGTACTGCCAAATACTCTTACAATGCGCCACATTATAACTTCAAAAAGCTTTAAAATAGGTCTACTGGATGCGATCGTCATTATAACGATTATAAATAGGGGTTCAGTATATTTTAATCCTTCGAAATAGAAAACAAATGTTTCCCAATCATAATAGAAAGCAATACTACCAGCAAGTAACACTGCCCATATCCCAAAAATGACTTCTACCTCACCAAGCAGATGCATAATACTTGCTGTTATTGAAAATGAATTTTTGTCTTTTAAGCCATTTTTTATCTGCTCACTGTATCTATGTTCCAATTGATGCGCTTTTTTATGAAAAAGGCTTGTCGACATCATATGGATAATTGCCATAAAAAAAATGATTGTGCCCACAAGATTAAACGGTGCTTCTTCAATCCTATGTTTGATAATCTCCCAATAACTTGTATAATCTTGATCTTGATAACTCTCTTGAGATCTAGGAAATTCTACTGTTAATTCATCAACGTTATCACCATCAACATTCAAATTCATTTGCCCATACGAAATAATGCTCAAAACAAAAAAGGTTAAGATTATAAATAAAAGAATGCACTTTTGATTGAATTTTATGCTCTCAAAAAGCTTCATTGGATGACACTCCCCCAAAGTCTATATCTATATAAAAGATACCCTTTCATAAACAAATAAATCATGAGGATTTCCCAATTATCCATTAGAGCTAAAAGATATTACAAAAAAAGAGCTAAAACACCCCAAACCTGAGATTTTTTAGCTCTTTTACCATTTCATCATTTGATATCAATTTTAGCCCTTAAAGCCTTTTATTCTTTCCCAAAGATTCTCACTTCACGTTCGAGTTCAACTTCAAATCGATCACGCACGACCTTCTGAATAATTTCTATAAGTGTGATGACTTCTTTACAACTCGCCTCTCCTGTGTTGACCACGAACCCACAATGCTTTTCAGAAACCATTGCCTGCCCATATTTAAGACCTCTGAGACCAGAATCTTCAATGAGTTTGCCAGCATAATAACCCTCTGGTCTTTTGAATGTACTCCCTGCACTTGGTAGGTCAAGCGGTTGTTTCGTAACTCTTTTTTTAGTGAGTTCGTTAATAATCGCCAAAATCTCCTCATAATTTCCCTTTTGAAGCTTAAGGGCTGCTCTAAGTACTACAAAACACTTTTCTTTCACAAGGCTGGTTCTATAACCAAACGCCATTTCACTGCCTTGAATTTTTTTTATCACTCCAGAAGGTGTAAGGACTTCCACCCACTGAATCACATCTTTCATTTCACCACCGTAAGCACCTGCATTCATAAATACAGCACCGCCCAAGGTTCCGGGAATTCCTGATGCAAATTCAAAACCTTTTAAATGTGCTCTAAGGCATACTTTAGAGAGTTTTGAAAGCAACACGCCTGCTTCGGCGATCACAACTTCATCTTGAACATCAACAGCACTATAAGTATCACTGATTTTAATAATCAGACCTTCAACGCCATCGTCATCCACCAAGATATTAGACCCATTTCCCATAATATGATAAGGCATTGAAACCTCTTTACAAAATTGGATCGTTTGCTTAATATCTTCAATCTTTTCAGGTAAAACAATACAAGCCACAGGTCCACCAATCTTAAAGGATGTATGGCTTTTCATTTGTTCATTTAATAATATTTGTTCTCTATTTAAAAAATTATATAGTGATTCAAATTTCATCTCAGTCTCCATAAGGGGTGATTTAACACATCATTTTATTACACCATTAATCCCTTAATGATAGTAATCATGACCACCCGTAAAACGGGTGGTTTGGTTACGCCCTATAAGGGCATGTTACCGGCCAGCGCCTAAAGACGCTGGCTTTCACTTTGTTCAAGCCTTAGTGCCTTTGCCACTTTCGCCTAACCCTAAAGGGTTGAGGATTATCAGCTACCCCTTGAAAGGGTCTTCATACTCTTTTACACTTAACTTGTCTTTCATAATATCTTGCTTTTCTTGTTCTTGAATGTACTTCTTTATCGTTGCCTCATTCAATCCTACTGTGCTCACATAATATCCTTCTGCCCAAAAGTGTCTGTTTCCATATTTGTATTTCAAATTTGCGTGTTTATCAAATATCATTAACGCACTTTTTCCTTTTAGATATCCCATGAAGCTTGATACACTGATTTTAGGCGGTATACTTACCAGCATATGAATGTGATCTGGCATTATATGACCTTCTATTATCTCTACTCCCTTATATCTGCATAACTGTTTTATAATCTCTTTGATGCTCTCCTTGTATTGATTATAGATTATCTTTCGTTTATACTTAGGAGTGAACACAATATGATACTTACACATCCACTTTGTATGGGCTAAGCTATTTGTTTTGTTTGCCATTTTATCACCTTTCTTTTTTTATATTTTTAGGTAGCTTGAACACTCCTAATTATAAAAAGAAAGATGATTTTTTTGTATAACTTTCGTTTCCGCACCCGCATAGCGGGTGGTTTTATATTTCGCACGCATGCGTGCTCAACAGACTAAAGTCCATAATCAAAACCCTAGACCATTTTAGCATAAATGATCTAGGGTTTCAAATACTTGCAATTTATTAATAATTCTTAATTTCACCGTGCTTTTCAAAATGACTCAGTTCGACAATTTTATTATTTTCATCTAAGAACACCACATCAGGCTTAAATGTCCTAGCTTCAGCCGCTTCCATTAATGCATATGCGATAATGATCACCACATCACCCGGCTGTACAAGTCTTGCTGCAGCACCGTTTAAACAGAACATGCCACTGCCTCTTTCACCTGCAATTGTATAAGTTTCAAGTCTTGCGCCATTATTATTGTTAACGATTTGAACTTTTTCACCTGGAAAAATACCGGCTGCTTCTAATAGGTCTTCATCTATCGTGATACTGCCGACATAATTTAAATTTGCCTCTGTCACCGTTGCACGATGAATTTTACTTTTAAACATTGTCACTAACATGAATCTGCCTCCTAAACCCAAAGTCTAATATTATCAATTAGTCTTGGTCTTCCTATTTTAACGGCTAATGCAATGAGCACATCGCCTTCTAATTTTTGAATACCTTCTAGTGTTGCCGCATTTACGATTTCAACATAATCAATTTCTGCGTAGTCAACAGTCCCAATTAGAGCTTTCATTTCATTTTTAATCGTTTCAGCATCGCGTTCGCCTGCTTTAATCATCTGCTTTGCAAGTTCTAATGACTTAGATAACACTAAAGCATCTTTTCTCTGAGATTCAGAAAGGTACGTATTCCGTGAACTCAGTGCCAGTCCGTCTGATTCTCTAATAATAGGGCATGGGACTATTTCTATATCAAAATTTAATTCTCTCACCATTTTTTCAATTACGGCCACTTGTTGTGCATCCTTTTGTCCGAAAAAAGCCTTGTCAGGTGCAACCATGTTAAAAAGCTTAGAGACCACACTTGTGACCCCTTTAAAGTGACTTGGTCTTGAAGCACCACAGAGCGCTTTAGTAATATCCCCTTCGCAGTTGACATAAGTGCTATATCCTGGGCCATACATCTCATTCACACTTGGATTAAAAAGAACATCGACACCCGCCTTTTCACAGAGTATAGAGTCGTTTTCAAAATTTCTCGGATAACTTTCCAAATCTTCATTTGGACCAAACTGCGTTGGGTTCACAAAGAGACTTACCACAACAAAATCTGTCTCTTTTTGAGCTGCTGTCATCAGAGATAGATGCCCTTCATGTAAAAATCCCATGGTAGGCACAAGCCCCACGCTTTTTTGTGCCCTCTTGGCACTTTTAACAACCGCTCTAAGGTCATTTACCGTATGAACAATCTTCATGTTTTGCTCTCCTATACATATTATTCATCTATTTTAGTACAATTCTACTATCAAACGTCGGTTTTGCATGAACCTTCTAACTCTAATATAATTTTTCAAGAACACTTTCATCTATTTTAAACGTGTGTGCCTCACTCGGAAACACACCACTTTTAACTTCCTCACAATACGATTTTACAGCTTCTTCAATAACGCCATTTAAAACTGCATACTGTTTTACAAACTTAGGGGTCAATTCCGTATACATGCCTAAAAGATCTTGGATCACAAGGACTTGACCATCGCAGTCCGCACCTGCACCTATTCCGATAGTAGGAATATGGATACTCTCACTGATGATCTTGGCAAGCTTTGCAGGGATACACTCTAAAACGATGGCGAAACAGCCAAGCTCTTCTAAAAGTTTAGCCTCATCGATTAATCTTTGCGCCTGTGTTTCAGATTTACCTTGAACTTTAAAGCCACCAAAGGCATTGACGGATTGAGGTGTCAAGCCAAGGTGTCCCATAACAGGAATTTGAGCATTAATGATCCCCTCTATTTTATCTTTAACTTGAAAACCACCTTCTAATTTAACGGCATGTGCACCGGCTTCTTTAATGAGTCTACCTGCATTTCTAATGGCATCTTCAACACTCACATGATATGACATGAATGGCATATCTGCAACAACCATTGCATGCTTAGCACCCCTGACAACGGCTTTAGTATGATGAATCATATCTGCCATAGTTACAGATAGAGTATCCTCATAGCCTAGCATGGTCATCCCCAGCGAATCTCCTACCAAAAGGCAGTCAACACCGGCTTGATCTAAAAGTTTCGCCGTCGAATAATCATACGCCGTTAAAACAGTGATTTTCTCCTTTTGAGATTTCTTCTTTAAAAAAGTTGAAGTCGTTACTTTGGACATATTATTCCTCCTCTAAAAGATGTCTGAGTGCCAGCACATTTTCTGTATCCATCTCCCTAGGAAATGCCATTTCCAGCGTTGCCCTGCCAAGATGTTTATAGAGTGCTTCAGCCTCATGATCCATTGCGTGTAGGTGTGCTTTAACCGTTTCATAATCGCCTCTTGCGATTGGTCCTGTCAGTGCTCTATCAGGCCCAAAAGTCTCGATATTGGTCAAAGTCCCTCTAATAAGTGGTAGTAACGCTTTTATCCCTGTGCTCTCCTCAATCCCAATTGCCTTCATCTGAGACAAACCAAAGTGCATCAATGTCACCATATAATTCGAAACAATTACAGCTGCCAGATGATAATTGACTTTTTGGACTTCAGTCAATTTAATCACTTCATTTCCTAGCACTTTTAATAAAGCCTCAAATATCAAGACAGCTTGTTCATCCCCTTCTATGCCAAAAACGGTATTCGGCATTTGCGCAAGGGCTTTTTCAACGTTGGCGAAGGCCTGCATAGGATGAATAGAGGCATAATAGATGCCACTATGTCTTTCTAAGATCCTAGCAGATAATGCACCACTCATATGAATGACATATTTCACTTTCCCAGTGGTCTTAAGTAAACACAATTCTTTAGAAACACCCTCAATCATTTGATCTGTCACAGTTAATGCGATCACTTCTGCGTCTTCTGAAAGCGACTCCAAAGAGTCATATACCTTCCCATTTACTGCAAGTGCCGCATTTTCAGCATGGGTATAAGTCTTGCTATAATAGCCAACCACTTGGTATCCACTTAAATTTAAATATCGCCCAAAGGTTTGTCCCACTTTACCTGCTCCAACAAATCCAAATTTCATGATTTAAACATCCTTTCATCGCTCTTAATGTACATCTGAGTACAATATGTCTCATACCATATATCTAAATATTTGTGTACTTTGCATACAAAAAAGCTCTTTTTGTCAAAGACAAAAAGAGCTATGTTATCATAACCTTTGCTATTTCCGTCCCTGGCATTTCGCTCCGAGCAGAGTTTGTTCATCGGTAAGTTTCATAAAAAGCGTATAGTCCTTTCGGTACTATCAATCTCATTATACCACATAACACGATTATTCTATAAACATTTACACTAATTTCACACTTTTAAGGGTTGCCCTTAGAAGCGGTAAAACATCCACACGTTTAAGGGGATTCGCTTTCATTTTCAGTAGTTCAGCACGTAAATGATCTCTATCGCTTTGTTCATCTGCGCTTAAATCAGTCAAACATACTTGATGTGCCGTCAGTACTTGATCTAAATATTGAATGCACATTTCCGCATCCACTGGATCATTAATATCCCATCGATCTGAGAATGTCTCTAAATACCCTTGCTTTTTAGCGTATTTAAACATCCAGTAATAAGGATGACTTGTTCTCACTTTCACTTTGACTTTTTCGATCTCTTCCACATGCCATTTGGCGTAATCGAAATCTACTCTCAACTGATTACTTTTCAGTGCTGTAAGTGCCACAAAGAGATCTTTAGGTGTTGTCATCACCACTAATTCGCCAAATGTTAAAGTGCGCTGTGGCTGAAAACTGTTGTTTTTATAAGCCACAATAAACCCTGCATTAATAAGGTCTCTTGCATCTTCAAAAGCAACATGACCTTCACCGTAGTCTTCAAAGGGTGATTCTTTAATAAGCGCGTCAACACCAATGACTTTATACCCCTTCTCCTTTAAAATTTGGAGTTGTGGGTCTAAAGCATCTGCAATTGGCGTTTGAAGTGACATATTACAGCCATCCTTTTGAAATATGATTTGACCATTTAAAGCATTTGCATCACTTTCAAGAACCTGCTTTATCGGTAAAACCATCGCTTCTACATCTGCACGATAGTCCCCTTTACTGGGTTTCCACCCACCACCATCAAAGCTTGCTGCCATATACTGATAGCCCATCATCGCATAAACATCATATGCATTTAAGCCTCCTCTAATACCATCTATATAATGAGGCGGTCTTGAAAGTGTTGGCGTATGTTTAAAATGAGTATATGCAAAATTATGAAATAGCGTCAAATCTTCGAGTACATTCTCCAGCGATGCAAGAGAAACTCTGGAATCATAGATAAGTCTCATGGGCCCAAAGAGCACATGTCTCCCACCGTGATTGGCCATTTCGTGACCCCTGTGTAAAACACGCATCCCAAGTTCAGGTTGATTTAATATCCCTGCAAACTGATCTTTTTCATAATCAGGATAGTGATCGTGAGCGACACCGCCCCACTTGGCAGTATGCAATTTGCCACGCTTATCTGGATAATTTTCTTGTGTACCACCAACACAGTCAAAAGTACCCACTGCATCGTATTTTTCCAGCGTATCCATAAGATCTTCTGTTAGTCCCTGTGTCGTTTCCTTATCGGTGGCTTTAGGCGGATTCGGTGGCAGGGCACTTGGTCCATCATCAAAAGTCATGGCACAAACACGTGCGTTTAAAAGTGGATACACCCGCTCTATGCGTCTAACAGGAGACAAGTAAATCCCTGCTTTTCTCTTATTATTCTGTTTGACATATCGGTTTATTTTTCTCAAAATTTCAAATAAAATCATGGATGTGTGGGCTCCTTTAAATTTGAGTTATAATGATTTATTGTGGCATTCGATTTATAGGTCATAACATCGCCCTTTAAAAAAAGATTTGGTTTTAAACATGCAAAGGCATAAATGAGTATGCCATAACCAAGCTTAACCAATTGTTTTGGAACAGAACTCATCTTTTTCTGTGTGATGAATTTATAGAGTTGACTAACCACTTCATAAGCGGGATGTCCCCATTCACCGTGGACATATGAATCGTATAAATGTAATTTTTGTGGGTCAAAAACAGCCTTTTCCACATCAAACACTACAAAACTTCTACCAATTTCTGATGTTAAGTGGCCATCACTCCCACCCACTATGGGTAAGTTTAACCGTTTAGCAAGTTCAACAGCTTTTAAATTTGCCTTATAATTGCCTTTTACAAAACAAGTTCTACCATTAAAAACTTCAATAGCATCCACCTGACTTAAAAGCCATTCGCTGGGTAATCTATGTTTCCATCTGTAAGGATGTGCCAAGACAATGGTCGCCCCCTGTTTTTTGGCTTCCACGACCACATCACGGCATTTATACCACTTTTGATTCACTTTCAAAATGTCTTCTAAAGGTGTTTTAAGACCAATAATAACAAGATGGCCTTCTTCAGTAGAATACTCTCCAGCTCTAATAACCACCAGTCTCTCCACTACCGGAAGACTGTGATAACGCGACTCTAAATATGCTTCAAGCTGATCAGAACCTTTTATTGTGTTGTGATCTAATATCACAATACCATCAAGACCACTTTTTTCTGCCTTTTGGATGATTTTTTCAAAGCTTTGAAAAGAATCTTCAGAATAAAATGAATGCACATGAAAATCTATTTTCATTACAACTTCCTCTCCAATCTAATCCTGCTCTCTTTTTGAATGTCCCAATACGCCATTTCGGACATACATTATCCCTGGTTGAATATCTGTCAATCTGAAAAGACCATCTCTAACATTTGGGTTTAACAAATCCCTTATAAATATGAGCAGAATCAAAGGATTGTAATGATTTCGCTTTAAATAACCTCTAATGGAAAGAATATCTTGAAGTAAATACTGCATTTTCGCATGTACCCGGTAACGATTTCGAAACTGTGTAAATCCAAGATGCTTTGTCTTGAGTTTCATGACAGATTTATAGTAGGCAAAAGGCATATCACATCCTGCAATAAGTGAAAGAGGCATACTGCCCCAAAATCTTGGATTAATCTCCATTAATCTGAGGTCACCATTTAAATCTCCTTTAAATTCAACCATTGCAAATCCCGTCCACTTCAAAGCTTCTAACAGCCTTATAGCATAAGCCACCATGCGTTCATCCCAGATGCTCTCACATAAAGTACTTGGGCCTCCAGAGACCGGATACTCACGAATGCGTCTGTGACAAAAAATCTCCACTGGCTTTTGCTTGTGATCAAAGACCACTGACACCCCGTAACCAGCACCCTTGATGTATTCTTGTACTAAAGGTTTAGGCTGAATTTCATGCATCATCGCATAAGTATTGACAAAATCTTCTTGTCTATGGACAATATTATAGCGTTCATGTGCTTTAAGGGTTAGCTTTTCGCCTTCCCGATATTTAATCACCACAGGATATTGAATCCTCTTTGACATCTTAAAGATCGTTTCGTCATCCTGTAAAAAAGTTGTATTCGGAAAAGGAACCTTCACCATATCGGCAACCTTTGACAACTTATACGTATCATTCGCATTATAATAAGTCGTTTCATCAACGATATTAAATTCATAATAAGGCAATAGTTTTTCAATTCTTTTCGTAACCACTGCCATGGATTTACTGCCAGTAACAATTAAAACAGGCTTTTCACCTGTTTTTGAATAAATATCTTTACCAATGGTCATTAAGCCGTTGATAAAAAGCATTTCATCCTCTTTCGGATTCGGCACGATGCGACAGTGTGTTACATATTTTGAGTAAAAACCGAGGCGTTCCTGTGGTAAAGAATCTTCAAACTCCACAGCAGTAATGTTAATGCCCTTTTTACCCAATGACCAAATCGCAGTCAACGTCATTCTATATCTCACATCTGTTATGACAACTTCTCTCATATTGCCTCCTCATTCAAATCATCCAAATTGTATCAAAATGCATACGCTGTGTCAATCTGAAATCAAGGGGGTTATACAATCTTCTTCCTTCATCAAATCTAACTAAAAACTAAAAAAGCGTCTTTCATTGTGAGACTCCCACTTTGAAAAACGCTTTTGGTTTAAAACTTATTGAGTTTCTATTAATGTTCTCTTGTTTTGGTTTCATACATAAGTGAATATTCATAATCAACATCGTGTTCACATGTCTTACATAACCCAAACTTGTTTACTTTCTTTTCATCACCACATCTTTTGCAAAAATCCACTTTAAATTGATTTCCTTTTACGACTTCTCTCATATTTGTCACCTCACTATAAAATTTTATTGTAAACGCCATATTGCATTTAAGTATTTCTGTATACAATTATTCTTCTTGTGATAATTATACCTAATCCAATTGCATATTACAACTGTTTTTTCGAAATTTATAGTGTTTTTTTTGATTTTTTGAAATATTTTATATCGGTAATTGCATATTTGAAAGTTTAATTTCATTTTACAAGAGATTGCCATGTAGAAATGACAGAAAACGTGCTATTTCTTTCAAAGCCATGTCGCCATGTGGCAATCCCAGGCAAATTATATTGTTCGCTTAAATCTAGGCGTTTATTAAGCGCATGTTCATCTTCAACCCAAATTCTATAGCGTTCACCACTTTCAAAGTATTCGGTATAATATTGACCTGAATCTTCATCGTAAACGAGTTCTAAATTGCGTTCTGCCATGATTTTATCAAATCCTGCAAGTGTAATGGCTCTAGAACCCACTTTTTTATACTGACCATTCTTGAGCGGTTTTTCCTGCCATACTCTCATATAGAGCGGCACACCTAAAACCAATTTCTCAGTGGGAATTTCTTCAAGTGACATGGTTATGGAATCTTCCGTCCAGCCCATAGATGCCACTGAACCGCTGATTGGACTTGATCCCCAATGTTCATCATAAGCCATTAGAATCATGTAATCTACGAATTGACTTAAAGTTCGACGATCATAAACTTTAGACCAAGTATCGCTACCTTTAGGTCTTGTCACATCCATACTAATCACTTGATTATACGCACCCGTTACCTGTGCAAGTTCTTTTACAAAGCGGCTTAATGCATCTTGATCTTCCAAATATATATTTTCAAAATCTAAATTAATACCGTCAAGATCATATAGAGCCGAATACATAAGCATTTGTGCAACGGCTTTTTTTTGATATGCGTCTGAATTCAAAAGTGTTTTTGTCCATTTAGGGCTGAAATTATTTTTAAACAATCCCCATAATTCAACCTCTTGATCCTTTACAAATTCAGTATAGGTTAAATCACCACTGTTGATGATAATCCCATCTATATTTAAATTAAACCAAGTGGGTGAGATCACATCAATTCCAGCTTCAAGAGGTTTTCCTTGTTTTTTAAAATTATCCGAGTACTGATCAATCACCTCAAAAGTCATACTGAATGGCTTCTTTAACGAAGTGACTTCTGGTGTTGTAAAGGTTTGATCTGAAACAGATTGGATTTGAATCCCTGACACTGCATTTTTCTTAACATATGCGGCATAACCCAAGCCATCTAATATATGATAATAATTTTTATCAGACCCTACAATCCATACGTTTTCCGCTGAGTCTGAAGTATTGAGTTTAAAAAACTCGGAATTAACCCTCTGATACATATCCGTATTTGCTTTGATCTCCCCAACTTGTCCCTTCTTATCTTCATATAAAATCAAATTGTTTGTTTCTTGAAAATACGTATACGTAACGGGATATAATTTCTCAACGATTCCCATATCAAGATAGGCGACCTCATCCTTATACAATAAAGGGACATTAATTGCGTCTAGATTTTCATCTATATATTGAGTCAATGATGATTTATCAAACTGATGCCAAATGTGCTCTGTTTTTAAATAAATACGCTGACCAGTTCCCGACAAGGTTATATCTGAATCAATATACTTCTCAAAGGTCGGCAAATTGATATAGACATGAGCGTTTTGTACAATAAATTGATTTGGTTCTAGCCATTCTTCATTAAATATCGTGCGATTTTTGGCTTCATCTGGATTCAATAACGATAAAGATAGATTTTGATATTTATTATAGTATTGCCAAAGAAAAAAACTTGTGACACATACTACTGCGATTAAAATCATATTGATACTTACTAAAATTTTAGACTTCATATTAGCTCTCCTCATGGTATTATGGATACTTTAATTAAATTATATAGATTGATCATACCATTTGAAGATTAAGATTGTATTAAAGACAGCTTTCTAAATCATGAAGAATATCTGAATAGGTTGTATATCTTTCAGCGGGATTAATGGCTTGACACTTCATGATGCAATTATAGAATTCAGGATTAAACGCATGGCTTTGCGCTTTAAATTTTTCCAAAAAAACTTTTGAAAGTGCATAGATATCACTAAATTCGTTAAATCCTTTAGGGTTAAACACGGCTTCAGGTGCAGCATATTCGAGGGTTCCCACGATTTCACTCTCATATACCACCTCTTTTTTACAAACTGCTGAACCAAAATCAATTAGATAAATACTATCGCTTTCATCAACAAGGATATTGTGAGGGCTAATATCTCTATGTAGGATGCCTTGATTGTGAAGTTCTTTAAGTCTCATAAGCATTTGCCTAAAATAATAAGGTGCATAGTCAAGCCTCATTTCACTGTCATTGAGTGTTTTGCCCTCTATGAAATCTAGTTTTAGAACGAATACCCCCTCTTCCACTTGAAAGTCAATGAGTTTTGGGAATGCATTCCCCTCTAATCTTTTAAGCACTTCAAGTTCCCTTTTTACCGCAACTAACGGCACTTTTTTTAACCAATATTTTTGATTTGTCTTTGCATCGATCTCAATCATATTCTCTCATTCCTTTCGTTGTGGATGACAATTTTTACAAGGTTCAAAGCCACGTGCCTTTGCATTTTTAATATCTATTGGAATTTTACTTCTTCTCAGGTGCATACAGGAGTCTTCATGATATTTTTCACCAGTTCTCGTGATGTAGACTGTTCTACTTTCGTATTCAACACCATCTCCATAAGCCGTTCGAATAATAGGATAACTCAATTCCTGAGATTTTAGAACAGTAGGAATGTTAAACTCATAACAAACCACTAATTTAAACACACCTGTATCATCCATATTGGATTTGATATGACTGTCAAAAGCCCTTATTTTCACATATGAATCCATATGTTGCGCAGTGAGTTTTTCATTAAAATGATTCAATGCACTTACTTCTAATGTATATTCAGTGGCTTCCCTCTTAATGCTATCTTTCATGTCAAAATAAGTTATTACATTGCCTTGCAGGTCTCCAGTTACTTCCATAGCGATTTGATGCATACGCTCATTAATCAAGATTGAAAAAACTGTTCCCACTGATAAAAAAAGTAGAAAAAGTGAAATCGTAAATGTAATTGTTGCTTCTATCGTGACTGATCCCCTGCTATTTGAGATTAATTTTTTCTTTAATTGTGATGCTCTTTTGTTTTTTTTAATTTTAAGCATAGTGCCTCTCTTTACTTAACGCTTAAAATGCATATCATATGCATTGGAGAAATTTAAGGAGAACGCCGATAACTCTGAATAAAAAATATATGGAAAATAACCAGTGATATTGACTTGATGACCGATTTTAAAGTTTTCGAGTTTATTCTCGTCCTTACTATCTGATTGTATTTGGGCTTCCACAAGTTCCATATGCCTTAAAATTGTTCTATCCAGCCCTTGAGCATTGATCAGTATTCTCAGATAATCTCTATAATAAAGCGCTCCATCTAAGTGATTTGCAGGATCATTTGGATCATTTGGATCATTTGAAGCATTGGACTCTACTTTATCTTTAGGTTTTGATTGCGGAATATCTTCTAAAATATTTTCTGAGTCCATTAAAGTCTTAAGGTCAAATAGCCATTCATCATCTGCCTTAATAAAATGAACCCCTTCTCCTGCTCTGAGCTGTGTCCAATCATAATAGCCTTCTACACCAGACCAAACAGATAAAACCACCGCATAGGTTGCTGCATTCCATGGAAACGGTATAGGAGAGACCAGCTCTAAAAGCTGAGTCCTTTTTTCACCATTTAGGACAATACCCACTAGGTTCAAACCTGTCCTAGTCAAAATAATCTCCCGCTTAACCTCATTAAAATTTTCTATATCCGATTGACTATGTCCAATTAAATATTCTACTTCACCTTGAATCTTTGCATGTTCTGTTTCTTTTGTATTTAGAGGATCAAAATGGCGTACATCATGATCTACAATGGTTTTACTAATGCTAATAAGATACTCATTAATCATGATTTTTTCTGGTAAAGAAACCGTTTTTATTGCTTCTTGAAATTTTCTATTCTGTGTATAAGCGCTGTTTTCCGCATATTCATAATCTTGTTTTAACGACAATGCTTTATCTTCAATTTCATAATTTGAAAATGCAAATTGAGTCAATTTATCCTTTAATTTATTAAACTTATCGAACAAACCGGAATCCTGTTTGCTCAACGACTTAAGCATATCTTGTGTCGTCCCTTTTATATTGCTTTTAATATTCTCCATATCCATTACAAACGCTTCTCTCTCAAGTTGTTTCATCTGTATCTGATTTTGAAAAGTTTGTATGGCAGCCATTGGTGGAGGGTCCATACGATAAAGACGCCAGAGACTTTCTTGATAGGAATTTATTTGGTAGTCCATATTCTCAATACGCATCTCAGCCAGTTCAAGACTATTTTTTTCTCTTAAAAGCTTAATATAACATGTATACAATTGGTTGGTTTGGTCCCTATATTCATTCATTAAATGACTCACTTGACTCTCATCCCACACGCTATCATAATACTTCTGGACATCGGTCGATTCCATTTTAACTTCTTGATCCATTCTCCGATTATTTTCACATGCTGAGTAAAAAGACTCTGTGCCATAGTCAATGTAATTTCTATAGGTGGTCAGTGCACGATCTAGTTCTAGACTATCTTTAAATTGAATCACCTCATCTAATGCCCTATGAACTTCAGATCTTTCAAATTTTTTGGAAAGTGTATTATAACGCTCGATCTTATCATTTATAAACGATTGAGCTTTCAGCACATTTTCATTTTGTTCTAAAAAATGCATCACTTCATCGATAATAGTGTCTGAAATTACATATGGTGCTGCAGCTCTAATAGCACTTAAGTAATTAAGTGGATCATCAAGGCCCATACCAGATACTTCTATTGTCATATTAGAAGCATCTTTGGCTTGTAGATGATTATTTTTATAGTATTCGCCAATCATTTCATTAAGAGAATCATCTTCTAAATATGCCAAGATTCCATAACGTTTGAAGAGAAACTCATTATATCTAGAGAGCCTTACTTCACTACAAGCAACTGCGATTTTAAGAGCCTTGCTTTCATTCGCTTTAACATTTATCCTGTCATAAACCAAAAATATACTGATGAGCAATACTGGGATCACTATGACCAAGAACAAAGTAATATTGCCCTCTTGATTCTTTTTTTCCTCTTTTGTCACAATTTGCACCTCAGTTCTCATCTATATTGATAACTCTTTTAATTCCGTACTCTAATAAGAGCATAATGCGTGGATTATGCCTGCCATATGTGGGTACTTTTTTAATCTGATCTGGATACTGATCAGATACATCGACCTCATAGGTCTGTGGCAAACTAAATTGACGCTTATCCGCTCGTTTCTCAATTACCAAGTCATCCGATGGCGGAATCGCACTATTGTTGATAGAAGCGCCATAAAGCTTTTGAAACAATAGCGTATTTGCACTGATTTCTATTAAATCGTCATAAACGATATAAATAAAGAAAAACAGCAAACTCACCAGTAAGATTAATATCAGGGGTAAAATGATGGCCATTTCAGTCGTGAACATAACACACCTACCTTTTACATTATTTGGTATCTCTTTTTACATATTAATCCATTTGTAATAATCTGTCAATCTTCTTTTGTTCGAAACGCCTTCCATCCTCATCACAGCTTTCGGCTCAAATCTTGTTGTTTTACGTAAAAAAACTACCCATTGACATTCAATGGGTAGTTCTCTTTATGAGCCATTTGCTCTATTTATTTTCTATGCATTAAACTGTTTCTTTATTTACTTTATTTCGTGCTCTGATTCGCTCAGTTTCATTTAGATATCTTTTTCTAATTCTAAGTGAATCTGGTGTAATTTCCAAAAGTTCATCGTCTTCAATAAACGTTAAAGCTTCTTCCATGCTAAAGATTTTAGGTGGCAAAAGTTTAATCGCATCATCAGATCCTGAAGCTCTTGTATTGGTTAATTTCTTGTTCTTAGTTGGATTAACCGTCATATCATCTTTTCTTGAGTTGATACCGATGACCATACCTTCATAAACATCTGTACCTGCATCAATTAACATTGTTGCTCTTTCAGACAAGTTGAAGAGAGAATAAGCCATGGCAGTACCACCTTGTTGAGAGATCAGAACACCATTGTTTCTCTTAGGAATTTCACCTTTATGCGGTTGGAATTCATAGAAAGATCTCAATAAGATACCTTCGCCTCTTGTGATATTGACAAATTCACTTCTGTAACCAAGAAGCCCCCTTGTTGGCACTAAATATTCTATTTTAGTGTATCCATCATCTGAAGACATCATCTCCATTTGACCTTTTCTAAGGTTGAGTTGAGAAATTATAGCGCCAGAATATTCATCTGGTGCAATTGCAATTACTTTCTCTACAGGCTCACATAAAACGCCTTCAATTGTTCTCATGAGTACTTGAGGTTTTGATACAGCAACTTCATAGCCCTCACGTCTCATATTCTCAAGTAAGATAGAAAGATGAAGTTCTCCTCTACCTGAAACTTTAAAGCCGTCTTGAACACTGTCAAGCTCGTCTACACGTAAGCCAACGTTAACTTCTAACTCTTTATCTAATCTGTTTCTTAAATGTCTATTGGTAACGAATTTACCGCTTTTACCACAGAAAGGTGAATCGTTGATTAAGAAATTCATCGCAAGCGTCGGTTCTTCGATCTCAATCATCGGCATCGGATTCACATGATCGGGATGACAAATTGTCTCACCAATAGAGATATCATCAATCCCTGAAAGTACAACCATATCACCAGCATAAGCTTCTTTGACTTCAACTCTTGCTAGACCTTCATATACATAAAGCTTCCCAATTTTACCTCTAGTCGTTGTACCATCTCTTCTAGAAATTGCAATTGTATCGCCTTGTTTAATCGTCCCTTGTACGATTCTACCAATACCAAGTCTCCCTACATACTCATCGTAATCTAGAGATGAAACTTGCATTCTAAGGGGTGCATCTGGACTCTCAGCATAAGGCTCAACATGTTCCAAAATTGTTTCAAACAAAGGTGCTAAGCTATCGCTGTCATCTTCCATTTCTCTTTTGGCGATTCCTTGCTTTGCAACACCGTATATAATTGGGAACTCAAGTTGTTCATCAGTTGCATCAAGTTCCACAAATAAATCAAATGCTAAGTTTACAACTTCCTCAGCGCGTTGATCTTTTTTATCTATTTTATTAATAAATAGAATTGGTTTCAGTCCTCTTTCCAGTGATTTTTTAAGGACAAATCTCGTTTGAGGCATTGGCCCTTCACTTGAATCTACTAAAAGAATCACTGTATCTACCGTCTTCATAATCCGCTCTACTTCAGATGAAAAATCGGCATGGCCTGGTGTGTCCACTATATTTATTTTATAATCCTTATACATTATTGAACAGTTTTTAGAATAAATCGTGATCCCACGCTCTCTCTCTAAATCATTACTGTCCATAACACAATCTGGAACGACTTCATTATTTCTAAAAACACCATTTTGTCCTAAAAATGCATCTACTAAAGTTGATTTCCCTGCATCAACATGGGCAATCACGGCAATATTGATAATGCCTTTTACACTTGACATACTTACTCTCCGTTTCATTCTTGAAGGCTCTTCCTTCATATTTACGCACATAACTTATATAGTTTATATCAAAATGACTTGAAAAGATATCTTTTTTTTCAAATTAACAATAATTTAACATCTTTTAGTCAAAAAAAAACGTTAATTGACAATATTTTTTCAAATTTTGTCCACAAACGTCTCATTTTTTTACTTATTTTTCAAATTTTGAAAGATCTCCTAAAAAAATCAAGACAAGTCCAGACCCAATACCAAAAACGGTTAATGCAATTACTAGATTCCCCCTAATATGAAGTTGGCCTAACAATACTGATCCTAAAATCGATATAAGTAGTATTTTTATACCCAGTTTTCTAAAATCCATTAAATGCCTCTTTCCGCTTCATAAACCTGAACTAACTGACACTTGTACTGGTGAGTTCATTTAGTCCCTCGCTAATATACGCTCTTAACCATGCAACCACATCTATGTTGCTAATTGGAACGCCATCAAGCAATTTTTTAATCTCTTTCGTATTGAGTGTAAACGTCTTATGATTAATCGTGTGCGTATAAATGAGGTCCATTTGATCACACGCATTTATAATCGTCACAATTGTTTCTGGCATATTGCCTAGAGGCACCCTATCAATATGGCTGTATCTAAATTCTGCGATAATTTCAGTTCCAGCACCCAATTGTGATTTAATTTCAAAATAACCATCACATGTCTCCGCACAACTTTTAAAAAGCGGAATACCTAGCCCCACTTTACGTGTCGTTCGAGTCGTATAAAATGGATCGACTACTTTTGCAACCGTCTCGGAATCCATTCCAGTACCATCATCTTTAATTTTAATAATCAGTTTATCTTGCTCTAAATCTTCAATCACAACAATTCTTAATACCTCAGATTCAGCTTTTATAGAATTTTGAGCAATATCCAATATATGTAGCGATAATTCTCTCATGCTATTCCTCTCCACTTAAATAATTCAATATATTAGAAATTGTGTTTTCTCTGAGATCTAATACATTCTCTCTTTCAGAAATATGCTCTAAATAGTGCGCATCTGAATTATAGATTTTTTGATAACCTTTAACCAATGTCTCATTTAAAGGACTTTTCTTATGAATTTCTATTGTTTTAACCTCTAAGTCTTGAGGCATAAACCCCAAGTTAGCAAAGATGCTGTTTGAACTTTTATTGACATGAGCAGGTACGCAAACCCCAGCGTGTGCTCTACAGAGTTTAACCAAGTGCTCAATGCTAATTTCAATAGATATAATAAGTGCAAACGGATACTCGCCCACACACTGATCTTCACGATTCATAATCTGCTGCCTGCCAAAATGGTCTGGCCTATTGGGCACCTGAATTCTAAAACTGTCTAGGGCACTGTCAAAGGCTTCAAGATCTACTATGCTTTCAAAATAACAAAGTACATGTACTTCTTCTTTCGTTTGAACTTCCATCCCGGGAATTACAAGTAACCCTTGATCACGCCCGAGCTCACAAATTACCTTGGCATTTTTACCAGTATTATGGTCTGTAATGGCAATCACATCAAGCCCTTTTATAAGAGCCATATTGACAATATTATTAGGGGTCATATCATCATCACCACAAGGTGATAAACATGAGTGAATGTGGAGATCATAATAGATTTTCATTATTTTATGCCAGCTTCATACATAATTTTAAAAATTTCAAAGGTTTCCAAATCTGTTGATAATATTGTGATTTCTTGCTCATTTGCTTTATCAATGATTTCCGATTCTACCTTAATCCCCTCAGGAATAATCACGCATGAAAAATCTAAAAGAGATGCTACTGCCAATATATTACCATGTGTTTGAACTGTAATCCAAGCTGTATCATTTTTACCTTTAGCCATAACCCAACTCAATAAATCACAAGAATAAACACTTGAAATGCTTCTTTCCAAATCACCTGTAGACAATAATTTAAAAGAATACTTATCTATTAATTCACAAACTTTCATATCACTATACCTCTTCATTCATGTCATTTTTTTTGCTTATATAAAACAATACAGGATTCAATCGATGCTGTGCCATTGACAATATCTTCAGCCAGCACTCTACAACTTGGAGCACCGCATGCGCCGCAATTTATACCCGGTAAAGTTTGTGTGATTTCTTCTATTTCAGCCATCTTTTCAAGCGCTTTTCGAAAATCATTATCAAGCTTGAAAATCGGCATTGGTTCTATTGGTAAATCCCACTCAAAATTTTCAGGTATGAGATCGATATCAATTTTAATAGGCTGTTCCATGCCATAGGCCTTGGTGAGTTTTCGAATTCTATTTTTTCCAATAAAAGTATTTTCTACATTTAATGGGCCCCCCACACAGCCATTTACACAGGCATAGCCTTCAAAGAAATCCAGTGAATTTAATTTGCCAAGTTCCATGGATTCGAGTACTTTAATCACTTCCTCAATCCCATCTACGGCAATATAATCTTCAATTTCCATAGCGTAACTCTGACCACCGACACGAGCCCAGCCAATCCCTTTACCTGCAGCACACTGAATAGGCACATCGCCCTCAATTTTATCAATGATCTTCATGAGCTTATAATAGATTTCTTCGGTGGAGATAGCTTCGTCAATATAAGAACGCTCCAGTCCAATGGGATTCTTTATACTTGTGATTTTAGCCGGACAAGGCGTTATATAAAACACGCCAACTTCTTCAAATTTATAACCTTCGTTGATCAATCTATTTTTAACAATTCTCGCCGCTATTTCCATAGGGGATTCTAATTTTATAATATTATCAATTAATGCTGGAAATCTTATTTGAATTAAGCGTGTGATTACTGGACAATACGTTGAAATTAAGGGCTTATTAAGCTGTGCTTTATCAAGCATTTTATTTTCATACACAGATAAGAGCTCTGCAGCATGGGCGACGTCATAAACCTCATCAAATCCCAGCTGTAATAGACCATTAAAAATGGTATTCATATCATATTCATTTGGGAATTGACCGTAAAATGATATGGCTGGTAATGCAACCGTGTACTTATATTGTTTTAGAGCATCTATGCTGCTGACTTCTGCACCTTTAGCATGATAAGGACATACCCTTAAACACTCTCCACAGTCTATACATCTTGACTCTATTATTTTCGCTTTGCCATCAACAACACGGATCGCCTGTGTTGGACAGCGATCAAGACAATGAGTACAGCCGGTGCAATAATCCTTTTCGAGAATAACTGAATGCCAGTACTTTCTCATTTATGCCTCCATCTAATTCTTCGTTAATAATAAACCACCATTTTTATCTTTGTGCCTTCGTCAAGTTGTGATTCAATGATAAAATCATCAGCGACTTTTTCCATATTCGGGAGTCCCATACCTGCACCGAACCCCATTTCTCTTGCGGTTGTATCCGCAGTGGAGTAACCTTGAGTCATTGCAAGTTCAACATTTTCAATTCCTGGTCCACAATCTTCAACATATAATTCTACACAGTCTGGCTTTATAAAAACCTCTATCCCACCACCGTTTGAATGGATAACAAGGTTGATTTCTGCTTCATAAGTGGCTATGGCGAGTCGTCTTAGAATGTTTGCGTCAATACCAAGTTGTCTTAAAACTTTTTTGATCTTACTGGAGGCTTCTCCAGCTCTGGAAAAATCATCTTTTTCCACACGATAATTTAATCGCATAGCAACATTACTTTCATTTTTCTCATATCTCTTCATAGCATCACCTTTATAATTTGATGCCGCATAAACCATTTTGATATAAAATACCTGACACACTAAATAGAGTTTGCTTTGTTGTCATCAGAACGATCTGTTTTTCCTCAGCCAAATTAATCACTTCTGAACAAGGAATTTTTCCACGCACAAACAATATTGCTTTTAAATCAAGCATTTCTGCAGTTCTAATCACTTGTTGATTGGTAAGACCTGTAATTAAAAGAGTATCTTCTTCAACATACGCAAGTACATCGCTCATGAGATCCGAGCCAAAAGCGGTTTGAACATCATATTCAATCCCACATTTATGAGCAACAACATCCGCTTCAATGAGTTCCATAATATATCTTAACTGCATGATTGCCCCCCTGTTAAGGATCAATTCATTAACACTTTATCAAAAGGGTTAATTATTTAACAATTGTCAAATACATTATATCACCTTTACAAAAAGACTTCAATTTGTTTTATTCAGGTCTTTTGAACTGTTTTAAATTTACTGCGGCTTTCTTGATTTTATGTGTATTTCCAACCGATTTATAGTTTCTCTTTAATCAATTGATATATTTCCTCTGATATGGCATCAATCGATTTAACATGTCCTTCTGATGCACAATTTATGGTATACCAATTCATTTTTTCAGCTACATAAATGGCGTTGTAATAAGATCTTTTTAAATATTCAACGTCTTTTTCATGAATATCCTTTTTAGAATCCCCAGTAATTTTATTCTTGCGATCTGCCATCAGCTTTTGTGCAGCTTCAGGTGGCATATCTAAAAAAAGTATTTCATTAGGTCTCGGTAATTTGTAGATCCCGTATTCAAGATCAGATAACCACTCTAGGAATACTTCCTTTTCAGTCAAATCTTCTATCTTAGAAGCTTGATGTACCATATTGGATGTCGTATACCGATCACATATGAGAATACCACCTTCTTGATAAAAAGACTTCCAATCTGTCATGTAAGAAGCATACCGATCTACTGCATAAAACGAGGAAGCCACATACGAATCCACATCATCAGCATTTTCGCCAAAATCGCCGTTCAAATACATTTTTACGAGTGCGGATGCATCGCTCTGATAATTTGGAAAAGACAACAGTCTTACTTTATAACCTTCTTCTGAAAGTCTTTTATACAATATTTTTGCCTGTGTTTCTTTACCAGATGAATCACAGCCATCAACGACAAATATCTTTCCTAACATATTATGCTCCATTTCTTAAGTGATTTTCATCAGAATCTATGATGACTATTTTATTTTAACATACTCTATTTCTTTTTTCTAAACAATCTCAATTTCTATGTAGTAGAATTTTAATTTTTTGTACATAAAAGTGACTATAGTCTGACAAAAAAACATATGTTGCCCCCCCTCATCACAGCTTTCGGCTCAAATCTTGTTGTCTTAATTAAAAAGCGCCAGCGATTTTATAATCACCAGCGCTCAGTATAAGGTTTAACTTATTTTTTAATTGGATATTGCTCTCTTGCATAGTAATGAGTATGAAGCAATTCATGTGCTTTGTGGCTGTTAGGCTCACCAAGATACTCATCGTATAATTTTTTAATTTCTGGATTTTTATGTGATTTTCTAACAGCTTTAGATGCATCTTCAGAGTAAAGTGCTTTCGCTCTTTCAGCTCTAAGATCAATCACATTTCTCACGTTAGCAGGTTGGATTGGTTGTCCACCACCGTTTACACATCCACCAGGACAAGCCATGATTTCAATGAAGTGGTAATCAGCTTCACCAGCTCTGATCTTATCAAGTAAGATACCAGCATTAGTTGTATTATGTGCTACCGCAATCTTGATATCTGTTCCAGCAACGTTTACAGTTGCTTCTTTGATACCTTCGATACCTCTAACTGCCGTATAATCTACATTTTCAAGATCTTCACCAGTTAAGACGTCTGCCACTGTTCTAAGTGCAGCTTCCATAACACCACCAGTTACACCGAAGATAACACCAGCACCTGAGTAATCGCCCATAAATGCATCGAATGTGCCTTCTTCAAGTTTATCAAACTCAAGTCTAGCTTCTTTGATCATTCTAGCAAGTTCTCTAGTTGTAATAGAGATATCTACATCTTGTAAACCATTAACAGAAAGTTCTGGTCTTTCAATTTCTGATTTTTTAGATGTACAAGGCATTACAGATACTACGACGATATCTTTAGCGTCTATACCATGCTTCTCAGCATAGTAACTCTTAGCAAGTGCACCAAACATATTTTGTGGCGACTTACATGAAGATAAATGCTCCAATAAATCTGGATAGTTAAATTCAATATATCTTACCCAACCTGGTGAACAAGATGTGATCATTGGTAATTTACCACCATTTTTGAGACGACCTAACAACTCAGTGCCCTCTTCCATGATCGTAACATCTGCTGCCCAGTTTGTATCAAATATTTTATCAAAGCCTAATTTTCTAAGTGCTGTTGCAAGTTTACCAGTAACGTTAGTCCCGATTTCGTATCCGAACTCTTCACCAAGTGCCGCTCTTACTGCTGGTGCTGATTGAACGATGACATGTTTTGATTTGTCTTCAAGTACATTCCATACACGGTCAATGCCTGATTTCTCAGATAAAGCACCTACTGGACATACAACCATACATTGTCCACAGTAGATACAAGGTGCATCATTCATGCTCATTTCAAAAGCAGGTCCTACAGTTGTTTCGAAGCCTCTGTTTAAGAAGTCTAAGATACCAATACCTTGAACATTTTTACATGCACTTACACAACGACCACAAAGAATACATTTGCTTGAATCTCTTACGATTGAGTAAGATGCATCATCAAATTTAGGTTCTCTCTTAGCACCTTCAAAGCGAATGTCTCTAATGCCTAATTCCTCTGATATAGATTGTAATTCACAATTCTTGCTTCTAACGCAAGTTGTACACTCTCTGTTGTGGTTCGCTAAAAGTAATTCAACTGTATTTTTTCTTGCATTTCTTACTCTATTTGTATTTGTGTTCACTACCATGCCATCTCTAACAGGTAATACACATGAAGCTTGAAGTGCTCTAGCACCCTCTACTTCAACGACACATACTCTACAAGCACCAACTTCATTGATATCCTTTAAGAAACATAATGTTGGAATATCAATACCCACAGTTCTAGCTGCTTCTAAAACAGTTAAATTGCTTGGCACTTCGTAATTCGCGCCATTTATAATTAAAGATACGTTACTCACGATTCGTACACCTCTTTCTTATAATCTCATTAAACGTCAAAAGCCCAAATTATTGTTTAACAATTACTTTCTTAGGACATTTAGGGATACAAGCACCACATTTGATACATTTGCTTTGATCAATAACGTGGACACCTTTAACTTCTCCACTGATTGCATCTACTGGACAAACACGTTTACATGCTGTACAGCCAATACACCCTTCGCCAATTACCACTGATAATAAATCTGTACACATACCTGCTGGACATTTTTTATCTACAACATGTGCAACATATTCGTCTCTAAAGTATTTCATAGTTGATAATACTGGGTTTGGAGCTGTCTGTCCTAAGCCACAAAGTGCAGAGTCCTTAATTGCGTAAGCTAACTCTTCTAACGTATCTAAATCTTTTAACGTACCATTACCAGAAGTGATTTTGTTTAATATTTCAAGCATTCTCTTCGTACCTTCACGACAAGGTGCACATTTACCACAAGACTCATCTACTGTAAAGTCAAGGAAGAATCTTGCAAAGTCAACCATACAGTTGTCTTCATCAACAACGATCATTCCGCCTGACCCCATCATTGAGCCAAGAGCTGTTAATGTATCGAAGTCAATTGGCGTATCTAAGTGATCTGCAGTGATACATCCACCTGATGGTCCACCTGTTTGAACAGCTTTAAATGCTTTACCATTTGGAATCCCACCACCAATATCATAAATAACTTCTCTAAGCGGTGTACCCATTGGAATTTCAACAAGACCAGTGTTATTAATTTTACCACCAAGTGCAAATACTTTTGTACCTGGCGATCTTTCAGTACCCATTGAAGTAAACCATTCAGCACCGTTTAAGATAATTTGAGCAACCACAGCATAAGTTTCAACGTTGTTGATTAATGTTGGTTTGCCAAAAATTCCTTTTTGAGCAGGGAATGGTGGTTTTGGTCTAGGCATACCTCTTTCGCCTTCAATAGAAGCGATTAAAGCAGTTTCTTCACCACAAACGAATGCACCAGCACCAAGTCTAATTTCAAGATCAAAATTGAATCCTGTACCAAAGATATCTTCTCCTAAAAGACCCATCTCTTTAGCTTGTCCAATAGCGATTCCTAAACGCTTAACTGCGATTGGATACTCCGCTCTAATATATACATATCCTTTTTCAGCACCAATTGCATAAGCTGCAATTGCCATTGCTTCGATAATTGCATGTGGATCACCTTCAAGAACAGATCTGTCCATGAATGCACCTGGATCTCCCTCATCCGCATTACAAGCTACATACTTGATGTCGCCTTCAGCTTTTTGAGTAAACTCCCATTTAAGACCAGTTGGGAATCCGCCGCCGCCACGGCCACGAAGACCTGATTTTTTCATAACATCAACAACTTCTGTTGGTGTCATTTCAGTTAATGCTTTACCAAGTGCTTTATAACCGTCGAATGCGATGTATTCTTCGATGACTTCAGGATTGATAACCCCACAGTTTCTCAAAACAACTCTTTTTTGTTTTTTATAGAAAGGCACATCATTAATTGATGTCGCTATATCAGTCACATTAGCAGTTTTGTCTACGAATAATAAATCTTTTACAATTCTACCTTTTAATAAATGTTCATCTACAATTCTTTCCACATCTTTGAGTTCAACTCTTGAGTAAAATGAACCTTCTGGATAAACGATACAAATTGGACCTGCTTCACAAAGTCCAAAACATCCAGTTCTAACAACCTTAACTTCTTTATCTAACCCTTTTTCTTGTAATTGAGTATTGAACATTTCTTCAATTGATACCGAGCCTGAAGATGTACATCCAGTTCCTCCACATACAAGTACGTGTGATCTATAAAAATCCATTTATTTACCTCCTCAAATTGATTATTGGTACTTATTCAGCTGCCCCGATAGTGTATTCCATAACGATATTGCCATTAACAACGTGTTCAGCAATAATTTTTCTTGCTTTCTCTTCTGTTAACTCAACATATGTTACTTTTTCTTCGCCTTCTTTGTACACATCGATCATCGGCTCTAATCTGCAAACACCAACACAACCCGTTTGAGTGATTTCAATATCTTTAAGGCCTCTTTTTTGAGCCTCATCCATTAATGCTGCAAGTACCGGTCTAGCCCCTGCAGAAATACCGCAAGTTGCCATTCCAACAACAATTCTAGTGCCTTTTCTATCAGTTCTTAAGTCTACTTTTTTAAGCGCTTCTTCTCTGATTTTTGCAAGTTCAGCTAAAGATTTCATTCTTATTCCTCCTAAGTCTAACCTTGATATTTCGCAATAATACCTGGAATATCTTCAAGTACGAGTCTACCATAAACGTCTTCATTAACTGTTAATACTGGAGCAAGTCCACAAGCTCCAATACATCTTGTAGCTTCTAACGAGAATTTTCCATCGGCAGATGTTTTACCAACAGCTACACCTGTGAGATCAACCACTTTATCAATAATGCTTTGTGCACCTCTAACATAGCATGCAGTTCCTAAGCATATACCAATTAAGTACTCGCCTTTAGGCTCTAACGTGAATTGTGAATAGAATGTAACAACGCCATAAATTTCAGCTAAAGGTACATGTAATTTTTCAGATATAACTTTTTGTACTTCCATAGGAATTGCACCGAAAATGTGTTGCGCTTCATGCAAAATAGGCATCAAAGGACCTTGCATATCTTTATGCTCTTCAATTACCCTATCAAGCTTCGCAAAATTTTCTTCTGTTAAAAAGTTTTTGGCCATTAATAGTTCCTCCTTATACTTCGTACATTCGACTGAGCTCGAACATAACCCGAACTGTCCAATCCCTAGTATTTTACTAGGTTTAAAGCTGCTTGTTAATTTATTAACCTATATTCGATAAAATTATAACATAGAATGATTATAATGTATACACAAAAATAGTTATTCTATTTCTATAATTTTTTGTAATATTTAAGGCTCTTTAAGCGTTGAAATTTAAACATTATTTGCATCCAACACTTTTACATTATTTACAAACAATTTGTTTTTTTGTTAATGTGTGCATCTTTTTTTGCACCTTTATTGTGTATAATTTGTACAAATATCTATTTGTAATAAAAATAACACCCCACATATACCGGGGTGTTAGAACACATTTTGTGAATGATTTATCTATTTTCAGAATTTTCAGTTTTTTTCATTCTTTTCTTACTTCTCTCTTATTCTTTCTTATTCTCTCTTATATGAAAATAATCATAAATACTTTGGGCCACTGTTTTATTAATCCCCTCTACTTTTTCTAAGTCTGCCACATTGGCAACACTTATGCTTTCAATAGAGTGAAAATGCTTTAACAGTGCGATTTTACGTTTTTCTCCAATGCCAGAAATCTCATTTAAAATGGAATAAGTCATTTCCTTTGACCTTAATGACTTGTGGTACTCAATTGCAAATCGATGTACTTCTTCTTGAATCTCATAAATGAGCTTAAAAGCATTGTTCTTTTGCTTTAATCCACAAAGTTCCCCTTGATAATACAAGTCTTCTGTCTTATGATAATCATCCTTGACCATCCCTACACATGGGATATCAATACTGAGCGCTTTTAAAACATCCTGTACTGCATTTACATGTCCCTTACCACCATCAATTAAGATTAGATCTGGAAAGTGAATGAATTTGCCTTCACCAATACCATTCTGTGAGGCTATATTTTGCTCTTCAAGCCCTCTTTTAAATCTGCGATAAAGCACTTCCTGCATAGAACCATAGTCATTTGCACCTTCAATCGTCTTGATCCTATAACGTCTATAATCACTACGCTTCTTTTTCCCCTCTTCGAAAACGACCATACTGCCTACCGAATATACACCTGAAGTATTGGAGATATCATAGGCTTCAAGTCTTCTAAGCTTCATGTTCTGAGGCATACCCAGTACATCTTTAAGTTCGTTCTCAGCGGATTCTCTAAATCGAATTTCTTTGTCAATTTTTTCTTGAAATTTAATAATATACTCTTTCGCGTTCTTACTCACCAAATCTATAAGTTTTTTCTTTTCACCTTTTTGAGGTATATGAATCTCCACTTTTGTTCCCAGTAACTTCGTCAACCAATCTGAATAGAGCTCTTTCATTTCTATTTCATTAGATAAATAGATTTCTTTAGGAATCATTAGTGCACCAGAGTAGTACTGTGTTATAAAAGAAGTTAAAATATCAGAAGCACTCATACCACGTGCATTAGATATGTTATGAGACTCTCGACCTTCAATCTTTCCGCCCCTCACTTGAAAGAGCATGACACATGTTCTTTCCTCAAAACTATAAAAGGCGATAAAATCTTGATTTTTATCATTTGCTTGAATAGCCTTTTGTTTTTCATTTAGCGCATTCAGCGCATTTATTTTATCACGTATTTCAGCTGCCGCTTCAAAATTTAAAGCTTCTGCCGCTTTAAGCATCTGTTGATTCAAATCGTTGATAAGCCACTCTCTATCGCCATTTAAAAATTGGAGCACTTGATTAACATACACTCTATAATCTGCCTCAGAAATAGCATGATTACAAGCTCCAGCACATCTACCTATATGAAAGTTCAAGCAAGGTCGGTCTATTTTACTCGTGATTTTTTTACTACACTCCCTGAGTGGAAAGAGCGTCTGTATCACTTCGATTGTTTTTCGCACTTGATCGCTACTCATATAGGGACCAAAATGTTTACCTTTACCAGAATAATTACGAGTCATAAGAACACGGGGAAATGCTTCTTCAATAGTAACCAAGATAAAAGGATACATTTTATCATCTTTAAGAAGAATATTAAATCGAGGCAAATGTTTCTTAATTAAATTGGCTTCAAGTATTAAAGCTTCAACTTCTGTATCCGTGATAAAGTATTCAAACTCGGCAATATTGATGACCATAGTTTGAACCTTAGGCATGTGAGAGTTAAATCCTCTAAAATATGAACTCACACGATTTTTCAAGTTTTTAGACTTGCCAACATATATGATCTCCCCTTCATGATCTTTCATAATATAGACACCGGGGTTATGAGGCAAGCGTTTAAGCTGTTCTTTAATATGGTCTTTCACCACAAAATTTTGTGACATCTCAGATAATTCCTTTCATATAAACCTAGTTTTATTATAGCGGATTTTTCCCATAAAGTATTTCAGTATTCTCATTTTTTTAGTATAATAAAGACTTATCAATCTACTCAATTTTGAGTTTTAAATTATAAAAGGAGACTTTTCATGAATAATACAACACGTTCGTTGATTTTTTTCGCCAGCCTTTTTGCAGTTGTTTTTTACTATTTTTCGATTATACCTCTACTGCCCTTTGCAATGACGCAACCGAATCTTTATATTAACTATCTGGCAGCTTCTGTGCTTGTTATTTTTCCTTTAGTACAACTTATAATGCGTAAAGCGGTGCTTAAAAAGTATCAGCTCAAAGATGAGTTTCTATTTCATCTAAATATTCATGATGCTAAAGCCATTCATCGTATTAGCTTTTATGCAATTGCTTTTTTAATCATACTGCTGCCAATTACCGGAAACCGTTTTGACTTTAGTGCCTTATTACCAGTACATTATTTTACTTTTGCCTTATGGGTATTTATCTCGGAAATATGGTTATTTATAACCTATAGAACAACCAAGGCTTATTTTGGCAAACAATACATTCTTATTTCTGGCTACGATTTTAGACTTGATTTTCCTCTTGGTGCCATTATCTATTCACATTCAGGGGTTTACCATTATCAAGACTTTAAGAACTATTACATCGATGGTCAAATTCTATACCTCATACTGGAAAACGATCGTGGTAAAATTGCTGTTGAAGCCACTGGTGCCCTTTTAAATAACGTTGCCAATTACTTAAATGCACAAAAAGTAAAGCCCATTAAGCCTTACTAAGACCACAAAAGATCAATAGGTGCTTCATCCAATACCAGTGATGAAGCACCTATTTTTATAAACATTTTATACATTATATGAACATTATCTACGTTAGAATCTATACTTTTTTCTATCTACAACATTTTTCTTAAGAACTCTCCTGTATAAGAGGTCTTATGTTTTGCCACATGTTCAGGTGTACCCGTTACAAGTATAGTGCCACCATTATCGCCGCCATCTGGCCCTAAATCAATAATATGATCGGATGACTTAATGACATCTAGGTTATGTTCTATGACGACTATCGTATTCCCTGCATCTACTAATTTTTGAAGCACTTCAATAAGATTGTGAACATCTGCTGTATGAAGTCCAGTAGTTGGTTCATCTAAGATGTACAGGGTTTTACCAGTGCTCACTTTACTGAGTTCCGTGGCAAGTTTTATACGTTGAGCTTCCCCACCAGATAACTGTGTTGAAGGTTGTCCCAATCTAATATAACCAAGACCCACATCATAAAGCGTCTGAATTTTTCTTTTTATCTTTGGAATATTGGCAAAGTACTCAAGTGCCTCTTCCACAGTCATTTCTAAAACGTCAGCTATATTCTTGCCCTTATATCGAACTTCAAGTGTTTCACGATTGTACCTTTTACCTTTACAAACATCACACTGAACATAGACATCAGGTAAGAAGTGCATTTCGATTTTTATGATACCATCACCTTTACAATGATCACATCTACCACCATTTACATTAAAGCTAAATCGTCCTTTTTGATAACCTCTCATCTTAGCTTCAGGAACTTGTGCAAAAATATCTCTAATATGATCAAAAACCCCTGTATAAGTCGCAGGATTTGACCTTGGCGTCCTGCCAATTGGCGATTGATCAATATCAATCACTTTATCAATATGCTCAAGTCCGAGAATATCTTCATGTTTTCCCGCTTTTATACGGCTTCTATTAAGTTTTATTGCACATGACTTGTAAAGAATCTCATTGATTAAAGTGCTCTTTCCAGAGCCAGATACACCAGTGACTGAGCAGAAAATTCCAAGTGGAATATCCACATCTATATTTTTTAGATTGTTTTCAACAGCACCTTTTATCGTAATTTTATGTCCATTTGAAGTACGTCTTACAGCTGGAATCTCAATCTTCTTTTTACCCGATAAATACTGACCTGTTAACGAGTCTTCAGAAGCCAGTATATCATCAATCGTTCCCTCGGCAATGATTTCTCCGCCGTGCTCACCTGCACCAGGCCCAAAATCCAAAATATAATCCGCTTCCATGATAGTCTCTTCATCATGTTCAACAACTAAAAGTGTATTGCCAAGATCTGTGAGATTTCGAAGTGTCTTTAAAAGCTTTTGATTGTCTTTCTGATGAAGCCCGATACTCGGTTCATCTAAAATATAGAGCACCCCGACTAAACCAGATCCAATTTGAGTTGCAAGTCTAATCCGCTGAGATTCACCGCCTGACAAAGTACTCGCAGCACGTGCTAACGATAGATACTCAAGACCAACATTTTTAAGAAAAAGCAGTCTTGCATTAATCTCTTTTAAAATTTGATCTGCTATTTTCACATGAGTAGATCCAAGATCCAACTGATCGAAAAAGACAATAGCATCCTTAACCGATAATTCTGTAACTTCAATGATACTTTTACCACCCACTGTAACGGCTAGAACTTCATCTTTTAAGCGGTTTCCATGACAAGTCTCACATTCAATCATGCTCATAAATTCGTCAATTTTCTGTCTGATATACTCCGAACTAGTAGCCGCATATCTTCTTTCGTAATTGTTCACAAGCCCTTCAAAAGGTCTATTAAACTCTGAAAAACCCACATACTTACTGTCGTATTGAAAGGTTACTTCACGCTTACCAGTCCCGTAAAAGATTTCCTGCTTCAATTGCTCTGGAAACTCTCTAAAAGGAACATCGTTTGAAACACCATGATATTCAAGCAAAGCATTTATCATACTCACATAGAAAGTGCCTTCTGCACTGTTTGCAATAGGTAGTAGCGCCCCTTCACTTACAGATAATTTTACATCAGGTACAAGCAATTCAGGGTCTACTTTCTTTGTAAAACCCAACCCATTACAATCCGGACATGCCCCATAAGGTGCATTGAAGGAAAACATTCTGGGTTCCATTTCAGCGATCCCTTGTCCGTGCTCGGGACAAGAAAATTGTGTATTAAAAGTGATGTCATCACCATCAATACAATTTATAATAATCAATCCCTCGGACAACTTAAGAACAGTCTCAAGAGAATCTGTCAATCTTTGTTGTATTCCTTCTTTTATGACGAGGCGATCGACAACCACCTCTATCGTATTTTTCTTTGTCTTCTTTAAAACAATTTCATCTGCAAGATCAACAACTTCACCGTTGATACGTGCTCTTACATAACCTTCTTTTCTCAGTTGTTCAAGCACTTTAGTATGCTGTCCCTTTTTACCAACAACAATAGGTGCGAGCACTTGAATTTTAGTACTCTCTTCAAGTTGCATCACTTTATCTACAATTTGATCTACAGATTGAGGTGCAATCTCTATGCCACAAACGGGACAATGTGGAATCCCTATTCTTGCATATAATAATCTTAAATAATCATAAATTTCAGTAACCGTACCCACAGTAGATCTCGGGTTTCTATTGGTGGTTTTCTGGTCAATAGAGATCGCAGGGGATAACCCTTCAATGTATTCTACATTTGGCTTTTCCATCTGACCTAAAAATTGTCTTGCATACGATGATAAACTTTCAACGTATCTTCTTTGACCTTCAGCATAAATCGTATCAAAAGCAAGAGATGATTTACCTGAACCACTTAATCCCGTAATAACCACCAATTGGTCCCTCGGTATTCTCACATCAACATCTTTTAAATTATGCTCTTTTGCACCTTTTACATAAATACTATTTTTACTCATCATTACTTCCTCAATTTCGTCTCTTTGATTTCTACAATCATATCTCTAAGTTCAGCTGCACGCTCAAATTGAAGTTTTCTAGATGCTTCCATCATTTCTTCCTCTAGCGTCTCAACATAAGATATGAGTTCCTTTTTCGTCATTTTCTTGATTTTTTCAACTTCATATGCGGCCACTTCTTCTGCTGCAACAGTGGCTTCAATAACATCTCTAATACCCTTAACAATACCAGTTGGTGTTATATTGTGTGTCTCATTATATTCCGTTTGAATCTGTCTTCTTCTATTCGTCTCATCCAGTGCCAGTTTCATAGAGCGCGTTATTTTATCTGCATACATAATGACTTTACCATTAATATTTCTTGCAGCACGTCCAATGGTTTGTACAAGAGAAGTTTCCGATCTTAAAAAGCCTTCTTTATCTGCATCTAGAATTGCCACTAAAGAAACTTCTGGAATATCAAGTCCCTCTCGTAAAAGATTGATCCCAATTAGAACATCGAAAACACCTTTTCTAAGATCGTGTAAAATACTCATCCGCTCTATAGTCTTAATATCTGAATGCAAATATCTAACCTTAATCTCCATCTTTTTAAAATAATCGGCTAAATCTTCGGCCATTTTCTTGGTTAAAGTGGTTACCAATACGCGTTCGTTCTTTTCTATTCTTTTGATAATTTCTGAATACAAATCATCAATCTGGCCCTTAATGGGTCTTACTTCTACTTCTGGATCAATCAGACCCGTTGGCCTAATAATTTGTTCAATTGCCTTGTCGCTGTGTTCATACTCATAGGGCCCTGGCGTTGCACTTACAAATAAAGCTTGATTCACTAGTTTTTCAAACTCTCCAAAGTTTAGTGGTCTATTATCTCTGGCAGACGGCAGGCGAAAACCATAATCCACAAGTGATTGTTTCCGAGTTTGGTCACCACCATACATCGCTCTAATCTGGGGAATCGTCACATGTGATTCATCAATGACAATTAAAAAATCATCTGGAAAATAGTCCAGTAATGTAAAGGGTCTACTTCCAGGCGGTCTCCCCGACAGAATCCGTGCATAGTTTTCAATGCCCTGACAGAAACCAACTTCTCTGAGCATTTCAATGTCATACTTCGTACGTTGTTCTATACGCTGTGCTTCGATCAACTTATTATGGTCTTTAAAATATTTAATCGTGTCTTCAAGTTCCGTTTCAATGTTGACAATAGCACTTTCAAGTTTATCTTTTGGTGTCACATAATGTGAAGCTGGATAAAGTGTCAAATGATTTCGATAGCCTAGTATTTCTCCTGTCAATGCATTGACTTCTACAATTCGATCTATTTCATCACCAAAGAGTTCTATACGATATGCTCTTTCGAATTCATAAGAGGGCATAATCTCAACAACGTCTCCACGAACCCTAAATGTATTACGTGTGAAGTTGATGTCATTACGCGTATATTGAATATCAACCAATCTTCTTAGAATATCCTCTCTAGATTTCTCCATGCCTGGTCTTATGGACAAAGTCATTGTGGAGTAATCAATTGGGTCACCTAAACCATATATGCAGGATACAGAAGCCACAATAATGACATCTCTTCTTTCAAATAAAGCAGATGTTGCTGAATGCCTAAGTTTATCTATTTCTTCATTAATGGATGCGTCTTTTTCTATATAAGTATCTGAATGTGCAACATAGGCCTCTGGCTGATAGTAATCATAATAACTGACAAAGTACTCCACAGCATTATCAGGAAAGAACTCTTTAAACTCAGAAGCAAGCTGTGCTGCCAAAGTTTTATTGTGTGCAATAATGAGCGTGGGTTTTTGTACACGTTCGATGACATTAGCCACTGTAAACGTCTTTCCAGAGCCTGTTACACCGAGCAAAGTATTATATTTGCGATTTTGATCTATAGCTGAAACCAACCTCTCAATCGCCTCAGGTTGATCCCCTGTAGGTTTATAATCTGATACTATTTTAAAGCGATTCATATATCCCTCCAAACGTTTGTTCGTATTTCAATTATATATTTTTTCAGGTTACCCGTCAAATAGATTTTCCACATTTTAAAAAGAGCTTATAGGCTCACAAGAAATTCCACAAATCTCTGAGATCTACAAGCTCTTAAATTACTTTAAATTACCTATTTACCAAAAGTGAAGTAGAACAAATGTCCCTACCACCAAGATGAGCAAAAGTCCAGCAACAACTATCCCTGGATTGATGCCCGTTTGAGACACCTTTTTTATTTCTTCAGAGGGCCTTATGAGCAATTGTTCTTCTTCGCTTAAAGACTCTGGGTCTATGATTCCTTGAAGTTTAAGCCCTAAAGTTTTAATTTCATTGCCTGTTGCCACATACTTTGAGACATCCATAGCGTCCCTCCTTCACCTTTATAGCATTTCTATTTAAGTTTTTCCTTTAAAATTTCAATGGCCTTTTGAAGTTGATTGTCATCTTCATCCGTTGGCTTTTCAATCTTACCATAATTCTCATCAAGTGGCTCTACCACATCGGGTACAATCCCTATTTTATGAATATTTTTACCAGAAGGTGTAAAGTATTCAGAAGTGGTTAGTTTAAAGCCTGTGCCATCTTTAAGAGGTCTCACAATTTGTACGATACCTTTACCAAAAGTGGTTACCCCAACGATAGTCGCTGCATTATTATCTTTTAGAGCACCTGTTAAGATTTCAGAAGCACTGGCAGAACCTTGATCTACTAAAACAACCAATTGTACATCGTATTTTTTAGCATCTGATTCAAACTTCTCATTATCACCGTTTCTGCTTTCGGTATAAACGATCAACGCTTTGCCCAGTAGGCTATCTGCAATTTTAACACATTGATCTAAATAACCGCCTGGATCTTGTCTAAGGTCAATAACAACCCCTTTTGCACCTTGACTCACAAGTTTTTTCATATGCTCATCAAACTCTGATGCAGAGTTCTCATCAAACATGGATAATCTCAAATAACCCATTTGTGAATCTAACATCCTTGATTTGACAACTTTTACGTCGATCCACTCCCTTTTGATCTCAACATCAAACTTGTCTTTAATGGATGGTCGATAAATGGTAAGTGTTACAGAAGTGCCCGGTTCTCCCTTCACTTTAGAGATCGTTTCATCCATAACCGATGCATTTACAGTTTCTCCATTAACAGCAATGATAAGATCTTTTGGCTGAAGGCCTGCACGCTCACCTGGTGTATCCTCAATTGGTGCAACGATTTCTATTTCATTATCATCATTGGCAACCAAGTAAACTCCTATTCCTGGATATTCGCCTGAAGATGACTCCATATAACTTTTGTATTCTTCTTGATTCATAAAGAGAGAATATGGATCTTCAAGGACGCTGAAAATACCTTTCTTCATGCCTTCAATCATAAGTTCTTCACTGACATCTTTATAGTAATTTTTTTCGATATAGTTTTTCAACACTTCAACTTCTCTGTACTCATTAATGGTTTTCTGATATTTATCAAAATCGGCTTTTGAGATAACTACTTTGTCACCTAGGTCGACCTGTGTCATTGTTGTTGCAAAAAAGGTAATACCACTACTTGCAAATACTAGTAATACGGATAAAATAACTACATTAATTTTTTTCAATTTAAGCACCTCAGTTTCCTTTTACATATTTTTCAGGATCTACATAATCACCATTAACACGCACTTCAAAATGACAATGCGGTCCAGTGGAATATCCTGTACTTCCTGATTTCGCAATAAGGTCTCCCTTATTTACTTTCTGTCCAACTTTGCCCACGAGACCATCATTATGACCATAAAGTGTTGTATAGCCACCACCATGATCTAAGATAATCACCTTGCCATAGCCACCATACCATCCTGAGTAAATAACGGTTCCAGACTGTGCCGCTACAACATTTGAATTTCTTGGACAAGAAATGTCGATTCCTGTGTGCATCTTATAAGTTTTCGATATAGGGTGTAATCTTTTGCCAAATGGCGATGTAATCGTATAGTTGCCAGGCACTGGCCACATCATTTCACCACCAACATAAGTCGCTGCAAGCTGTAGATTTTTAATAACTGAAGTAAGCTTATTTGCTTCACCCGTCATTTCATCTTCCAGTTCTTCTAAAGATGCTTGATCTTTTTGAAGCTTTTCCTTATAGGCAATCAGAGATTTCAAATCTTTTTCAAGTGCATTTTGTTTCTCTTTTTTTGAATTCACTAAAGTCTCCAGTTCAACTTTAAAACCTTCAAGCTCTGTTTTTTTCTGATCAATAAGATCTCTTTGTTCTTTTAGGAAAAGCAGAAGGTCTTGATCTTGAGCCAATATTCTCTGTACCATGTCAATTCTTGAAAGCAGATCTGTAAAATCTTCTGAGCCAAGTATAACTTCTAAATAGCCTACGGAGCCCGTTTTATACATAACTCTCAATCGAGCATTCATCAGTTCATTCTTTTCACCAATTTTGACTTCTGCGTCAGCAAGTTCTACCGTCTTTAATTCGATATCAGATTCAGTATTATCTATTTTTAAATCTAAATCAGCAATATCTTTTTCAAGATTTTTAATATTGGTACTGACTTTTTTAATATTTGAAGCCGTTTTATTTTGAAGTGACTTATTGGCATCAATTGAAGCATCCATAGATTCAATTTGCTGTTTAAGTTCTTCAAGCTCCCGTTCTTTCTTTTTAAGTTCATCGTTATTCGCCCAAGAAATCGTTGTGAAAATCAACGTAAAAATAAGCACCAAGGGAAGCCATCTTTTTAAATTCATCATAGCCTCCTATACATTTAAATACTTACGCATTGACCAAATACTGCCTAGTGCTCCAATGCCTGCACCAATCACCACAAATAAGAACACCAAATCTTTCATGAGCACTTCTGGTTTAACAACATATGCTGCAATTAATACGAAAAATTCTGAGTTCAATAAATTATAAACATACCTGTAACCCACATCTAAGATTACTGATGCAATACCTGCACCAATTAACCCTAATATTGTGCCTTCTATCAAAAAGGGCCATCGGATAAACCAATTCGTAGCACCCACATACTTCATAATATTAATCTCTCTATTCCGCGAATTAACAGCAAGTTTAATCGTGTTGTGTATGATAAAAGTTGAAATTGAAATCAGAACAAATATAATAATCAATCCACCCTTTCTTATCAGTTCTGAAAAAGTCAAAAGCGTTGTTACAATATCTTGGTGGGATCTAATTTGCTCTATACCTTCCAATTTTTCCAGAGAAGCAAGGACACTCTCAGAATAGTAAATATCGGTCAAATAGACAATAAACGAATTGGGTAGCGGATTTTTTTCCAACCCTTCTAGCATATACGCATTTTCCTGCCACGATACTTTCCATTTAGCCAATGCTTCCTCTTTATTTTCATAAACCACTGACTCTACCCCTGTTATACTTTCAATTTCACTTTGTAGCACGTTTCCCTCTTCTTGAGTCAAGTCATCTACTAAGTAGACCTTTATACTGTCAATCTGGTCTTTTGCGGCCTGAGTCGATGCATTCACATTGATAATCAGTGCAAATATAACCCCTAAAATTATCAAAGTTGCTGAGACAGAGGAAATTGATGCAATACTCATCAATCTATTCCGCCACAAACTCTTTAAGGCTTCTCTTAATGTAAAAAATGGTTTAATCGTCATAGCCATAAACTCCTATTTTATCATCCCTTGCAACGCCACCACGTTCAAGAGCAATAACACGTTTTTTCATAATATCCACAATATCTTTATCATGTGTTGCCATCAGTATCGTCGTACCACGTCTATTAATTGTTCTCAGTATCTTCATAATTTCCCAAGAAGTTTCTGGATCGAGGTTTCCAGTGGGTTCATCTGCAATCAAAATAGGAGGGTTATTGATCATAGCACGCGCTATGGAAACCCTCTGCTGTTCTCCACCTGATAACTGATTTGGATAAACACTCCCTTTTCCCGATAAACCCACAAGCGATAAAATCATGGGCACTTGTTTTCTAATGGTTCTCTGAGGTGTTCCTAAGATTTCCATCGCATACGCTATATTCTCGTAAACTGTCTTATTGGGCAGTAATCTAAAATCCTGAAAGACAACGCCTACTTTACGCCTTAAATAAGGCACCCGCCTGCGATGTAATCTCGTAATATTGACATCATCTACCCATATTTTACCCATGGTTGCATCCACTTCTTTTAAGATTGATTTTATAAAAGTAGATTTACCAGCACCACTTGGTCCTACTATAAATACAAATTCACCTTTTTCAATTTTTATATTGACATTATTAAGTGCCATTACACCGTTATCATAACGTTTGGAAACATTGCTAAACTCTATCATAAATGTCCTAACCCTTCTCACTTTTCCTGTAAACACTTTATACTATCTTCTATTATACTTAATTTTTCAGTGATAATAAACCTTTACCTTTATATTATACCTATACTTGAGACGCATTTTAAGTGTATAATTATTAAATAAATATTACACAGAGGTGAACAAAATGGATAAAATACAAATTCGTCAAAATATGCTCAAAATACGTTCTTCGATATCCAATCAAGATCGCACTGCTTTTAGCGATAAAATCATGTCACATCTCACACATTCAAATGCCTTTATAGCTGCATCACATGTGGCTTCTTTTGTTGATTTCAGAGATGAAGTAAACATGACACCTATCAACAATTATATACTTAATCATAAAAAATCACTATGTCTACCTTACATTGATATGAAAAATAAGCGTATGACTTTTCATAGCGTTTACACATTATCAGAGCTAAAATTGAGCAAATATGGCATTCTTGAGCCTGATCCAAAGTTGCATCCAGAAGTTAACTTAAGCTTAATTGATTTCGTTTTAACACCGGGCGTTGCCTTTGATAAAAATGGATTTAGACTGGGTTATGGCGGCGGTTTTTACGATCGCTTCTTTGAGAAGTTAAACCCTGAAGTGCCCAAATTCGGCATTGCTTTCTCGATTCAGCAACTTGATTCAATTCCTGTGGAAGCACACGACTTGCCACTAACTGCTCTCATCACCGAAAAGGGACTTCAAAGGTTTTAAATCCAAAGTAAATTCTGACATCCATAAAGAAAGCTGGGATCCATAAAATTGATCCCAGCTTTTTAGATTAAAATTAGCTTTCCCTTTTAGGTGTTCTTCTAACCGGCTTTTTTTCTGCCTTTGGAGAAATATCTGTTTCAGGTTCTTTCTTGTCATCTTCAGGTTGAACGTCTGTTTTAACAGGTGCTTTAGCTGTCGCTTTAGTCGCTGCTTTAGTTGTAGGCTTTGCTTGTGATTTAGGCGGTGTGGCTAAACGTTTTAACCTTTTGTCTACTAAATCATGAATTGAATTTTTATCAAATGCACCATTTTTGTTGCGTTTACCAGCAGGTTTTCCCGTTAAAATTTCGATACCTTCATCCACATGGCTTATAGCCCATACACTAAACTTACCTTCGCTCACTGCTGAGATAATCTCTGGATCTAACATGAGATTTTTAACGTTTTGTTTCGGTATAATAACCCCTTGTTCACCATTAAAGCCTTTCATTTTACAAACTTTAAAGTATCCTTCAATCTTCTCGTTAACACCACCTATAGGCTGGATCATCCCCCTCTGGTTGATTGATCCTGTAACTGCAATTGATTGATTAATAGGCACTCCAGATAGATCGGAAAGCAATGCATAGAGTTCAGTACTGGATGCACTGTCACCATCTACTCCTGAGTAAAGCTGTTCAAATACGATACTCGCTGTGAGTGCTAATGGTCTATCTTGTGCAAACATAGAACCAAGATAGCCGGTTAAAATCATAACGCCTTTATCATGAATTTTACCACTGGTTCTTGCTTCGCGTTCAATATTGATAATACCCGAACGCCCTTGATAAGTTGAAACTGTTATTTTAGAAGGTTTTCCGAAGCTGTACATGCCTGTCCCAACCACGGCTAAACCATTAATTTCGCCCACTTTATAACCGGACACATCCATAAGATAAGTGCCTTCTTCAAAAAGTGCCATTGTTTGCTCTTCGTATTTATTAGCTCTATATTTTCTTTCATCCAAGGCTTTTTTTACATGTTCTACTTTTACAAACTCCTCTTTATAATAGTTAGCCCAAGCATCCGCCTCAATAGCGATGTCACCTAGCGTTTTCAAATGTGCTGTCAGCTTTGTTTGATCGTCTGCAAGTCTCGTGGCATGATCCACAAGCATAGCTACTGCATCTGGCATAAAGTGATTGAGATTATCCATTTCACACTTCGTGGAAATAAACCGAGCGAATTTTGTAATATTTTCATCGTTACGTTCCATATCTTCATCAAAATCAGCCATGACCTTAAAAAGTTTTTGAAACTCTTCATCGTATGCATTAAGTAATGAATACGTATAATAATCCCCTATGATGATGACTTTAACATCTATCGGAATAGGTTGTGGTTTTATGGTATGAGATACCAAAGCCCCAGATGAAGAGATACGACTGTCTATGGAAACCGATTCATCCAGTAACGAGCGTTTCAAACTTTTCCAAGCATACGGATTCGCCAAAATATCTTTGGCTAGTAAAATAAGATACCCGCCATTGGCTCTGTGAAGTGCTCCTGGTTTAATCATTGTAAAATCAGTTTTCATAACGCCCATTTCGTTCAGGTATTCTATGCTTCCCGCCAAATTAAAATACGTCGGATTTGATTCAAATATCACTGGTGCACTTTTCGTTTCTGAATTATCCACAAAGAGATTAATGCGATACCGTTCAAAAAATGCTTCGGGATTTTGTTGCCCCATCGCAAACATAGCCAGTGGATTTTGTTCGTCTGCTTCTGGTTCTTCCTGCTTAAACTCATCTAAATTTTCAATGATATCCTCTTCTAAAAATTCTAAATACTTTTTAATATCATCGTTGTCTTTAAATTTTTCTTTAATTGCATCCAGATGAAATTTTACCAGATGTCTACCCATCTGTTCATCCAGACTCTTTAATTTATTTCTCAAATTTTCTTCTTCAAGGCGTAGACGGTTAAATAAATCTATTGTTTCAAGATTCAATTTTTGAGAATTGCCCATCATTTTTTCATATTCTTCTTGTGTGATGCTTTTATACTCTTCTTCATTCATAGGTTTACCATCTTTAAGCGGAATACTGACAATGCCTTTTTCACTTAAAGAAAATAGAAAACCATATTTCTCGCCTACGGTATTCAACTTTTCGATCACATTTGCAGAATGAACATTATACTCTTCAACAAGCTTTTGACGTGCATTTTCATAATCTCTGCTTGAAAAAATTTCTTCCATGCCCTTTCTCAAAAATCGGATTGACCTTTCAACGTATTTGATGAAGTTCTTACCTTCTCCATTGTCTATTTTAATTGCAATTGGGTGATATTGATCTTTAAAATTGTTGACATAAAGCCAATCTGACGGTGATGGTTGCTTTACAGCTTGCTCTTCTGTAAGCATATTAACAAAACTATTGCGCCCTGTACCCCATTGCCCTGAAACGTAAATATTATAACCCTTTTTAGTCACATTTAAGCCAAACTGCAATGCTTTCTTCGCACGTTCTTGACCAATAATGCCTCTAATTGGTGGTAAATCTTCTGTAGTTTTAAACTCAAATCGCTTTGATTCACATTTGTTATTGAGTTGTTCAGGTTTTAGCTTTAAATATTCCATAATCGCCTCCATGTTGTAAGTTTATTCGAGTTCGGATTAGAACGATTCCTTTAAATAATCACCCCTGTTCTATAAAAATTTCTACACAAACCCTTAATACCCTTTTTTTTCTGTCAAAATCATTTAAAAAAGGCGAAATCTCATTGAAACAAGTCGCCTTGTCACTAAAATTTCGCCGTTTTTTATCAATTACCGTTTTTTATATAGTTTAATCATCATCTATAATTTTAGATTCTTAAGTTTGTCTCCAAAGAGATCACTTAACGTTGTGGTTTGCTCTTCCTCTTCATAAGGTTCAAAATTTGTTAATTCAGCTTCTTTAGCCGCTTTTAAACTTAGAGCCATTTTTTGATTTTCGCTATCAATTTGAATGATCATCACGTCTATTTCATCGCCTACGTTAACCACTTCTTGCACTTTTGAAACGTGCTGTTCTGAAAGCTCAGAAATATGAATTAAACCTTCAAGGCCATCTTCGATTTCAACAAATGCACCAAAATTCATAATTCGAGTCACTGTACCTGTGACAATATCATCCACTTGATAGTGCATGTCAACCGTTTCCCAAGGACTTTCTTTAATATCAGCTAACTTGAGGCTGATACGCTCTTTCTCTCTGTTGACTTCAAGGACAATAACATCCACAAGATCGCCTTCCTCAACAACTTCATTTGGATGTTTAATACGCTTATTAGACATTTGAGAAATGTGGATAAGACCATCTACACCCCCTAAATCGACGAAAGCACCATAATTTGCTACTCGCACTACTTTGCCGCTAATACGATCATCCGCGGAAATCCTTGATAAGCGATCTGCTTTAGTACGTTCTTGCAATTCTTGTTCGATTACTTTTCGAGAACCGACTACTTTTTGATCCTCTTTTTTATAATCAATGATCAAGATTTCAAGTGTTTGATGTAAGTATGGTTTAAGATCTTCCACATAAGATAACGCCACTTGAGAAGCCGGAATAAATACTCTAGCCCCTTTGTAGTCCGCAACTAATCCGCCAGAAACAATTTCCTTTACCTTGACTTTGAAAGCACTTTTACTGCTGAATAACTTTTCAAATTCATCCCATACTAATATCTGATCTGCTTTTTTTTGAGACAAGAGCACATTACCGTCACCATTATCAGATTTTAAAACAAATACTGAAATCTTTTGGTCAACTTCCAATCCCTCTGTTGTACTGCCTGTAATCTCTTCTTTAGGAAGCACACCATCTGAGCTGTAATTGATATTCACAATAACTTCTTCAGCGTTTACTGAAAGTATAGTGCCTTCAATAACATCTCCTTGTCTTAAATCATTATTTGTTTCGTATTGTGCCATTAAATCTGCCATCGACATTGAATCACTCATTTTTATCCCTCCATAATTAATATCGTTTTAGTGATTTTCGTTAGCGTGTCAAAATCTAGTTTCGCACGAACGTTTTACCATATGTTAGAGCGTTACTCAACTTTTGGATTTTGGCACGCTAACCATCTATTGTTTTAGAAAAAATAACTTTAATCATAAATTGAGGTAATATCATCATCCTACCAATACGTGTTGGTTGTTTAAGTAGACGATACAACCATTCAATTCCAAGTTTTATAAATATTTTAGGCGCTCTTTTAGAAGCACCAGCCCAAACATCGATTGCACCACCAATCCCCATAGCTACTTTTGAATTGATAATTTTTCGGTGCTTGTATATCCATTTTTCCTGTCTTGGTGCGCCAAGACCTACAAATAACACATCAGGTTTTGCTTCGTTTATTTTATCGAGAATACGAAATTCATCCTTTTCATCGTAGTAACCATTTTGGGTGCCTTTAACAATTAAGTTTGGATATTTCTCAAGTATTTTTTGAGCAGCCGTCTCTGCTATACCGGGTTTTCCACCAAACAAAAAAATACTCTTTTTGGAACGATTGCAGTATTCCAGTGCCTTTTCCATTAACTCTATACCTGGAACGCGTTCTGGCAGTTCTAGATGATGAATTTTAGAAGCTTTAATAATGCCAATACCATCTGGAACGACCAAGTCTCCTTGACATAAAATGTCCTTAAACTCAGGATCATCTTGTGCCTTCATTATAAACTCTGGATTCGGTGTAAAAACCATTTTCAGATCTTCACCTTGCATATAATTCACTAAGCGCTTATTCGCTTCTTCCATTGTAACTTTATCAATTTTGACACCAAATATTTTTACGTAATCTACGCCCTTAAAAATTTCCATTAGTCCCCCAATCAAAGCGGATACTCAGTCCGCTTCGCTACCTTCGTAACCCTTGCATTTCAAGATGAATTCTCACTTTAAGGCTTTATACTCAGTCCGCTCCGCTACCTTCGTAACCCTTGTGCCTCAAGGTGAATTCTCAGTTTAAGGCTCTGTACTCAGTCCGCTTCGCTACCTTCGTAACCCTTGTGCCTCAAGGTGAATTCTCAGTTTAAGGCTTTGTACTCAGTCCGCTTCGCTACCTTCGTAACCCTTGCATTTCAAGATGAATTCTCAGTTTAAGGCTTTGTACTCAGTCCGCTCCGCTACCTTCGTAACCCTTGTGCAATCCTAGTGGATTGCATTCAGTGGAAGTTGAACTTCCACTGAATTAGGGATGAGAACCCCACTTGAAAAAGTGGGGTTCACTTCCCCAAGGGTTATAGCAATGTTTCTAATATTTCATCATTTACTTTGAGTAATTTTCTCAAATTTGCTTTCGATTGAATTATTTCTGCTTTAACTATTTCATAATTTTGTTCATACCTTTTAATTTCTGCCTCTATGGCATCTGGCTTAAAATCATATATACTACACACGGGTGCCATTTGTATGGTCTCAAGGAAGTTTTCAATCTTTGGATCGTAACTAATCCCTATAAAAGGCACTTCTGCAACTAGTGAAAATATAAGTGAATGTAATCTCGATCCCACAAGCATGTCCATATTTTGAATTAGGCTTAAAAATGCCAAAGAGTTATACTTATCGATAATAAAGTATACGTGTTCATCCGTTTTATCATGGATATCTTGAAAAATTTTCGTATCATTCTTGTAATAAAAAGGCACAAAAATGACATTGTATTTTTTAGCCAGACGGTTCGCCATTTGAACGAGTAAATCACGATGTGCGTCGTCTCTAAAATCCTTTTGTCTAATGGCAATCGCCAGCTTTTTCCGATTAGGCTCTTTTAAATTAAGCCTTTTTATAATACTGGCACCAGCCTCAAGGGGTTGACACTCAAGCCCCATCACAGGATCGGTTGTCACTTTTGCTTTTTCAGGTTTTACACCTATTGACATCAAAAGTTCATAAGACTTGACATCTCTTACGGTGATCCCCTGGACTTTATTGAGTATACGTTTTACACGTTTTTTATTGGAATCTCTAATCAGCGGCCCTACACCGTGACTTATGAGAAAAACTTTCTTTTTGAAAATCAAACCCATTCTGATAATACTCAGATAGTAATGAATACTTCTGGCACTGGTTACATCCTGTAAAAGACTCCCGCCACCACTTAAGAGCACATCACACTTCATAATAACTTTTGCGACTTTTAAAGCATCACTTCTATTAATGGCTTTAACATCGAATTTCTGCATGGTCTCTTCTGGATTGTTAGATAATACAGTGATTTGAACATTTGGATTTATATCTTTCAACTTCTTTGTCAAGGTTAATAAAATAGCCTCATCACCAATATTGTGAAATCCATAAAAGCCTGAGATCACGACTCTATTCATATTTTTTGCTCCCAAAATACGCAACATAGATGCGATTGATAATTTCTAACACAGCGAGAACAATTACACCGATTACGATGCCCATCGCTAAGGATATTAATTCTCGTACTGTGGATAAATAGATCGGTGCTCTTGAGTGACAAAACGTGTTCACTACAGAAGTAAATCCAATCATTGAGGTCAATGCAAATGGAAACAAAATACGCTGATAGCCTCTACATGCTAAATAAACCGTTGCTGAAAACGCTGGGAATGCCATCAAAATTTCCTTTGTTCTTGGTCTCGCCAACAAGACATTTTCTAAAAAGTTTCTAAAAATAATTTCGATATTTAAAGCTTCTACATTGGTTTCATGCCCCGATCTTGCAATATAAATATAAACAATAAACGCAAGGACCACTGCAATTGCTAAATAATAAACCTTAACATTTTCAACTAAAAACCCTTTAAGATCATCTATAAAAAATGTATCTTCCTCAAGATCATGCACATTACGTCTATAACCCAATTTGATAATATACACCACTACAAAGAGGAACATCGGTAAAAGCAGGCTGGCTTTAACCCCTCTGTAAAAACTCATTTCCACTAAGTAATCTGATCTAGACATAATGGCACCTACAGTGAGCCCACCAATTAAACAGAGCATCACAATCGCTGTTAAACCAACTGTCGCCTTGACAATGATCCCTTTTAATGTGTAGAACTTGGTACTCAGTAAAATATCTTTTATATACTCGATAAAAAAGACAATCGCTATTGTTGGATATATATTAGCTGCTGCAAATGCATATAACTCCACACTGAGATTTGGAATGATAAATACACTTAAGGGAATAAAGAGCATCCCTAAAATAAATAAGACCCATTCAAATTTTTCATTGATATCCAAAATTAATTTAAGCGCAATCAATCCAAGAACTAAAAGACCAAAAGCCGATAACATTATTAAAATAGGTGAAACTGAGTGATACGGCATGACACTAGGTCTTCCAAGTGTTATACCATGTGGCTCAAGACGCTTTTCAAGTGCCTCAAACATAGGTTTATAATCATCAAGCACTTTATAATAAGTGAAATTCGTTTCTTTATAAGGTCTAAAATAGATCGCTCTTATATTACGTTCTGTAATCGCTCTGTAAAGCGTATTTTCAATCTCAATTGAACCTGTGTAATAATCTAAATAATTATAACGCTTTTGAATATATTCAATCACAGGAAAAACGCGTACAACATTATAGTTGAGGTCTTTTGCCAAATGCGTCAATCCGTATTGTTCAGAATGCCCTCTTTGTACTGAGGATTCAATAAGCGCAATCGGTATATTCTTATCAACAAGTGTTTTGTATAAAAGTGGATCATAATTTCTAACATCTTCCTCAAAACCTAACACAGATTTCCCAGCAAAAATAATTTCCATGGGTTCTTCATCGTATTTTTTGACATCGTCAAAATAGGCTTTCGCAATGTTGGTACTTGCTCTACCAAAATTTATCGGTCTCAGATTAATGGGTAAACCACTTGATTTAATACTTTCAATCTTCTCTGGATCAAACCCTAATCCAATATCTTCAAGTGCAGATGAGACTTCTACTCTTGGAAGTTTCACGCCTCTGGCGAGTATATCTTTATAGCGACTATCTTCTGTGTAGTATAGGTCTTCCATAGTCCCCTTTAACACAATTGTGTTGACATCTTCATCAAAAAATTCATAAAAGCCAACATCATAGCGTGCTTCTATGGCCTTAGATAAACGATCAAAGAGTGCTTGATCATAAGTTCTTACAACCATATCATACTTGTTCTCATCCGCTTTAAGAAATGTACCTGCTTGGCTGCCATAAAACGTTTGCCACTCCAAATCTTTTTTTACATTTGACAGTAAATCATATTCTATTGGTTTCTGTTCGTTTACTAAACTATAGAGGGAATCCTCATTAAGTGCAACACTTGAAATACCAGACTCAGAAAGCGTTTTAAACATTTCGGCATCCGTTATCCCCAATTGATCTGCAAAGAGGGAAAACTCATGATAATCTGCAATGATATCAACAGTTTTAGCTTGATTTTCAACATTTATACGACTCCACAACATAGTTCCTGTCGCTATTAAACTTATCACAAATAAGATAAGGTATATTTTCTTTTTTAAGTTCATGATGCCTCCACGTTATTCATTTGAAATTGTAGTATAATTGCCTTTAATCATCATCCAACAGTCTTCTTTCGTTAAAATACCTCTGCCATCGTTACTGGGCACAAGCATATGATGATCAATGGGGACATTCTTCCCATTTAAAACCTTGCTCCCATCTGTTAAGTCTGGAATACCCACAGAATTCGGATCAATCACAGTAGCATGTCCAACTCTCACTATAAACTCAGCACTATCTGCAAAGTAAACTGCACTGCCTTTAGGGACATTGATGATTTCAAATACTTGTGACGCTGTGTTTGAACTGCCATCTTTATTCATTTGTTCTATTTGATCTTTCAACGCATCTATTTCTGCTAGATATTTGTCATCTAGAGCCTTAAGTTTCAGTTCCATATAACTCACAGTAACAAGAGGATCTGTTGTAGTGCCAGCGGTACCATCTGCTTGGGCGATTCCTAGCACGCCAATAAAAATGCCAAGTGTTAACCCCAAAATCAGATTTTTATTAAATGTCATAACTGCCTCCTGAGAGATTTATTTTAATCACTATCATCAATTATTTTAACATACGAGATTAGATCATGCTATACGCGTTGAATACATTTCAAAATATCTTCGCCAAAAAACAGGAAAAAACCTGCATATAAAAAGATATACAGGCATTTCAAGCGTCTTCCTCATATAGACCAAGGCTAATGACCAGGGCTTTATCAACAGCCACCATGACACCTTCTTCAAGATGTCCAAGCTTTTGAATCAATCGCGTTTTATCAATCGTCCTCACTTGTTCTAATAAGACTACAGAATCCTTAAGCAAGCCTACTTGAGAAGCTTGCACTTCAACGTGTGTCGGTAATTTTGCTTTCGCAATTTTAGCAGTAATCGCCGCAATGATCACTGTGGGGCTGTACTTATTACCAATATCGTTTTGAATAATCAAAACTGGTCTTTGCCCACCTTGTTCAGAACCACGCACAGGTGATAAATCTGCAAAAAATACGTCGCCTCTCTTCATGTTCACCTTAATTATCATCTCCATTCAAATTTGATTCAAAGATAGATAACGCAGATAAGTAATCTATCAACCCAGATTCACAAAATTCTAAATTTATCTGAGCCATTATTTCGTAGCCAACACGCATTGTCTCGCAGGCCTTACAATTTTTTAGAGCATTTTTCTTGTGTGCTTTAAGTGCCACATCTTTCAAAAAAAATGTATACGCACCAAAGGAATCACAACTGTACTGAGCATTTTTTTTCATCACAAAACCCCCATTGTTAACGATACCCTTCGTATCAAAACAATTTCTCTCAGTTTATATTACCCTAACAACCTTAAATAAAACAATTTAAAGTCTTAAGAATCCATAAACTTTCTATAATTCAGCCCTTCTTCTCCCAAAAAAATTGCCCAAAATATTTTTTTTTTAGCTTCCCGTAACCCATTTTACATTTATATGTCTCTATCTAATGAACATTTTAACATAAAATCATAAAGTGCGCTATAAAAATCATATGTTATCTCAAATAATCTACAATTTTTAAAACTTTGCCATCTTTTTTATAAACTCTTAAAACACGCCTTGAAATCATACAAACCACTTCATAATTAATCGTGTTGATCATATCTGCATATTCATCAATGCCAATCACTTGATCACCATCAGCTCCAAATAAAGTGACAACATCACCTTGTGCCACATCAAGTGATGTGACATTTAGCATACATTGATCCATGCATATCCGACCCACTATAGGTCTAATTTCACCTTTGACGATTGCTTTTGCTTTACCCGTGTACCCTCTTGCAAATCCATCTGCATACCCAAGTGGCAAAGTAGCTATCTGCTCTTGCTCACTGGTTTTATAAATCAAGCCGTAACTGATTCCCTCATCTTTCTCAACAAATTTCACATGCGAGATTTGTGCTTTAAGCGACATCACTTCTTTCAAAAAAACTGCCTTATGATTCACAGCCTTAGAAGGATATAGACCATATAGCATGATCCCTGCTCTAACCATGTCAAATTGATACTCTGGGCAATCCATAATGGTAGCACTGTTAGCAACATGTTTTATTGGAATGATCACACCTCTCGTTTCAAGTTGGTCTACCACCCATTTAAACCGTTTCGCTTGTATATGTGTAAAAGCTTTATCAGTTTCATCAGCCACTGCAAAATGTGTGAAAATGCCTTCAATTATAAGATGTGAAAAAGAAGCTATTGTCACAATTTGATCTACTGTTTCTTCTGAGATGGACATCCCGATACGTCTCATTCCAGTATCCAATTTGACATGTATTTTTAACTTTTGGTTCAAAGCTTCTGCCTTTTGATTAAAAAAAACGGCTTGTTCCATACTATAAATAGTCTGAATCAGCCCATTTTCAATGACTTCTTCAGCATTTTCATTAGGTGTATACCCCAGTATTAAAATTTCAGTTTCCTTATAAATAGCTCTGAGTTGAACTGCTTCTGAAAGCGTTGCTACAGCGAATCGATCCGCCCCATTATCCAATAACACCCCTGCTATTTGTACTGCCCCATGGCCATAGCCATCTGCCTTAATAACAGCACATGCCAAGGTTGTTGGTTTAATACATTTTCTCACTTCCCTCATATTATGTGCCAATGCATTTAAATTAATTTCTGCCCAAACAGGTCTCGTTAAAATGTTATGACTCATGTTTCCCCCTATGATCTAAAGCATTTGAGCATTTACAATGCTTCAAAATTGTTTTTATCGTTTTTTTACGACAAAACTAAACACTTAAAACTCAATTTAAAAAATGGACTAAAATAGTCCCAAGACTATTTTAATCCATTTTTTTTGACTTGACCATTGAATTTTATCGATTTTTTTCGTGCCTAAACTTCCAATTCCAAATTTCTAAAGGATTGAGTAATCCCTTCTATCAAGTCTCCAGCAATCAGACCGTATTCACCTTTTTGAGTTGCCATGAGGTCACCAGAATAACCATGAATATAGACACCTGCAATAGCCGCATTTTCAGGCGTAAGTCCTTGAGCAACCAAACTTGTTATAATACCCGTTAAAACATCGCCACTACCTGCTGTTGCCATCCCTGGATTACCATTGATATTAAGATAAGTCTGACCTGATGGCAATGCAATCACCGTTCGTGCACCTTTTAGAACAACAACAACCTGCCATTTCTGAGCAAATTCTTTTGCAGTTCTAATGGGATGCTCATTAATGACTTCAAGTGGTAATTTTGTCAATCGACTCATTTCACCAGGATGCGGCGTCAGCACTAATTCATTCACTTTATTTCCAAGTACCTCTACATGCCTTGCAAGCGTATTAAGGCCATCTGCATCTATGATAACGGGTTTATCCACTAAAGTAATTAGATGTCTCAGAATTTCATTCATCTCTGCATTTTGACCACAACCTGGCCCAATAGCAATAACATCTGCTGCTTCACACGTTTGAACTAATTTCTCCACTTGATTTATCCCAAAGACACCTTTGCGCGTCTCAGCAAGTGGCACCGTCACAGCTTCTGGAACACTTGTGGTAATAATCGTATGAAGCGACTCAGGGATGATCAAT